>NZ_JAMOFV010000006.1:4122500-4275000 GCF_023656515.1 Clostridium swellfunianum
ATTACCAGAAAAACCACCTATAGCACTATTCAATGCACTATAGGAAATTTTAACAATTAATCCCATTACCGACGATGAGATAATAATCTTAATTAGATTAATTATTATAGGTCCCATATTCAACTTTCCAATCTTTCTCACTAAGCTATTTAATAATAAAAAAGTAGTTGTTATGGCAGCTATTGATGTGGATAATGCAAGTCCACCTATACCTATAAATCTTACCAAGATTAAATTTAAGATTATATTTATTGTTATGCCTAAAATTCCATTAAAAGTTGAAGATTTTGTATCCTTTAAAGCATATAGCGCTCTATTAAACACATCTCTTATCCCATAAAATGGAATCCCCACTGAAAAACATACTAATGCTATAGAAGTCATTGATGCGGCCCTATCATCAAATGCTCCATGCTTAAACAAAAAATTTATTAAGGGATTGCTCAAAATTATTAACCCAACTGTACATGGTATCATAATTAAATTGATGTTATTTACAGCCTTATTTATGTAGATTTTAAAATTATCGTAGCTGGTGCTGCTACTCTCTCTTGATAGTGCAGGATAAATAACCGTTACAATAGCTGTAGCAAAGCTAATATATATTACATCAGTTATCCGAGAAGCATAATTTAAAGCAGAAATACTGCCTGCTGGAAGTCCTGATCCTATAGTTTTATCGATAATTGCATTTATCTGATTTGCTCCTGCCCCTATAACCACTGGTAGTATTAGAAGCAGCATCTTCCTAATCCTACTGTCCTTTAAATCTATAAATAGTTCGTAGGTATATCCGTTTTTAACTAGCCATGGTAACTGCACCAAAACCTTCAACACGTTTCCAAATACAGTGGCAATAGTTAGGCCTATTACACCTGCTTTTGCTCCTAAAAGAATATAAATAATAATTGGCATATTAAGCATTATTCCTACAAGAGCAGGAGAAGTAAAGTCATCTAAAGTTTGCAGTATAGCTGTATATGCTCCATTTAAAGTCATAAATAAAATATTTATAACACTAATTTTCATCAGAGTTACTGTAAGTTCAAAGGTTTGTCCTCTAAATTTAGGCGCTATAATTCTAACTAGCTGTGGCGAAAGTTCCCATCCTACAATGGTTAATATTATTGATATAATCACTAATATGTTAATAATATTATTAGCGAACTTGAACATTTCTTTCTTCCCATGGTTCTTAAAACTCTCACTCAATATAGGAATAAACGTAGTGGTAATAGCTAAACTAAAAACTGCAAATAGTATTTCTGGAATCGTTATAGCCATATTGTAGGCATCTGTTTGATAGGTAGCTCCAAATGAATTTGCAACCAAAGTATCTCTTAAAAAACCTATTACCTTACTGATAATTGTAATAATCATTACAATTCCTGCAGCCCTAGCTAATTTTGATTTGCTCATGTTTTCCTCCAAATTAATATGATGAACTTTAAAGATTTTTACTAAAATTAAATAACCACTATAGATATAGCGGTTATTTTGCGTAGTATGTAGACTCAAAAGCTTCAAAATATTGTTGCGATATATTTTTCCAATCGAATAGATCCTTAGCTCTTTGGAAGCCTTTTTCATTCTCATATGGTAGTTTATCTAGACAATATAACATTTTATTGCTTAATTCATCCTTTTCTTCATTGTAGAAACAAACTTCTTCATCAGAAAAGCACTGACTTATTGGAAGCTTCGATGAAATAACCACATTTTTTTTATGCAGTAATGCTTCTACAATAGACATGCCAAATGTCTCAAATTTGCTCACTTGTACAAAGATATCACATTGAGAATAAGCATTATTGAGAATGTTAGGATTCATATTCCCAGTGAAAACTACTTTATTATAGCCAATATATTTACTTATCAAGTATCTTGCATATTCAGTGTCATTTTCGCCTGCGATAAGTAAGACACAACTATTATAGAGATTACTATTTATAAAATTGTCAATTACAGTCTCAATATTCTTAATTTTTCTTGTTCCAATAGTAAAAATAATCTTATCTTGTTTTCTTAAATTATATACAGCTTTAATATCTATTTTTTCACTTAATGGTAAAATAGAAACACCATTATTAATTACAGTAATTTTCTTCTCACATAAACTAGGATAACTTTTAATAAGCTCTTTCTTTGAATCTTCAGTTATAACTACTATTTTGTCAGAGTACCTCAATATCATTTTCTCAAATAAAATACTATAGGTCTTAAAAGACTTATTAATCTCTTTTTCTTTCTTTATTATACCATGGACAGTGTAAACAAGTTTAAACCTATATATAAGCTTAAGACTACATAAAAACAGAGCCAAAATAGAATAGTATCTTGCAAGATATACAACATTTATATTTTTTTCTCTAATAAATTTCGCTATATGCCTCATCGAACCTTCTACTTCATATTCATTAGCTATTTCATAATCAGACGATTTACCTTTATTTCCATCTTCCCATGGTAGTCCATAAAAATACACATTTTTGTCTTGCTTTCTTAATGTATTGAATAAAGTGTTAGCTACCTTCTTAGGACCTGAAGTAATATCCTGTTCATCTTCTCTAATTCCTATAAATAATACATTCATAATTATCTCCTTATTAATCCTCTAATTCAATAAATGAATTCGAGAAACTTATCATTAAACATGTTATTATAGGAACTAGACCAACCTCTCCCAGATATACTTCTTCCATTTGCATATATAAAAATATACACAAAAGGAAAGTAAGAAGGTTTAAAAATTCAAAAGAATATTCTTTTCTTATTCTCATTCCTTTAAAAATCTTAAGCGGCACATAAGAATATAATGCTAGGAATAAAATTAGCCCCAATATACCATTTGAAGCAAAATATCTAAATAATGTATTGTGATAACTTATCCTATCTACTCCCTTACTTCTCTTGCTTATGACCTCTTCAGGATTAATTCTTTTAAGTATATTATATTTTAGCCCATCACCTGTAATAACGTATTCTTCATAATTACTTAGAACTGCCTTCCATATTAATTGTCTACTGTTAACCCCTTTACTATTTTTCTCCGCCAGCATATCACTAGCTTTTCTTTCAGTAGTCCTAATAGGTTTACTAGAGAAATATTGCTTTATATCGGACATATTTAAAATACAAACCATAGCTATATTAGCAAAAATCAAAATCAAAATCATTTTAAAATTAAATAATTTTTTTAATGTGTTTCTTCTAAAGACGCAAAGGCCAGTAAAATTAACTATTAAATAAATTATTGTTATAACTATACTTGTTCTAGCTACGGTTAAATACATAATATAAATTTGAGCAACAACTATAGCTCCAATGGAGTATTTGACCTTGCTTTCAATATTATTTACAAACAAGTATACCCCTGAAACAATTGAGAAAAATAAATATGTTCCAAAACCATTTACATTTCCATACATAGACGCAGGATTATACGAAGGCCAATCTGATACAATTATACCAAAAACCTTGTTCGAATTATAAACAAACTGATATAAACCAACAATGCTCAAAACTATGCCAAGATAAAAAATAGACTTTGCACATTTAAAAATAGATTTATACTTTCTATCCTTGCTTAAATTATTAAAATAAGCTTGAGAAATTATCAAATATACGGAAACTAATACCCAGGCCTTACCTATATATAAAATACTAGATTTCCCAATAAAATTCACAAGATAGGTTATGGATATCCAAACTAGATATAAAATAATAATAATATTTAATTTATTTTTAAAAAAGTTTTTAAAATAATCTAATATATTAATTTTTCTATAAAATAAATACACAATTAAAAATGTTGATCCAATAAATATAAGCCAAAAATATGACATACCTAAAAAATCAATTAAATACCATCCAGTTGTTGACGATAATAAAATTACAAATATAATTAAAGCTTCAGCAAAGGTATCATAATTTTTACTTACAGTTTTCAATATATTATATCCTCCAATCACTACCAAATATAAAAACGCCTTATATTATCACTATCTCACCAATATTTATCTAAATTTTCTGTTGAGCTCTTCTATTTCCGTTTCATTCAAAACAGGTTTAATCTCAAGATTATGAAAGATCCTCTTGCTCTCTGGAGGCATCTTCATATAGTCACTGCCATAAGTTAATTTTAGATAGTTTCCATAATTATTAGGACAACTAAATTCATAATCCTCAAACTTTACTTTTGTTAAAGGAAATATATCTCCTGCTTTATAAACATTATCCCAATTTAGAACATCAGTACCAATACCATAGTTAGTTTGAGGATTCTTGGCCATATCTGCTATTCTTTTATCTCTTGTATTTATATTTAGGTTATATATGAATTTATAATTTAAAAAAGCAAATATAAAGAAAGTTACTTTTAATAAAACTTTCACTATATTTTTAATTATATTAATTTTTTCAAAGTAAGGCTTTTTAAGCGGTGCATTTATAGCTTGAACCTTTATATACATTAATTTATATATTTTCTCACGAAAAATTCGTTTTAATAACTTATCTGAGTATGTATCAAATGGGAATATATCTACATAAATACCTTCATGGTACTCTGCATTCCTTTCCAATATAATTTTACTTTTTCTGTCCTTAATTTGAGTCCACGTATTACCAGCGTAAGGGGTTGTGTTAAAATTTTGAACAAAAAAATCATCTGGAAGTTCTTTATGGACAATTTCTAAAAATCTATTATAATCATCCCTTGTCATAGCTATATCAACATCATCATCCCAAGGTATAAATCCCTTATGCCTAACAGCTCCAAGTAAAGTACCACAATCCAACCAATATTGAATATTATGCTTTTTGCATATATAATCTATTGTTTTTAATATTCTTAATGAAATTAACTGAGCTTGCCTTAAATTTGTTTCACTTAAATAATCTAATCTTCTGTCTGGAAATAACTCCAGTATTTTACTATCCATTAATATCCCCCTATTCCTTATATCCCTTGTAATTACCTAGCAAGTATATAATGACTTATTAATTATAAAGTATTTACATACAAAAATCAAATTTATGCTCTAAAATGTTGATTAATCGAATAAAAACTGAATAATAGCTTTATTCAGTGATTTTTCATATCAGAATTCATACCGTGAGGTAAATCGTGGTTCAATAAAAATAAATGTAATTGTGATACATTTTATATCCTAGTTTTTTATGGTAGGACTTGTAAGTATTATCACCAGAAAAGTCTCTTATCTATTCTCAGTCAGGCTATTACATGTTCTGACACACTAAAAAAGCCTTTATGATAAAAATCATAAAGGCTTGCTTTTATTTTAACGTATTTATATATTCTTCCAATATTGTTAAGAATTTTTCGACATCAGTGTAGTTTAAGTCACCTATATTAGCTATTCTAAATGTATTTAAATCGCTAACTTTGCCAGGGTATATTGTATATCCTCTTTCATAAAGATAATCATGCATTTTGTCAAAATTATACATTCCAGATTCAGGTTCTACAACAGTAGTTATAAGCTTAGAATGATCTTTTGGATTTACTAAATACTTCAGACCTAATCTATCAAGCCCTTCCACCAAAGTCTTCCACGCTTTTACATATCTTTCATGTCTTTTCTCAACAGTTTCTTCTTTTGCCTCAATTATAGCTTGCTTTAGAGCATATAAGGTTTGTACTGGAGGAGTAAATCTCATTTGATAATTTTTCTTGAAATATTCATATTGTTGGTATAAATTCAAGTAATAATTTCTTTTTTTAACATCATTAAGCTTTATCAGAGCATCTAATTTAGCTATAACAAAACTTATACCTGCCATACCTTGTATGCATTTATTTGAGCTAGAAGCTAAATATGTTATATTCATTTCCTCCATATTTATTGGCATACCTGCAAAGGAACTCATTCCGTCAACTATCATATCCATAGCATATTTCTTACATAGCTGTCCTAAGGTTTTCACATCATTTAATAGCCCTGTTGTTGTTTCATGATGTATTACAGCTAAATGAGATATTTTAACTTTTGATTGCTTAATAGCTTCTTCTAAAGCATTTAAATCGACAGCCTCAAAAGGTGAGCTTTTAAATTCTATATAATTCATACAGTAAGCTTCAGCTATTTCGCACATTCTCTTCCCATAGGCACCGTTATTTATAATTAGTACATAATCCTCACCTACTGCTGAAGTGAGCATAGCCTCTACAGCAGCAGTTCCGGAGCCGCCAAATAAAACTGTAGTGTATTTTTCGTTATCTGCAACAAAGTTTGTTAATTCCTTTGAAACAAACTCCATTACATCTCCAAATTCCTTTTCTCTAGGACATATATCTGGAACAACTTGAGCATATTTAACACTGTCAGTAGTGGTAGCTGGACCAGGATTTAAAAGTACATTTCTTTTAATGCTTTCCATTTTCTTCACTCTCCTTTATCTTTGGAAATATACTATTTAAAGCTCTATTAAGATGAGTGTCATCATCAATCTCACACCATGCATAATCTTCTAGCTTATTAACATATACATCCATTTTCTTTGAAACAGCTACAATAACACTTTCATAATCAAATTTTCTATTCTTTTCTAACTCATTAGCAGTATATCGGCACATTTCCTTATACATATCATTAGATACCTTTGTTATACCAACTAATTCTGCATAAATACTTTGTAACTGCTCAGATTTTTTTGACATATTAACAAGCTTATTATCCTTATCAGCTTCAATATAAACTTCATCATTAGAGTTAGTTTTTCCGCTTGCTAATATAACATTAGCTCTTCTATCTTTTAATAATTCGTCTAAGCCATGCTTATCATATAATATATCTGACTCTAAAAGGAGAAAGTCCTCATTTATTTTACTTTGAAGATTATAAAGTGTATACATGCTTCCTGTCGAAGCAAACTCCTCGTTCTTTACACACTCAATTAAAGGATTCTTTAAAGCTAACTCTTCATAATATTCGCTATGGTATCCTGTACCTATTACTAATCTATTAATACCTGCCTCAATGAGCTTATCAATAGATCTAAGCACAATTGCTTTGTCTTCTATAGTTAAAAATCCTTTAGGCATATATTTTGTCTTTTCTTTTAATCTGCTGCCAAGTCCTGCAGCTAATATTACCGCAGTAGTTACCATTATATCAACTCCAATATCTTATTATTTAGATAAAAAATCCATGAAGGCTAATTTATTTTGTACTGGTGTTGTAGTAGGTCTACCTAAATTTTTTCTTGCACCCTTATTTACTCTTATTTCTAATAAGGCAGGTCCTTCTGATTTTTTAAGAATATTGATTTTTTCACTTATATCTTGTTCAGTTTCTACAGTTAATACTGATTTATAACCACATGCTGTAGCTATACTTCCAATATTAACTTCTAAGGCAACTGTTGGCTGTCCTCCAACAGAATCATGAGCTCCATTGTTAATTACAATATGTTTATAGTTTTTGGGACTAACTGAACCAATTATAGAAAGTCCACCCATATGCATTAAAAGAGCTCCATCTCCATCTAAACAGTAAACATTTGTCTCAGGTTTTGCAATAGCAATTCCAAGTGCAATCTGTGAGGAATGCCCCATAGAACCTACTGTTAAAAAGTCTTTCTCATGACCTTCGCCGCGTGCTTCTCTTAGCTCAAAAAGTTCTCTTGATGCCATTCCCGTTGTTGAAACTATTACATCTTCTGAATCTATATTTTTTAATATTACTCTTATAGCTTCTTCTCTTGTTAAAGTAAAGTTAGATTTATTTTCAGACTTTAATTTATACTCATCAAAAGTATCTTTTCTAATAACTAATGCGTAAGGCTCTAGATGTTCCTTCATGTGATTAACAGCCTTATCAAGAGCCTCTTTTGCCTCTTCTTGACTACTTTCATTGGATAGAACAGTATATTTAATGCCTAAAGTATCTAAAAGTTCAACTGTAACCTTACCTTGCTTTATATGTTGAGGTTCATCCTTCTTTCCTGGCTCTCCTCTCCAACCAACTACAAGGAGAGCTGGTATGCTGTATACCAAAGGATCAGTTAAGGAGGTTAATGGATTTATAATATTTCCCAAACCAGAGTTTTGCATATATACAAGCGCAATTTTTTTAGTAGCTAAATAGTAACCTGAAGCTAATGCAAGAGCATTTCCTTCATTTGCAGCTACAATATTATGGCTATCAGGAGTATTATCCTTAACATAAGCACAAAAGTTTTTCAGTAAAGAATCTGGTACTCCAGTAAAGAAACCTATATCTTTTTCTTTTAGCAGATTATAAAAACCTTCAACATTTACCATCCTTTTATTGGCCTCCTGGTATCAATGTAAGTATTTGCTTGATAGGCATGCAATACTCGTTAGCTTCTAGGGCTCTTTCGTGCGTTAAAATGCTTTCAGCTGTTTTAACCATTGCTGGATATGCACTTCTAATTAAATGATTTGCATATATAACAACATTTGCACCTGCTTCAGCTAGCTCTGCTTCAGTAATTTGGCAGTATGAAGTTGGTACTACAACTAGTGGCACCTTATTTTCTATCTTTTTATATTCAGCACAGAACTCTAATATTTCTTTAGGCTCTTTGCTTTGGCTGTGAATCATAATTCCGTCTGCTCCAGCTTCTATATAAGCCTTAGCTCTCTTTAATGCATCTTCCATACCAGCCTTCAAAATCAAACTTTCTATTCTAGCTATCACCATAAAGTCTTTTGTTACTCTTGCATTTCTTCCAGCAGCTATTTTTTCACAGAAGTGTTCAATGCTATCCTGTGTTTGCTGTACATCTGTTCCAAAAAGAGAATTCTTTTTAAGTCCAATTTTATCTTCGATAATAACCGCTGAAACTCCCAATCTCTCTAATGTCTTGACAGTGTACGTAAAGTGTTCGATTTCTCCACCAGTGTCCCCATCAAGGATAATAGGTTTCGTTGTTACTTCAAGTATGTCATTTATTGTATTTAATCTTGAAGTTAAATCTACAAGTTCTATGTCTGGTTTACCCTTTGCTGTTGAATCACATAAACTACTTACCCACATAGCATCGAATTCTTTTATCTTGCCTTCCTGCTCTACTCTTGTTTTTTCAACAATTAATCCTGTCAATCCATTATGAGCTTCCATAACTCTAATTAAGCCTTTAGAGTCAATTGCTTTTCTTAGCTTCTTCATTCTTACCTGAGGAGTAGTTCCTATTTGATTAATAGCATCATCAAGTTTTGAAATTGACACACCTTCAGTATACTTAATCTCTATAAGTTCTCCACCCCATTCCTTTAAGGTGTTAATAACTCTATCTCGTAAATTTTTCTGAAAACCTTCTTTCCAATCATCACCATGCACCACATAGTCAGGTCTAAGCTCTAGTAAGTTAGGAACTTGGTCTAACGTATTCTGAGGAATAACTTGACTAACACCCTTTAAGTTTTGTACTATTCCTTTTCTTTCCTCATAAGTCAAAATCGGATTTCTCCAATAACTTGAAATTACTTCATCAGTATGAAGTCCTACAATTACCTCTCCTAACTCTCTTGCCTTATTTATAACGTTCATATGTCCATGGTGTATAATGTCGGCACTCATTGCTACATAAACCTTACTCATAATATATCTCCCTTCAATTTATATTTCTATTATATTTTACCCCTTAATATATAATTGGATTTTTAAGTTGCTATTATTTGTGAATTATTACCTAAACCTCCCATATAATTTTACGTACCTTATATCATATATTTTTCTAAAAATATATGGTCATATTTAACTCTACATAATGAATTTTTAATTGAGATATTCTCTAGCCAAAGCCAAAGATTATACTATGCTTGTCTATTCATGCAATTTAATTAAACCTTTAAAGTACTATTTATAAAAAGTTCAAATACTGAACCTTTGCATGTGCCATAATTATTATTTTTTATACACTTATATATTTACATAATCCTCAAAAACTTATAACAATTCAAAATATGAACACAAATCAATTTTATCATATAAAAAAGATAATTCAATACAAAACATAAATTTTATTGTGTAAGAATAATTTGGATCATAATAAGTACTATGAAAACTAAGATGACATCAAGTAAATCGATGTCATCTTTCATAAACTAAAGAGTTATAATCACGGACATTTAAAATTATGTTTATTGTAATTGAGGCATTTCAGAAACGTTACTCCTACTCTAACTCATTCTTTACGAATTCTTTTATTGAAGAATTCTCTTTAATAGATAGTAGATACTTAATAAATGGATCCCTAAGGTCTTCTCTCTTTAATGCGAACTCAACAGTAGCTTCTAAAAACCCTAACTTATCTCCAACGTCATATCTTCTACCATCAAAATTATATGCGTACATTGCCTCATTTTGTATTAAGCTTTTTAAAGCATCTGTAAGCTGAATTTCGCCGCCTTTGCCCGGTGTAGTATTATCTAAAATATCAAATATTTGAGGGGTAATTATGTATCTACCTAATATAGCGATGTTTGATGGCGCCTCTTCAGTTTTAGGCTTTTCAACTAGGTCTTTAACTTTATAGACTCTATCCTCTATGTGCATACCTTTAACAATTCCATATTTTGAAACATCATCTAATGGAACTTGCTGTACCCCTAATATAGTTGTTTTGTATTCAGTATAACAATCAATTAATTGTTTCAAGCATGGTACTTCGCTGTCTACAACGTCATCTCCAAGCATTACTGCAAAAGGTTCCTTTCCAACAAATGTTTTTGCACAGCTAATTGCGTGCCCTAGGCCTTTAGGCTCTTTTTGCCTAATATAATGTATATTAACCATATTGGATATATCTCTTACCATGGTAAGTAATTCTTCTTTATTGTGAGCTTCTAATTCTTGTTCTAATTCTACTGACTTATCGAAATGGTCTTCTATTGCTCTTTTATTACGACCTGTTATTATAAGTATTTCTTCAATCCCTGATGCAACAGCTTCTTCTATAATATACTGTATAGTTGGTTTATCTACTATTGGCAGCATTTCTTTTGGTTGAGCCTTAGTTGCAGGCAAAAATCTTGTTCCTAACCCTGCAGCAGGTATAATAGCCTTTTTAACTTTCATATTTAGTTCTCCCTTCCAACATTTTCAACATAATTATAAATCAAAATCCTCAAAATTACAATTATATTATATATTCTCCCTATATTCCCATAATTTATTAGCATTATTATGTTTTAGAGTATTTTCCCTATATAGAAAGTATAGTATATTATTATAAGCTAACTTAAATTTGGTATTAAAGGAAGGTACACTTTATGGAAAAAAAGACTAGATCCGGCTCTAAACAGAAGCCAAATAAGAAAAAACGCAAAAAATATATAATAATATCTATAGTATTTGTTTTACTTGCTGTTATTTCAGCAGTTGTAGGTGGTTTTTATGCGGAGTTATCTAAAATAAATACCACAAAGCTAACTAAGGATAACAGTGAATTAGGCATCAGTGATGAAGCTCAAAAGAAGATAGAGCAAGAAGATCCAAATAACGAAATTACAAACATAGCTTTGTTTGGTGTAGATAGAAGATCTAAAAATGAAGCTAGCCGCTCAGATTCATTAATGATAGCAACTATAGACAAGAAGCATAAAAAGATAAAAATAACTTCTATCATGAGAGACAGCTATGTTAATGTTCCAGGTCACGGAAAAACAAAAATAACTCACGCCTATGCTTATGGCGGCCCTCAGTTAGCTATTAGAACTCTAAATGAAAATTTTCAACTTAACATTAAAGACTATGCTACAGTAGATTTTTTTAGTTTAGAAAAAATAATCAATTCGTTAGGCGGAGTACAAATAAATGTAACTAAAGAAGAACTACCATTAATAAATGGCTATGTACAAGAAACCGCCTCTATAGAGAAAGTTACTCCACCAGTACTATCAAAATCTGGAGTGCAAAATCTTAATGGTATGCAAGCTGTAGCATATACTAGAATTAGATATACAGCTGGTGGAGATTTTGAAAGAACAGAAAGACAAAGAACTGTTTTAAATGCTTTATTTAGTAAAGTTCAACAAGCTGGAGTCAGCAAATATCCATCAATAGTATCAACAATTCTACCATATGTTGAAACAAGCATTGATAAACTTGATATAATTTCAATGGGAACAGGAGTTTTAACTTCAGGTACTAAAACTCTTGAACAAGAACGGTTCCCGCTAGACAATCAAGGTAAAGGTCAAACTATAAGTGGTGTATGGTATTTAGTATTTGATGTAAAAACGACAGCAGACCAAATTCATAAATATATATACGATGATATAAAGCCTTAGCATGAATAAAAGAGATGTGCCCTTAATTCAAGAGCACATCTCTTTTATTTTTTATTTATAATATCATCTAACTCTCTAACAATCTCGTCATTTTCATCAAGCTTTTTAGCTATATCCAAATGATTTTTAGCCTGTTCCATATCCCCTGCATTTAAGTAGCACATAATCAAGTTGGTACATATCTCTATAGATTTGGTAGCCTCAAAAGCTTTTCTTAAATACTGGATGGCTGTTTTAAAATCTCCAAGTGAGGCGTAGTTAATTCCAAGTTCATTTATAACCTCCACTAAGGCATCGTCAATTGCAAGCGCTTCGTTTAAATAATAGATGGCTTTTTCATAATTCTCTAATATTCTATAGCCCACAGCAATATGGTAATATAACGAGGCATTATCTCCATACTCTTCCATCAAAGGTATTAATATTTTTAATGCACTGTCTGCATCTTCATAAATCAGTTCTTTTCCTCTTTCATAAGCTGTTATACCCTTTAAATTATTTAGAAGTTCTAAGACCTCAGGTGTTTTTGCACCACCTTTTGATATATAGGTATTTACACAGAAAAGAGCTCCATCAAAATCTCCCGCTTCTCTTTTTAATATTCCTTCGTATAGAAAAGGCATTTCATAATCTTCCACAGCCTTTGCTCTTTCAATTATAGAAAGCTGCTCCTTCCTAAAGTTTTTATCCGTATCTTTTATAACTTCTGATAAAGATAGTAGCTTATCAAAGTTTTCAGCATTCGGTTCAAGCTGCACTAATCCTTTTAAAAAAATGTACGCATCTTCATAGTGCTCCTGTTTTACCTCGTTGAATATGATACCTTTAATAAAGGAGTTAGTATTAGGAATTGATAAAAGCATCTCCCTATAGCTACGGTTATACTTAAAATCTTCATCAACTCCAAGAACATAAAACATCCCCTCTATAAAGAAAGATATCGGAATTTCTTCAAGTTCTTCTCCAGACTTTACTTTTCCAATGATTTTTGCTGACTTTACAGGCATATAAATATTTTCACTTAAAAAAACATTAAATAACGACATTAGTCTTTCTTTTTTAATGTCTAAAAACAATATGCTTTGAAGTCTCTCAGAAAAATAAGATTTTCCTTCCACTAAATATCATCCCTTCCATTTTTCATAAACGCATTAAGAGAGTGAGATAACCCCACTCTCATAAATTAGCAATTACATGCTGAGTCTACTATATCCATAATAATTCTCTTAAACTCTTCCATCTTCGCTTCAGCATTTGCTAGACTATTTCCTATACAGGAAAGGTATATTTTCATCTTTGGTTCTGTTCCCGATGGTCTAACAACGAACCATGAACCATCTTCAAGAACAAATTTCAATACATTTGATTTGGGAAGCTTTATTACCTTTTCTTCTATATTTATTAAGTCTTTCTCAATGCTTAACTTGTAATCCATCTTTTTAACTATTTTAACTTCATTAATAGTTGACTTCATTGAATGTCTAAGATATTCTAAAGCATTAGCTATCTTTTCTTGACCTTCTTTTCCTTGAAGTTCAATGGATATTAAACTTTCTTTGTAGAAGCCATATTCGTTATAAAGTTCAATTAGGGCATCATATAGACTCATTCCCTTAGATTTATAATATAACGTCATTTCAGTAATTAAAGCCGCGGCTATTACTGCATCTTTATCTCTAACAAAGTCGCCTGCCAGGTATCCATAGCTTTCCTCAAAGCCAAAAAGATAGCTATTTGAATTTGTGTCTTCAAATTCTTTAATCTTTTCTCCAATATACTTAAATCCAGTTAAAACATCAACAAGTTCAACATTATAAGCTTTTGCTATCGCTGCAGCCATTTCTGTTGTAACTATTGTCTTTATAACTGTGCCATTCTTTGGCATCTTGTTCGTTTCCTTCAAGGATGAAAGTATATAGTTAGTTAACAGTACACCGGTCTGATTGCCTGTTAGTACCTTGTAATTCCCTTGGCTGTCCTTTACTACAATGCCAATTCTATCGCAATCTGGATCAGTCCCAAAAATAATATCTGGCTGTACTTCCTTTGCCATTTCCAGCGCCAATTCAAAAACCTTAGTTTCTTCCGGATTTGGATATGGTGCAGTTGGGAAAGTTCCATCAGGTTGTTCCTGCTCTTTAACCACAAAAACATTTTCATACCCTAGTTCATCTAAAACTCTTCTAACAGGAACATTGCCTGAACCATGAATTGGGGTATATATAATTTTTAAATCCTTGGCTTGTTTTTTTACCAAATCTTCTCTAATTGTTAACCCTTTAACCCTGTCTACATAGCTTTTGTCAACTTCCTCACCTATAATATTTAATAATCCACTATTCTCAGCTTCTTCTAAACTCATTCTTTTTACTTTTGAGAAATCATCTACATTTGTTATGTAAGATAATATCTCACCAGCAGCCTTATCTGTAACCTGTCCACCATCATCTCCATATACCTTATAACCATTGTACTGCTTAGGATTATGTGAAGCTGTTACTACAATACCAGCCTTTGATTTTAGGTGTCTCACAGTATACGAAAGCATTGGTGTAGGTCTTAGTGATTCAAATAAGTTAACCTTAACCCCATTTGCACATAGTACTAATGCTGCTGTTTCTGCAAATTCCTTTGACATTATTCTTGAGTCATAAGCTATGCTTGCGGAAGCTTCTTCCTTATATGTATTTAGTAAATACTCAGCCAACCCCTGAGTTGCTTTTCCAACAGTATATATATTCATTCTGTTGCTTCCAGCACCGATTATTCCTCTAAGCCCTCCAGTTCCAAATTCTAGCTCCTTATAAAATCTATCTTCAAGCTCCTTATCGTCCTTAATAGCTCTAAGCTCTTCCTTAGTTTGTTCATCAACTACCATAGAATTAATCCATAATTCGTATTTTCCCTTATAATCCATAGTTATCCTCCCAACTTTAAATGCTAAACATTTTTATTATACTATAAAATTGGGGAAATAAAACATATTTTTGGCATGTTAATATAAATTTTAAGTATACATAAAAAATGCCAGAAAATAGTGGATATTCCCACTATTGTCCTGACAATTTTGAACTGCTTCCTACCTCTGGAGTAGTTTGAGCCATATTATCTGTATTACCATCTGTAACTGCAGCAATTACAGTATTCCTATCGTCTAAAAAACTTATCTCGCTAGAGAATTCAATATCAGCTAATCTGTATGTATCGCCAAATGATAACCCCGAAACATCAATATTAATTGATTTTGGAATGTTTCCACCCATACATTGTACCTTAACTTTATTTCTTTCCTTTTGAAGAATTCCACCATTTCTGCGGACCATGTCTTCACCTACAAACACAAGAGGTACATCAGTTGTAACAACAGTGTCATTTGACAATTCTTCTAAGTCTACATGTATAAATTTGCGATTAACAGGATCCTTTTGAACTTCTTTTATAAGGGCCTTATGTTCTGTGCCATCAATATTGATATTAACTATTCCATGCTCTCCTGTTCTTGAAAGCTCTTTTATTAATTCCATTTCACCAATTTCAAACAACATGTTAGAAATATTTTTTCCATAAAGAATGCCTGGAACTCTACCATTTCTTCTTTCTTTCTTAGCTTCATGAGCAGTTCTTTTTTCTCTTGTAACAGCATTTAAGATTTCCATAATTATCCCTCCTACTTTTTCTATTATTGACATAAAATAAATTTATATACATTAGCTTTATAGGAATACTAATTAATAAGAATTAGAAATTAAATTTTTTGATGCATATTACATTTAAAAAACATATATCCTATAATGATAGTGTGATTAACAAATGTAAAACAACCTCTCATTTGTCAGGGTTTTACGGACGTAAAAAATGAAAGAAGGTGCTGTTAAAAGTTGTATAAGTTAGATCAAAATCAGACTCCTCTCTTCGATGCTCTCATGGAGTATGTAAATAGAGAAACTATTCCTTTTCATGTGCCAGGACATAAAAAAGGCTATGGTATAGATGAAGAATATAAAAATTTTATAGGTGAAAATCCCTTTAAAATTGACGTTACAGTATTTAAACTGGTAGACAGTCTTCATCACCCAACAGGACCTATTAAGAAGGCTCAAGAATTAGCTGCCGATGCATACGGCAGTGAAGCCTCTTTCTTCTCAATTCATGGAACTTCTGGTGCAATACAAGCTATGATAATGTCTGTAGTAAGTGATGGGGATAAAATTATTATACCTAGAAATGTTCACAAGTCAGTTACTGCAGGAATCATATTAAGCGGTGCTATCCCTGTTTATATGCAGCCTGAACTTGATAAGACTGTTGGCATTGCTCTTGGTGTAGCGCCTGAAACCGTAGAAGAAACTTTGCGAATGAATCCAGATGCAAAGGCTGTTTTAATTATAAATCCAACTTATTATGGTGTTTCTACAGATATAAAAAAGATAGTTGATATTGTACACAGCTATGATATTCCGCTTATTGTAGATGAAGCTCACGGACCTCATTTAGGCTTTAATAATAAGCTTCCGGTATCTGCAATTGAAGCTGGAGCTGACATATGCGCTCAAAGCACTCACAAAATAATAGGTGCACTGACTCAATGCTCACTTCTTCAGGTTAATTCAAAGAGGATTGATAAGCATAGAGTGCAGCAAATTTTAAACTTACTTCAAACAACCTCTCCATCTTATATTTTGATGGCGTCCTTAGACTGTGCTCGAAGGCAAATCGCACTTCGTGGTAAGGAGCTTTTAGATTCAACTATAGAATTGTGCAATTATGCTAGAAATGAAATAAATAATATACCTGGTTTTTACTGCTTTGGTGAAGATATTTTAGGAAAACCTGGTGCTCACGCTTTTGATCCTACCAAGATTACAATTACCTGCAGAGACCTAGGCATTACCGGCTATGACCTAGATATGATACTTTCTAATAAATATCATATACAAATGGAACTTTCCGATCTTTACAATGTTTTAGCAGTAGGCTCCTTTGGTGACACAAAGGAAAACATTGATACCCTGCTAAATGCCTTAAGAGAAATAAGCAGCGAATATTATGGCAAAGGAGACAGAAAGTCAGATTTTATAGATATTCCTAACATTCCTGAGCAGATTCAAAAGCCTAGAGAGGCCTTTAACAGCATCAAGACATCTGTTTTACTAAAGGAAAGTATAGGCATGATAAGCGGGGAATTCCTGCTAGCTTATCCTCCTGGAATACCTGTGCTTTGTCCTGGTGAAAAGATAACCTTGGAAATAGTAGATTATATTGAAAAACTAAAAGCTGCAGGACTTTACGTACAGGGTACTGAAGATCCAAAGGTTGAATTTATTAAAGTCGTTAAACCTGAAGATGCAGTTTATATAAATGTAGAATAAAAAATGCTGGACACATAAAGTCCAGCATTTTTTAAATTCTAACCATATTAAATCTATTTTCTATTTTTTCTTTATTAATATTGTTTAAAAATTTAACATACTGAGAGGTATTCATATTAAGCACCTTTTCATAAGTCCTTATAACTCTTCTAAAATATGAAATTTCGTCGCTTAATTTTAAAAGTGGCCCTACTAACTTACTTTTAAATCTTATCTTCCATTTCTTTCTCTGCCTTTCAGCCTGTTCCTTAACATAATCACAGCAATCATAGAGTGTACCGATAAGCCTAACCTTTTCAAAGTTTAACTTTAATACATCTTCATAGACTGGATAAATCTTTTGAAGTACAGCTTCGTCAAAAGTATTATTCTCTTCTCTTACATTTTTAATCAAAAGCGCCAGTTCATTCACCTTTTTATTAGCCTTTTCTCTTGCTTCTGGTAATTTATACACTACATCCTTAATTTTAACAGCACCTTCTATTCCTTCAGAAGATAAAAATTCCAAAGCAGTTATTATATCTTCCATATGCCCTTTTTCTCTTTCAAGCTGTTCCTCTGTTTGAAGGGCAGCTAAAATTCCTCCGTTCTTTCCATCACTGAAAAACACATCATAATATTGAGCTAACTTAGCCAACTCTTTTTGAATATTCTTAGAGGAAACTATAGAATTGTTTTCATCCAAGTATAAATAACCTTGATTTTCATTTCTAAAAGTCCTTAAATTGCGTTTATAAAATATTATCTCTCTATAAACTTTATTATTTAACACTATTTGACCAGATATCCTGCAGGATTCTCCTTTTTTTACATATGTCTTTATAATTTCTATAGTTTCATCTGAAAGTTCCTTATACTCTAGCATTAAAATCCTCCTCTTTACTTAAGTACCATTTTCAAAGTCAAAAGCTATATATAAAGTATGCTTATTCCTTGTTTATAAATTTATGCTTATTATAACAAAAGTCTTGAAATATAGAAACATAAAAATTAAGAATCTTCAAAAATGAAGATTCTTAGTTTTTAAGCTCTCATCCCTGCTTCAAGAGCTTTTTTATTTAGATCTACAGCCTTTAAAGGAACGATGTTTTCTATTGGTTCATTCCAATTAACATTATCAAGCTTTAATGCCTTTATAAGTGCTCCCAACAGAACAACATTTTGAGCTTTTATATTCCCAAGAGCTTCAGCTATGCCTGCAGCATCTACAATAATTGTATTTTCTACTGCAGCCTTTAACTTAGAATCAATATTCTCTGGATATTGATCTTTTCCAATAAGTACTGTAACTGGATGTATTTCATAATCGTTTACAACTAAGTGTCCGCCTTTCTTAAGGTAGGGTACCCATCTTGCTGCCTCGCTCTTTTCGAAGGCTACAATAACATCTGCCTTGCCTTTTTCTATAAGAGGAGAATACACCTTTTCACCATATCTCACCTGTGTAGTCACACTTCCACCTCTTTGTGCCATTCCGTGTACCTCAGACATCTTAACATCAAATCCTTGTCTCATAAGTCCTTCAGAGAGAAGCTTTGAAGCAAGTATAGTCCCTTGCCCACCAACACCTACAAACAATATGTTTTTAACCTCGCTCATCTTACTCCCCCACCTTTTCTATAGCATTAAACTTACATACCTGCTTACAGATTTCGCAACCGTTGCACATATTCTTATCTATGCTTACAACATTATTTTTAAAGGACAATGCTGGGCACCCTGTTCTTAGGCAAGCTTTACATCTTTTACACTTTTCAGCATCAATAACACACTTTAACTTGGCTCTCTTCTTTAAGACGTCTTTAATTAAGGCACAAGGCTGTTTTGTGATAATAACAAAAGGTTCAGTACTGTTGTAAGCTTCCTTCACTGCCTCTTCTGTTTCTTTCAGCTTATATGGATCTACAACTCTAATATTTTCCTCTTTAATGCCACAGGCTAATACTAGAGCTTCTATATCAACTATAGGTGCAGGCATACCCTGTAGCGTTGTTCCTGTACCAGGGTTTTCCTGATGCCCCGTCATCCCCGTAATTCTGTTATCCAATATAACCGTAACTATAGCACTGTTGTTGTAAACTGCATTTATAAGCCCTGTTACACCTGAGTGAAAGAAGGTCGAGTCTCCTATGAAAGAAAAAATCTTGCTTTGTCTTCCAGCCATCATACTTGCCTTTTGAAGTCCTATACCTCCTGATATGGATGCTCCCATACATATAACAGTATCAGCAACATTTAAAGGCGGCATCATACCTAATGTATAACATCCTATGTCGCTTGATGAAATTACATCTTTATATTTTGATACAGCATGAAAGATACCTCTATGAGGACAACCAGGGCAAAGCACGGGAGGTCTTGATGGGGGAACTATGTCTGTCTTATAAGTTTCCTCAATCTCTTCTCCTAAAACATTTTTTCTGATTATATCAGGATTTAACTCACCGCAAATAGGAATAAGTTCCTTACCTATGCAGTTAATTCCCATAGTTTTTATAGCATTTTCTATATATGGTTCATTCTCTTCTATAACATATAAAGTATCCACCTCTTTTGCGAATTCTAAGATCATCCTGTCTGGAAGAGGGTAACTCATACCAATTTTAAGATAGGAAACTTTATCTCCAAATACTTCCTTTGCATACTGATAGGATATACCACTGGTTACTATACCAACTTTAGTGTCATTAAATTCCATCTTATTTAATGAACTTTTATTCGAATATTCTCTTAATGCTTCTAATCTATCTTCAACCTCATAATGTTTCTTCCTTGCATGGGCTGGAATCATTATATATTTTTCAGGCTTTTTAACGTAAGCTTTCACTTCTTTATCTTTTTTCTCACCAAGTTCTACTATAGTCTTAGAGTGGGATATTCTAGTGGTTGTTCTAAAAAGCACAACGGTATCGAATTCTTCACTAATCTCAAAAGCTTCTATCATAAAATCCTTGCATTCCTGAGAATCTGCAGGTTCAACCATGGCCACCTTTGCGTGCGGAGCATACAACCTGTTATCCTGCTCATTTTGTGATGAATGCATACCAGGATCGTCTGCAGAAACCACCACAAAGCCTCCATTAACTCCTTCGTAAGCCATTGTAAACAATGGGTCTGCTGCTACATTAAGTCCAACATGCTTCATGGTAGTCAAGCTTCTAGCTCCTCCAATGGAAGCACCTGCTGCAACCTCAAAGCCAACTTTTTCATTTGGCGCCCATTCAGCATAAACCCCTTCATATGTAGCAAAATTCTCAAGTATCTCAGTACTAGGCGTACCAGGATAAGCTGAAGCAACTTTACAGCCTGCTTCATAAGCCCCTCTGGCAATAGCCTCATTTCCAGACATAATAACCTTCATAATATAATTCCCCCCAATTAAAGTTTATTTATTACCCTAATAATGATCCTAGTGCAATGGAGTATAACTTTGACTTTGCACTGTCAGCTCTGGATACTAAAACAACAGGACACTTAGCTCCCATTATAACCCCAGCATTTTCCGCTTTAGCAAAGTATGTTAAGGATTTTCCTAAAAAGTTGCCGCTCTCTATATTTGGCACAAGCAATATGTCCGCATCACCCGCTACCTCACTTACAATTCCCTTATGCTGTGCCGCTTCCTTTGATATAGCATTATCTAACGCTAAAGGACCATCTATTATGCAACCTTTTATTTGCCCCCTTTTGTTCATTTGTGATAATATAGCTGCATCCACAGTTGCCTGCATAGAAGGATTGACTGATTCTATAGCACTGATAGCAGCAACTTTAGGCATGTCTATTTTAAGCGCTTTAGCAACTTTAACAGCATTATTTATTATATGAATCTTGTCCTTCAATTCTGGATAAGATACCATTCCTCCATCTGTCAATATTATCAATTTATGATAAGCAGGAGTATCGTATACCATAACATGAGATAAAAGCTCTTCTTTTTTTAAGCCTGCTTCCTTATTCAAAACTGCTTTTAGAATATCAGAAGTATTAAGCATTCCCTTCATTATGTAATGAGCCTTATGTGATATAACAAGCTCAACTGAAATAGCAGCAGCCTTCTTTTCGTCCTCTTCGTTTATTATGCTAGTATTTTCAAGACAAAGTTTTTCTGATTCTGCAAGCTCTCTAATTTTTTGTTCCTTCCCCACAAGAACAGCATCAACAATATTAAGCTTTACAGCTTCTACTACAGCTTTTAAAACCTCTTTATCATGGGCAGCTGCCACAGCTATAGTCTTTTTACTATTCTCCCTAGCGAGGCTCAATAATTCCTCTAGCTTTCTTACCACAATAATTCCCCCTTTAAATAAAAAAAATCGAATAAACCATAAAATAATAGCAAGAAGAAAAGAATATAAATTCTTATATTCTTATATGGTTATATTGTTATATGTTTATATTCTTTTCTTCTTACAGGATTTTCTTATAAATCATAATACATTTCGTACTCGATTGGTGAAGGTACTGGTATAACCTTCATAACTTCTCTATTGTATTTAAACTTAATCCAGTTATTTATAAAGTGCTCATCAAACACTCCATTTCTAGTTAAGAATTCATGATCTTTTCTTAGTTCTTCTAATGCTTCATCTAGAGATTTTGGAAGAGATTCTATTTTGTTTCTCTCTTCTTCTGGCATATTAAATACATTAATATCAAAAGGTCCGTAGCCTTCCTTTGTAGGATCAATTTTATTTACTATACCATCTATACCAGCCATTAAAAGAGCAGAATAAGCAAGGTATGGGTTAGCTGTAGCGTCAGAGGATCTAAATTCAAACCTAACCTGTGAAGGATCCTTAATATAACCTGGTATTCTTATTACAGAACTTCTATTGCCTGTAGCAAAACATATTGAAACAGGTGCCTCAAAACCTGGAACCAATCTCTTATAGGAATTTGTTGAAGGATTAGTGAATCCGAGCAGAGCCTTGGAGTGCTTCAAGATTCCTCCAATAAAATATAATGAGTTTTGACTCATTTTAGAATAACCATCTTTATCATAAAATAAGTTTTCTCCATTTTTTCTTAAAAGCATATGTACATGCATTCCGCTTCCTGCTTCACCATACAGCGGCTTAGGCATAAAGGTTGCAGTTTTTCCATGAACTACTGCTTCATTTTTAATAACATATTTAGCCATCATTGTAGCATCAGCCATTTTAAGCATTGTTCCAAGTTCAACCTCTATTTCAAGCTGTCCCGCTGCTCCTACTTCATGATGGTGATACTTTACTGGTATGCCCATTTCCTGAAGTTTCAAAGTCATCTCACTTCTTAAATCATTATTTACATCATAAGGCAGTCCTAAATGATAAGCCTTCTGAAATGGAGCCTTATATCCATAGTTATCATCTTTTTTATTTGAATTCCACGGTGCTTGGGCAGAATCAATAGTTACCTCCTGATGGAAATTTTTTGTTTCATAGCTTATGTGGTCAAATATGTAAAATTCGAATTCTGGCCCTATAACATATTCATCTGCTATGCCAAGGTCTTTTAAGTATTTCTCTGCTTTCTCAGCAATGAATCTTGGGTCTCCGCTAAATCTTCCTTCCTGCTTTCCTATTGTATGTATGTTAGCTATCATGCTTAAGGTTGGTATCTTGCAGTAAGGATCCACAAAAGCAGTTTTCATATCAGGAATAAAGCACATATCTGAATTCTCAATACTGGAATATCCGTAGCTTGATCCATCAAAACCAATGCCTTCAGTAAACGTTTTCTCGGAAAGTCTCTCAGCTGGTATTGAAAGATGATTCCATCTTCCTGGAAGAGTTATAACCTTGAAATCTACAATTTTAATATTGTTTTTTTGAACATAATCCTTTATCTCTCCAAAGCTGTTGAACATGATGTTTCCCTCCATATAATTTTAAAAATTTCATATATTCATAATTTTAGTATAATACATGAATTTTTTTTGTCAATTAGATATAATTGAATGAATATAATATTTCAAAAATTTAATATAAAAAAAAGATGGGTTCTATACCCATCAAATATTAAAGCAATATATTATCTATTTCTTGTTCTGTATAAACTTTGATTCCGTTTCGTATTAACAATTCAGCTGTAACTCCATTGCCTTCAATTAAAGACTTTGAAAAAGCACCATTATATATATTTCCACATCCGCATGACGGACTCTTAGCCTTTAATATTGCAATTTTAGCATCAACTTGTTTAGCTATTTCCAGTGTTTCTTCTGCTCCCTTTATAAAATAGCAAGTGCCATCATCACCATTGGCACTTACAACCTTAGCACAACCTTCAAGTACTTCTGCACCTGTACCTCCAGTTATTTCGTGAGCAGGTCTTGGAGTGCTTAATCCTCCAAGCTGCTCAGGGCATACAAGCACTGCCTTCCCTTGCTTTAGAAGTTCCGAAACTTTATCATTAAAATTGCTCTTTCCATCATATCTGGTATTTATTCCACATAAGCATGCACTAACAATTATCATTTTAGTTCCACCACAGTAGCTCCAGTTCCACCTTCTCCATAGTTTCCAAGTCTGTAGCTTTTAACATGAGGATGTCTTTTTAGCATATCATTTATTGCCTGCCTCAAAATACCTGTCCCTTTACCATGAACTATAGTAACTTCTCCAAGTCCCGCTCTGTAGGCATCATCTAAATATTTATCTGTATTGTATACAGCTTCTTCAGAATCCATTCCTCTTAAATCTATGGAAGATGAGACAGATTTCAAATTAAGATTTACTTCCCTCTTTTTTCTTTCCTTCTTTTCTTCTTGTGTAAGCTTTGAAGCTCTTAAATCCTTCAGCTTAGCATTTATTTTCATAATTCCAGCTTGAACCAGAACCTCACCTCTGCTATCAGCCTTTGACAGAACTATAACTTTTTGATTAAGAGAAGGCAAAAATACCTCTTGACCTTCCTTAACTTCACTAAGTCCTTCACCTTCATCCTCCATTTTTTTGTTCATGGAATCCTCAACATTTTCAAGCCTTGATTTTAATCTCTTTCTTTCCTCTTCAAGCTTTTGTCTTGCTTCTGAGGAATATCCAAGCCTCTCAAGTTCTCTCATATTCTTAAGTATTTCATCTGCTTCCTCTTTAGCTTCCTTAATGAGTCTCTTAGCCTCTCTTTGGGCATTAATTATTGCGTTGTCTCTGGTCTTTTGGAAGTTAAAAAGCTTTTCTTCATACTTTTCTTTAAGTTTTGACGCTTCAAGCCTTAAGCCTTCAGAAATTCTAGCATCATTTTCGGCTTTAATACTCTTTTCTTGAAGACTTTGAATCAGTTCTTCAAATTTTAATGTATCTGTAGATATATTTTCTCTTGCAGTATTTATTATATATTCAGGAAGGCCAAGTCTATTAGATATTTCAAAGGCATTAGATTTTCCAGGAACCCCAATTAGAAGCCTATAGGTTGGTCTTAGAGTTTCAACATCAAATTCCACAGAAGCGTTTTCAACTCCCGTAGTTTTTAATGCATAGCCCTTAAGCTCGCTGTAGTGGGTTGTAGCAACTATCCTAGTTCCTCTGCTTCTTAAATTTTCAAGTATAGACATAGCAAGTGCTGCACCTTCTGTTGGATCTGTTCCTGCTCCAAGTTCATCAAATAAAGCTAATGATTGGTCATCTGCCTTTTCGATAATATTAACTATATTTTTCATGTGAGAAGAGAAGGTTGAAAGACTTTGTTCTATACTCTGCTCATCTCCAATGTCTGCATAGACCTCCTTAAAAAAACTAACTGTAGAATTTTCTCTAGCAGGTATCATTATTCCGCTTAAGGCCATTAGGTGAAGAAGTCCAACAGTTTTTAAAGTAACTGTCTTACCACCTGTATTAGGCCCTGTTATAACTAACGAAGTAAATTCTCTTCCTAAATATGCACTTATAGGCATAACAACTTTTGAATCTATTAAAGGGTGCCTTGCTTCAACTATATCAATTATTCCTTTGTCATTTACACTTGGACAAGTGCAATTTGTATCACTTGCAAAGCGAGCCTTAGCAAAAATAAAATCAAGTTCCCAGATTATATTTGCATTGTTTTTAACCACAACTATATTGTCGTACACTTTTCCGGAAAGTTCTGCAAGTATTCTTTCTATTTCAGCCTTTTCCTTGAGCATTAATTCTTTAATTTCGTTATTTAGATTAACTAAACCCATAGGCTCAATAAATAGAGTTGACCCTGATGAGCTTTGATCATGAACAAGTCCAGGTACTGCACCTTTATGCTCTGCTTTTACAGGAAGAACATATCTGTCTCCTCTTATTGTGTAAAGATTATCTTGTAAGAACTTAGAATTGGATCTTATAAGTGAGTTAACTTTATCCTTTATAGATGCATTCTTATCCTTCAAAGCTCTTCTTATATTATAAAGAGTTGTGCTTGCTTTATCAGATATTTCCTCCTCACTAACTACAGCTAAAAGTATTTCATCCTCCAGCTTTTTAAGAGGTACTAGCCCCTCGCAAATATCTTCAATAACTCTAAATGATTCTTCTTCTTCCTTACGACTTACATAATCCTTGAACCTTCTTGAACATCTAAGCATATTAGCTATTTTTAAGAGCTGACCTGGCATAAGAGTTGATGCTTTCTCAGCTCTGCTTATACCTTCTCTAACATCATACAAGCCTTCAAAGGGAGGACTTCCCTTTTTAGCAAGCAACTGCAGTGCTTCCCTTGTTTCCTCAAGGTGTTCTTTGACCTCATATATGTTATCATAAGGTTTTAAAGCATCTATTAAATCCTTTCCTGCTGATGTTTGAGTATAGTTTTTTATCATGTTTTTAATTTTGTAATATTCAAGCACTCTTAAAGCTTTTTCATTCAATTATTCAACACCCCTTTTATAGTGGCCTCTAGTAAACCCTTCGTATTCACCCTGCCATTTTCCTTCTTTATAGGAATTTAGCACTTCTATTGCCTGGTCATAGCTTTCATCAATAAAATCAATCCTAAAGGAATCTACTCCTAGCCTTTTAATCTCTTCTATATGCGGTATAAGGTTCGTAGCCGCAGAGTTATATATATAACTTCTGCAAAACTTATCTGTTCTTAAGATAAACTCTTCATTTTTCCTGTCCTTTAAAACATAGCTTCCCTTGCCGCAATCCTCACTGCAGTAGCTTAAAGAACTCTTTCCCCCAAGAGTACTTCCAATTGGACAGTATTCGCTAACCATAAGTTCTTCCTTGCCATATAGTTTCATTTGGACAGGAAGATTTTTATTCTTAATTATCTCAGAAAGTTCCTTTTTATTTAATTCAACACTTATAGCTGCCCCAAGCATATATTCTTTATAAAAACTAAAGCCAAAACTATTAAATATATTGAGCTTATAATCTCCTATTATATTTGTTCTATCTTTAAATCTGTTTATTATACCTAGATTAGCTGTTATTATCCCTTGAATATGTCCAAGATATTTATCAATAATAGAGCAAACCTGCTCAAACTCTGTTTTTACAATATTAGGAACTCTTAAGTACAATTCTTTTATATCTAAATCTATCAATTCTTCAAGCTTAACCGGAGCTTGTTTTTTAAATACATCCACTGCAATTACAGTATTTATATCGCAGTCCTTTAAAGCTTTAATCTGATCTATACTGTTAACAACTACAACTGTACTAGGAAGTTTGCTTTTTTTTATGTAATACCTTGGGTATATCAATTCTTTTTTATACTCTCTTTTAGAATTTTCAATGATATACTGTTCAATCTTTTCGACAAGTTCTCTTCTTACAGAATTTATTGCTGATACTGGTAAAAAACCTTCTTCAAAGCATTCTATATTAATTTCATTAAATTTAATGGCAGTATCTCCACTCTTTTTAAGATTCTCTTGAACCTTTGAGTTATCCAAAGGCTTTTTTAATGCAGTCTGAACAATATCCCCTTCTGCTGAGAAGCACATACTATCGTATTGAGTTCTAAGAATTAACGGTTCATTTACCTTAAACTTAATATTTAAAGGCAGTTCAATTTTTCTTTCATAATTGTTTTTAAAAAAGCCTTCAAGCTCCTTTAAAAGCTTTATATCCGACGTTTTATATAAATTATCTCCTGACTTATATTTTGAAGGAATCAGCTTTATTTTCTCTCCTTTAAAGGCTTCAGAAACTTCATTACCATCCTTTATAATTTTGGAAACTATAAAACCCTCTTCTCCATTTCTTATTCCATCTCCTAAGGCTACATCTTCTGAAAGTTCTACTATAGAGCCTTTAATAACCTTTCCAACAGGCACTCCAGTATTCTTAGGAAAATTATAAGCCATCATATCTCTTCCTTTGTTTCCAAGCATATAAGCCTTTGAAAAGCCTTCTCTGTTAAAAAGCTTGAGAAGCTTATTGTTTTCCTTTTCAAGATCAAAGTATCTGTTTTCGTATATGCTGTCCACAGCTCTTCTATATACATCCACAACTCCAGCGACATACTCTGGTCTTTTCATTCTTCCTTCTATTTTTAAAGAGGAAGTAGAACTGGCTATTATCTTTTCTAAGTCTTCCAAAGTACAAATATCCTTAGGGCTTAATATATATGCGGAGCTTTCTCTATTGTTCTTCCTATCTATCAAGGTATAAGGCAATCTGCAAGGCTGAGCACAGCGCCCCCTGTTACCGCTTCTGCCTCCTATCATACTGCTCATAAGGCACTGCCCCGAATAACATACACATAGAGCACCGTGTATGAATATTTCAGTTTCTACTCCTAAATCTTTAGATATATGTTCAATTTCATGTAATGACAACTCTCTTGAAAGTACAATTCTTTTAAAGCCTGCATTCTTTAGCAGCAGAGCTCCCTCTCCATTATGCACAGTCATCTGAGTTGAAGCATGAAGCTCAAAATCAGGAAAGTTTTGTCTTATAAGATAAGCCAAGCCAACATCTTGTATTATAAGAGCATCTACACCTATGCTGTATAGAAACCTTACATATTCTATCGCCTCTTGCATCTCATTTTCTTTTATCAATGTATTTATAGTTATGAAAACCTTAACTCCATATAAGTGGCAGTAGTTAACAGCATTAATCATATTTTCTTCATCGAAGTTTGAGGCATACGCTCTTGCTGAAAATTTACTGCCGCCTAAATATACTGCATCTGCTCCACTCTGTACAGCAGAGTAAAGACTTTCAATACTGCCTGCTGGAGCCAGTAATTCAATTTTCTTCATCTTCATCTCTCCTAAAAATGTCCTAACCCTTATTATATCAATAGTTTATCCATTTTCAAAACATTATTTTCTAAAGTAATTTTATATTTAATTATAAAAATAAAAGTATGCTAATTGGCTACTAGCATACTTTCTATCTAAACACTGAACTATTATTTTACTGTTTCTGATAATAGCTTATTATAACAACCATATAACTGACTTATGCACTTTTCCCAGCTATGGTTTTCCAATACATGATTTTTGAGTTTACTGCTTTTTCTCTGCTTCAAGCCTGCTTCAATTACATTGGCTATACTTTCTTCATCATATGGATTTAAATATAGTGCATAATCCTTAAAATATTCCTCAGCACTTCCTTCACTAGTTGATGCAATATTACACCCGCTTGCTGCAGCTTCTAAGGATGAAAGTCCTGGTATTTCCATAAAGCTCGGCAGTACATGAAGTTTTGAAAATCTGTAGGCATTATAAATATGATAGCTATCCATAAAACCTAGATAAACAACATTTTTATAATTTATGCATTCATTATAATAGGTTTTGTCATTTATGTTTCCTATTAGTACCAGATTAACTCCTAGCTTACTGCAAGCTTTTGCAAGCTTAAGTTGATTTTTCTGAGGATGAATTCTTGCAACACAAAGCACGTAATTATTGAGATTATATCTAGCTTTAAGGTTATATAGAGGAGTTTCATCATGTTCAATTTCTACTCCATGAGGTATAACACTGCAACACATGTTTATACCAAAATCCTCAGAAAGCTTTTGCTTTTCAAGCTCACTATTTGGTAAAACCATATTGGAACCTTTTAAAATTTCTTCTCTGTATAAGCTGGTTCTTTCCCACAGCTTAATATTATCCAATTGGCTTCTATACTCGTAATATTTTTTGAGATTTCCATATATAGGAGTAGTAACTATAATCTTTTTCTGTCTATGAGCCTGCTTATAGTATTTATAAGTTTCTCCCATTCTTGTTAAATTAAAAAGATGTACAATATCATAACTTGAATAATCTGAAATATATCCATCATTAATATCTACTTCAACACCTAATCTCCTTAAATACTTTGCAGTCATTAATACAATTTTTGAGTCTCCTGCAAAGCTTTTCATGTAATCTCCTCTTATGCAAAGCAATACCTTCATACAGCATCCCCCTATTAATTATGCATTAAACTTTTATTGAAAGCAAAATTCACCTGCCATCAATGTATTCTTTAGAATATTACTATGCACTTTCTTATTACAATATAACGCAATAATCAAAATGAATAAAAACAGCAGCCGTAATTATTATTTACTGCTGCTGTTAATTAATAATTTTATTAATCTGAAGTTAGAAAAGGATTGCTATTTTTCTTAGCCTTTGCCAGATTTATTCCACTTTCAATAAGTCTGTTTTGAAGATCCATGGTCTTATACTTATAGCTGTGAAGCTGAAATCTAAGCTCTTTATTGGAAGCTTTTAAAGTCTTATTTTCTTCCAAATAATTTTTAGCCTCCTCCACAGTTTGCTGAAGCTGGATATTTAACTTATCTACATCCATAACGTTAGAATTCTTAAGTTTAAGCTGAAGTTCTGAGTTATAGTCCTCTAAGTACTTCATTTGCTTTTTAAGAAACTCTATTTCTTTGTTTAGCACATTCTTTTCATCGTTAAGTTTATCAATCTCTCTTTGCTGTTCTTCAAAAGCAGTATCACATTTAAACATTTCATCTGCGGCATTTATTGCAGTAAGAACTGAGGCAGATGATATACTTAGCTTAGGATTGCTTTTTAATATTTCTTGGATTTTCTTGTCCACATGTCTTGCAACCTTATGTAAGTATTCTTCACTCTCAGATCCTTTTAAATTATATTCCATTCCATTGATAGTAACATTTATAACATTCATGGGTTCACCCTCTTATACTCTTCCTATGATTCTCATTGAATTTATCTATATTTTAACATATTTATCTGGAGTAGAAAATATAATTTTATGTTTTTTTGCATATAAAAACACTAAATTATGAAAAAACTTCCAGAATTTCATTAAAAACTCTGGAAGTTCATTAAAATTACCTTAATTGTGCACCAAGCTGGTGCTCTAGTGAGCGCAGTATCTTGTCATGCACTTTATTTACTTCTGCATCTGTTAAGGTTTTGTTTTCAAGCCTGTAAGTCAAGGAATAAGCAACACTCTTTTTACCTTCAGGTACTTGACTTCCCTTATATACATCAAATAGTGCTATGCCTTCGAGCATATTGGAACCCTGTTTTCTAATTATATCCTCAATCTGCTGTACAAGTATGCTATCATCAACAAGGATGGCCATATCTCTCGTTACAGCAGGATACTTTGGAAGAGGCTTATACTTTTTATCCATATTTGAAAGCCTTATTAAAACATCTAAATCTATAACAGCAAGATAACAACTTTCATCTATTCCATAGTTATCATTTACATCAGGATGTAGCTCTCCAAGTATACCTATATAATCCTTCCTGGTGCCTACAATAGCAGTTTTGCCTGGATGGAAGGTTGGATTTTCAGTTTCTCTTTGGAATCCTGCACCGAATACTCCCAAGGTATCTAAAATATTTTCTATTATTCCCTTAAGATTATAATAATCAACCTTACCATACATTCCTATCGTTAAAATATTCTTTTCTTCTGGAAGCTTAGCAGAATTATCATTTGGAATATAAACTTTTCCTATTTCAAATAATGCAGCCTCTGGATTGCTTCTTGAATAGTTTCTAGCAAGAGATTCCATCATGGATGGTATTGATGTAGTTCTCATTATGCTAAAGTCTTCTCCTAGAGGATTTTTTATTTCTACTGCTTTCCTCAAATTTGATGTCTCAGGTAAAAGAATTTTATCAAACACCTTAGGACTAACAAAAGAGTAACTAATTGCCTGATTTAATCCGCAGCCAATTAGAGTTTCAATTATTTTATCCTCAAGCTTTTGCTTTTTATTTTTCCCCCCATTTAGTGAAGGACTGGTCATAACGGTTGTAGGAATATTGTTATATCCAAATATTCTTGCAACCTCTTCTGCTACATCTTCTTTGATATTTACATCACTTCTAAAGGTTGGGACATTTATTTCCAGGATATCATCATTTATTATTGTCAAAAGTTCAAGTCTATCTAAATATTCCTTCATCTTTTCAGCAGGTATATCAGTTCCTAAAAATCTGTTCATCCAATTTGCACTAACTACCAAACTCTTTGCCTGAACAGGTTCTGGGTAAATATCAATCGTTCCTTCCATAACCTCGCCAGCGCCTAATTCACAAATCAAGCTGCAGGCTCTATCCATAGCCAGTTGTACAAGATTTGAATCCAAATCTTTCTCAAACTTCGAAGAAGCTTCTGTTCTAAGTCCTAGCGCTTTTGAGGAAACTCTGATATTTGTTCCATCAAAATTAGCAGATTCAAAAACAATTTCTTTTGTATCTTCTTTAACTTCGGAATCTAGCCCACCCATTATTCCAGCAAGACCTATGGTTGTATCTCCGTTCTTAATATTTAATACCTCACCATTTAGAGTTCTTTCCACACCATCTAAAGTAGTGAATTTTTCTCCTGATTTAGCTCTTTCAACAACTATTGTGCTAGTTGAAATTTCCCTTCTATCAAAAGCATGCATTGGCTGTCCTAGCTCTATCATAACAAAGTTAGTTATATCAACTATATTATTTATAGGTCTAACTCCCGCCTGCATAAGTCTTTCCTGCATCCACGCTGGTGAAGACTCTATTTTTATATTTTTAACTCCTCTTGCCATATATCTTCTGCAAAGCTTTGTATCTTTTATTTCTACCTTCAAGCTGTTAGCTATGTTGTCTTTGTTTTCTGAATTGTAGCTTGTATTAGGCAATTTATAGCTTACCCCTAAGGTAGCAGCTGTTTCTCTTGCTATCCCAACAACGCTGAAGCAGTCAGGTCTATTTGAAGTTATTTCAAAGTCAATAACTGAATTGTCAAGACCTAAAACTTCCTTTATATCCTTTCCTATTGGTGTATCATTAGGAAGTATCATAAGTCCGTGAACCTGCTCTTCGCCAGCTATTCCAAGCTCCTCTTCAGAGCACATCATACCATTTGAAACTATTCCTCTAAGCTTACCTTTCTTTATCTTTAAGCCGTTTGGAAGAGAAGATCCGTGAAGTGCTACAGGAACTATATCCCCTTCCTTCATGTTGTCAGCACCTGTTACTATCTGAAGGTCCTCACCAGTATTTATATCAAGCTGACAAACAACTAGCTTTTCAGCATCTGGATGCCGATCAATCTTAAGTATTTTTCCTGTAACAACATTTTGTATTTCATCTCCAGAGGTAATAACTTCTTCAACCTTGGAGCCTGAAAGTGTTAATCTATCTGCTAATTCCTTTGGTGATATATCTATATTTACATAATCTTTAAGCCATTTTACTGGTACTTTCATATTAAGTTTCCCCTTTCACATGTAAAGTTAATAATCCAATTTACACTAGAACTGCTTTAAAAATCTAACATCGCTCTCATATAGAAGCCTTATATCTTCAATTCCGTATTTAAGCATAACCATTCTATCTATTCCAAACCCAAATGCAAAGCCGCTGTACACGTCTGGATCTATTCCGCAGTTTCTTAGAACCTGTGGGTGAACCATTCCACAGCCTAATATTTCTATCCAGCCGCTGCCCTTACAAAGCTTGCAGCCTTCACCTTCACATAAAAAACAAGTAGCATCCATTTCTGCAGAAGGCTCTGTGAATGGGAAGTGATGCGGTCTAAATTTGGTTTTAACGTCCTCTCCAAACATCTTTCTTGCAAACAAATCAAGAGTTCCCTTCAGGTCTGCAAAGGTTATGCCCTTATCTACTACAAGCCCTTCCATTTGATAGAATATTGGTGAGTGAGAGGCATCAACTGCATCGGAACGATAAACTTTCCCTGGTGCAATAACCTTTATAGGCGGCTGCTGTTTCTCCATAGTTCTTATTTGAAGAGGTGAAGTTTGTGTTCTTAAAACTATATTGTCATTTATATAGAAAGTATCCTGTTCACCTCTTGCAGGATGATTCTTAGGAATATTTAGAGCTTCAAAGTTATAATAATCAAGCTCTACTTCTGGTCCTTCTACTATTGAAAAGCCCATTGATAGGAATATGTCTTGAATACTTTCAAGTGTTAATGAAAGTGGATGTCTCTTTCCTAGTAATTTCATCTTTCCAGGCATTGATATATCAATAACCTCTCTTTTAAGCTTCAATTCTTTTTCCTTATTTTTAATTACACCAGCAGCTTCCTCAATAGCTTTTTCTAAAGCTTCCTTAACTTCATTTACAATCTTGCCCATGATTGGTCTTTCTTCTGGAGATACGGAGCCCATAGCTCTAAGAATTTGTGTAAGTTCTCCTTTTTTTCCAAGAAACTTAACTCTAATATTCTCAAGTTCAGTTTTGCTTACAGCTTCCTTCAGTTCACCTAATGCACTTACTTTTATAGCTTCTAACTTTTCTTTCATCTATGCTTCCTTCCTTTCAAAATATATTATATATTGCAAAAAATAAAAACTCCGCCCCATAAAAGGGACGGAGTTATTCCGCGGTACCACCCTAATTGACACAAAATGTCCTCTTAGATAAATTTAATGGTTTTACCCACCAACAGCTACTGCATTTCACTGTCAGAACTCCGAAGCGAACTTCAATATAAAAGAAGCTTAAAAGGGCTTTCAGTCTGCGACCCCTTCTCCCTGGAAGAACTTTAATATCTACTCTCTTCATCACAGTTTATATGTATTTTATAATATTATAGTTTACTAATTCGCTATTGTCAACTTTTGTCTTACTATTTCGAACAACATTATGGAGGCAGCAGCACCTGCATTTAGGGATTCCGCATTCCCCGGCATAGGAATTTTAACTTTTATATCAGCAAGCTTATAAATCTCTTGGCTAATACCGCTGCCTTCGTTGCCAACTGCAATTATAATATTTTGATTTAAATCAGTATCATAAAAATTTTTAGAATCTTCAAGGGAACTTACTATAAGCTTAAAACCTTTTGTTTTTAAGCAATCGGTGATTTTTAAATCCACATCTTCTATTATTGGAATATTAAATATTGATCCCATAGTAGATCTTAGGGTTTTTTCATTGTACACATCTACCGTACCTTTAGTAACGATAACTCCAGCTGCTCCTGCTGCATGAGCACTTCTAATAATAGTTCCCATATTACCTGGATCCTGAAGCTTATCTGCAAGAATATAAAATCCATCTTTGTCCTCAAGCGCAGCTTTATCCTGGCATACTACAGCTATAATACCCTGAGGTGTTTCTGTACTTGAAAGAAGCCTAAAAATACTCTCAGATACTATATAAACCTTCGTTGAATCTTGAAGTTTTCCCTCAAGATTAAAGCTTTGCCATCTATCCATAGCGTCTTCACTTAAGAATAGGTATGGAATTTTAAAACTAGATTTTAAGGCTTCTTCCACAAATCTAAATCCTTCAACTAAAAACTGTTTCCTCTCAGTTCTATATCTCTTTTCCTTTAGCTTTTTGGTTTCTTTGATAAGATTATTATCCTTACTTTGAATTATTTCCAAGATGCTTCACCTTATCTTCCAAAAATATTTTCAAATTTACTAAGCTCCTTAGTTGCTCCGATTGCTATTATAGTGTCATTTGGTCTTATTATATCATCAGCTAATGGAGCTATATTTACGTCATGATCCCTTTTAATCGCAATAACGCTTAGTCCATAATTTGCACGCACGTCAATATCTCTTAATGTCTTTCCATACCATTCATCTGGACTTACAATCTCAGCTATGTTGTAATCTGGCGATAATTCTATATAGTCTAATATATTTGAAGCAAATATATTATGTGCTACTCTTACCCCCATATCTCTTTCTACAAATACAACCCTGTCTGCACCTATCTTATATAAAAGTTTAGCATGCTTTTCGTCATGTGCTTTTGATATTATATATTTAACTCCAAGTTCTTTTACTATTAAAGTTGCCATAATACTCGCTTGAACGTCCGAGCCAATACCAATAACTGCAACATCAAAATTGCTCATGCCTAAATCTCTAAGGCTTTTTTCATCTGAAGTATCTACCTGAGCAGCATGTGTCACATTATCAGCAATTTCTCTAACTATAGCTTCGTCAGAGTCAACTGCCAATACCTCGTTTCCAAGAGTATATAAAGTTTTAGCTACAGATGAACCAAAACTTCCAAGTCCTATAACTACAAATTGTTTTTTTCTCATTAAAATGCACTCCTTATATAACTTAACTTTTTAGAGAACAAACCTTACCCAACTAGTACCTTGTCTTCAGGATATTTTATAGTATTGCCGCTGTGATTCCTTGCTAATGATAATGCTATTGTTAGCGGACCTACCCTTCCAGAGAACATAGTTAAAATTATTAAAGCTTTACCAAAGGTAGTAAGCTTGGTTGTTAAACCTAAAGTTAACCCTACTGTACCAAAAGCAGAAGTCACCTCATAAATTATATATTCTAAAGAAGCTCCAACTTCTGTTATTGACAAAATCATACTAACAACAACTACTAATGTCAATCCTATAACTGATATTGTAAGTGCTTTATATATAATATCCTTGCATATCCTTCTTTCATATATCTCAGTATCTTCTCTTCCTCTAATAACAGATATTACAGTCATAACTAAAAGACCTGCAGTAGTTGTCTTAATTCCTCCAGCAGTTGAACCTGGAGAACCACCGATAAACATTAGTATTATTGTTAAAAATCTCCCGGCTGGAGACATATCAGAGGTAGATATCGAATTGTACCCTGCAGTTCTAGGAGTTATTGATGCAAATAAGCTAGATAGCAGCTTGCCTTTCGTACTCATAGGCTGCATTGTTGCTGGATTATTGACTTCAAAAATAAACATTAAAATTGCTCCGCCTACAATTAAGATAGCTGTAACAGTTAAAACGAGCTTAGCATGCAATGAGAATTTCCTTTTCTTTCTATAATCAAATATTTCATACCAAACTGTAAAGCCTAAACCACCAGCTACTATTAAAGCACCGATAGTTAAAACAATAATAGGATTTTCAGCATATGGAGTAATACTTCTAAATTGACCTATCAAATCTATACCTGCATTGCAGAAAGCTGATACTGAATGAAATATACTGTAATATATTCCTGTCCACAGACCGCGTTCAGGCACAAAAACCATAGATAAAAGCAGCGCGCCTATTCCTTCAACGCAAAACGTAAATAATAGAATATATCTTGCTAATTTAACTAATCCCTGCAGTGAAAAAGTATTCATTGCCTCGGCCATAACAAGTCTCTCTTGAAGAGTTATCTTCTTCCCGATAATTAGGGAAATAAGTGTAGCAAAGGCCATAAAACCTAGACCGCCAACCTGTATTAGTATCATTATAACTGTTTTCCCAAAATAGCTCCAATGAGTTCCTGTATCCACAGTTACCAATCCTGTAACACATACAGAGGTTGTTGCAGTGAACAGTGCATCTATAAAAGGAGTTCTTGTTCCCGAACTGGACGCTATTGGAAGAGTTAATATGAGACCTCCAATCAAAATAATTAATGCGAAGCCTAAAACTAATATTTGAACTGGCCTTATTTTAATACCTTTATAAATATTAATCTGCATAAAAGCACCTCTAATATAATTTATAATAAATATATTTATATGTATTATTTCTATTTACTTGTTTTTTAATCCCCTCCAAAACATCTGAAGCCGAATATTGAATTCCCAATGAGTAAGGAATCGAAATATCCGGCTAAAAATTAATTATTAATATTATTGTTAAGTAAATAACTTAACACATATTATACTCTGTATACACAATATTTACAAGCTTTGTTAAAAAATAAAAATGCAGCATAAAACTGCATTTTTCTATTTACTAAGCGTTTAAATTCTTCTTAGCTACTTCAACTAAATCAGCAAATGCCTTTGGATCATTTATAGCAATCTCTGAAAGCATTTTTCTGTTTATGTTAATTCCAGCTAGCTTTATTCCATTCATAAATCTTGAATAGGATAAGCCATTCATTCTTGTAGCTGCATTTATTCTAGCTATCCAAAGACTTCTGAAGTCTCTCTTCTTAAGCTTTCTTCCAACATAAGCATTTCTTAATGCTCTTATAACAGTTTCATTAGCAGTTTTAAATAACTTGCTTTTTCCACCATAATAGCCCTTCGCTAGCTTTAACACTTTTTTATGATATTTACGAGCGTTCATTGCTCTTTTAACTCTTGCCATTTAAAATACCTCCTTCTTCGACCTTTATATTATAGATATGGTAATAACTTCTTCATTGCTTTTTCTTGGGCTACTGCTACATAACCAGTCTTTCTAAGATTTCTCTTTCTCTTTGAGCTCTTCTTAGTAAGTATGTGGCTTTTGAACGCCTTAGCTCTCTTAAGCTTACCTGATCCTGTCTTCTTAAATCTCTTAGCTGCACCTCTATGTGTCTTCATTTTTGGCATAATAAAGTTCCTCCTCTCGGTTATGATGCTCTTTTGGGAGCAAGTATCATTATCATATTTTTTCCTTCAAGTTTAGCCGATTTTTCAATTACTGAAATTTCCTCTAATTTATCAAAGAAAGATTTCAATATTTCAAAACCAATATGGGAATAGTCAGCTTCCCTACCCCTGAACCTTACAGTAACCTTAACCTTATCGCCATCAGATAAAAATCTTCTAGCATTATTAGCCTTAATGTTAATGTCATGCTCTTCAATAGTTGGGCTTAACCTTACTTCCTTTATATCAACAATTTTCTGCTTTTTCTTAGCTTCCTTATCCTTCTTTGCCTGCTCATATAAGAATTTACCATAATCCATTACTTTACAGACAGGTGGATTGGCTGTAGGGGCTATAAGAACTAAATCTAGTTCCTTCTCCTCTGCTAATCTTAAAGCTTCCTTTGTTGGAAGTATGCCTAGCTGTTCATTATCGCTTCCGATAACTCTAACTTCTTTTTCCCTTATTTCCTCATTCAAAAGAAAATCCTTGCTAATAATTTTCACCTCCTAAAAGTTTAAAAGGTTTTTGAATAATTTATAATATAAAAAAGGACGGCATATGCCGTCCTCTAATAGTCTAATAAAATAATTGACTCATAGTAACCATGCCAGCAAAGCTGCAAGGTGAGAAACGGCTGTTTCTTCTTAACATAGAACATTTTACAATTTATTTTTCAATTTGTCAACATTTTATTTTTTATTCTATTATATTTTTACTCCAGCTTTAACCTTTTCACACATATCACAGCTTCTGCAGAACACTACCCTATCTCCAAATACCTTTTTTATTGTTTCTATTATTTCCTTGTTGATACAATTCTCCTCTCCATGAATAGCTAGCGTGCTTGGCGCGCTTGTTATAAGTCCACTAATAAGCAGGTCATCCATATTAACTGTCCCACTATATTTGGCTTCAGACAATTCACTGAATAAAACCTCCATTATGTCTTTTCCAGTTCCATCCTGTACTACATAAGTACCATCTGCCTTAATAATTATGTTCACTTTTTCGATTTTGCTGTCTTGAATTTCAACAAAATATTTTAAGAGTTTAATAAACTCATTGTATTCCTTGTCAACCATGTAACTTTCCACTACTTTATCTATAATGCTTTCAAGGTCTTCCTTTAGTTCCTTCATTCTAAATGTTATAAAACCTTTAATATTTATTTCCTTGTTGTCTTCCAGGCACTCAATTATTTTTTGCGTCATGGAATTTTTTCTATTCCTAAAATAAACCATATACTCGTTAAGTATTTCTCCTTCGCTCTTGAGAGCCTCAACACTCAACTCTTTAATATCCTTTATTTCGTCATATTTGAGAAAAAAATAAGTATCCGTAAGGAAACTTTGCATATCTTTTTTATAAAATTCGTCAACAACTACATTATACAATATATTTGCCATATACAAATTGAATATATTAATAAGTCTCTCATTTAAAGCATTGTCATCACAAAATATCTTTAAGAAGTGCGTGTTATTGTCAATACTTTCTGAAAAGCCTACTATTATGTTCCTGTCGTGAAAATACTTTTTCATTTCATTGAATTGCTCTATTATGTCTTCCTTGCTGTTATCATATACAACAGTTAAAAGCAGCATATCTCACACTCCCTTCTTAGTCTAGTATGTGTCTAAAGAGAATGTATATGCAGAGTAAAAAAAGCAATTATCGACAAATAAGTAAAATTGGACTTAAAATTAATGTAGGCTTTTCTTTAAAATCCACAGAGTGTTGATTTTGATGCAAATAGTCTGTATGATAAAACTATAAATTTTAGGAGAGTTTCACAATGAAAACTGTATTAGTTGATTATAGAATTGATAATATTGAAAAGAAAAATCTAGAACAGCTAGGGTATAAAGTCTTACCTGTCCCGCCAAGTGATATATTGTACGAAGCTGTATGTGGTCATCCCGACATGCTTTTACATATTATTGATTGTAAAACTGTTATTGTCCATAAGGATATGGATTTAAATTTTACAAGCAAGCTTTTAGAATTAGGTATAACAGTAAATTTTACAAACCTCTCTCTACAAAATAAATATCCTGATAACATAATATTAAATGCTGTTAACTTAGATAGTTTATTTATACATACTCTAAAATATACTGACATCGAACTTCTCAAACAAACTCAAAATAAAAATATTAAAAACGTTAAACAAGGCTATACAAAATGCTCAACTGCTATAATCAGTAATTCTGCTTTAATAACAAGCGATAAAGGCATTGCGGCATGCGCACAAGAAGAAGACTTAGATGTACTTTTGCTGCCTCCAGGAGATATCCTTCTGCCTGGTCTTAATTATGGTTTTATAGGAGGATGCTGCGGACTTTTAGAAGAGGGCTTGTTAGCTTTTTATGGAGACTTAAAACACTATGCCTATGGAAAAGAGGTTATGAATTTTCTTATAAAACATAAAGTTAATCCCTTATTTTTAAGAGAAGGCAAACTTATTGACAGAGGAAGCATATTTACGATATAAATTTAATCATAGTCTAACTATCTTTAAAATACATATTCTATTCTAAACCTATTTTTTTAAAAAATATATAAATTAAAAACCTGCATATAAATGCAGGTTTTTCTATTGGAGGCGCCACCCAGATTTGAACTGGGGAATAGAGGTTTTGCAGACCTCTGCCTTACCACTTGGCTATAGCGCCATATGGAGCGGAAAACGGGATTCGAACCCGCAACCTTCACCTTGGCAAGGTGACACTCTACCGTTGAGTCATTTCCGCATGTTATGGTGGCTAGACCAGGAATCGAACCAGGGACACGAGGATTTTCAGTCCTCTGCTCTACCGACTGAGCTATCTAGCCTTGAAAAATCCTTATAAATTTCACATCTCTGCGTCAACTTACTCGCTGCGGCGCTCATTTACCTAAGTAAACTCTGCTTCCTCGCTCACAGTTTCCTTGAGCTACTCATTTCTAATGATTTTTGAAAAAATGGCGACCCAGAAGGGGCTCGAACCCTCGACCTCCGGCGTGACAGGCCGGCACTCTAACCAACTGAGCCACTGGGCCACTTTGTGGTGGGCACAACAGGGATCGAACCTGTGACCCTCTGCTTGTAAGGCAGATGCTCTCCCAGCTGAGCTATGCGCCCACAAAGTTTCTTAAGACAATTATGATTATATAATGTTACAAATTAATTGTCAATAACTTTTTTACACAATTTATCCACTTAAATTGGATTTATATGTTTCTTAATAATTCACCAATTTCTTTATTTTTAAAAACATATGAACTGTTACAGAAATGGCATTTTATTTCCTCATCTTTGCCTTCAGAATATATTTCTTCTAAATCTTTTCTTCCTATGCTTATTAAGGCTTTTTCAACTCTCTCTCTTGAGCAGTCGCACTCAAAGCTAGGCATTAAACTATCCAATATATTTAAGTCCATATCTTCAAATATATATTCCAATATTTCTTCAATACTCATGCATTTCATAATCATATCAGTAATAGATGGTATTTCTTGAAGTCTGTAAGTAATTAAATCCGCAACCAGTTCACTTGCTCCAGGCATCATCTGTATAATAAACCCTCCAGCAGCGCTTATGCTTAAATCCTTACCTACAAGTACCCCTAAGCCAACGGCAGAAGGAGTCTGCTCAGAACTTGTAAAATAGTAAGCTAAATCATCACCTATTTCGCCAGTATATATCGGCACCTGACCTACATACGGCTCTTTTAATCCCATATCTCTTATAACAAGTAAATTACCATTTGTTCCAATAGCTCCTCCAACATCAAGCTTGCCATTACTATTAGCAGGCAAATCCACAGAAGGATTTCCTATATACCCTTTCACTTTTCCATTTGGATATGCAGTAACAACAACTCCTTGTGCCTCTCCTCCCCCTGATATTTGAAGAGTCAGTGTTTCTCTATCCGACTTCATCATTGCACCCATAAGACTTCCTGCAGTTAGCATTCTGCCAAGTGCAGCTGCAGCCGTAGCAGCACAATCATGAATCTTTACTGCTTTGTCAACCATATCTGTAGTTATCGCCCCAAATATTCTTATACTTCCATTTTGAGCAGTAGCTCTAACTAGTTTGTCTCCCATAGTTTACCTCGCTTTAAAAAATTAATTTTTTCGTAGTACATAGGCTATTCTTTCCGAATCCTCAAGTATGGATAAGTTCACATAATTATCTAGCTTACAAACAATTTTAAACCCTATCTTATGTAGTATCCTATCTAAAAACTCTTCTTTATATGCTCTTTCACAATGTTCCTCATCAAAACGCCTATATACGCTCCCTTCTTTAACAAAAAAGGTAAGATTCATTTGAACCACATCCTCTTCCAAAAAGTTATCCCATATATACACTACGTCTTCATTGTCATAAGTAAATGTATTATTGCCTAAAATAGCAGTAAGCTTATAATAAGTATTTATATCAAATACAAACAATCCATTATCTTTTAGATGATTGTAGACATTTTCGAAATAATTTTTCAGGTCTTCATTGTCCAAAATATAATTCGTAGAATCCAAGCAACAAGTAATTAAATCAAACTTGTTATTAAGCTTTAAGCCAGAAATATCCTGGCACACAAATTTAGCTTTTATATTTGAAGCTCTAAGTTTTGTTTCAGCTTCAGTCAACATTTGACTAGACATATCCACTGCCCAAGTAGTTCTAAAATGCTTTGCAAGTATTTCTGTCATATTTCCTGTTCCACAAGCTAAATCGAGATAATCTCTCATTTCTATATTTTGACCGCTGCACAAGTTTACTATTTTATCCGCCCATACATTATAATCTATATCCCTGTTTATTAGTTTATCATAAATAGCAGCAAAGTCCTTATATTGATCCATTTTCTAATCCTTCCTCTCCTTGCTGTTTTTACATCCAAACTAATATTATATATTTTAAAAGTTTAAGTCAATATATTTATTTATCCTCATAATCAAAGTTAACATATCCATTATTCATAATTATTTCTTTATTTTTAGGCAAGTTAAGTTCCTTTTTTCTTCTAGTCATTATTCCGCCAATTCTTCCTGTCTCCTCTGCAGTAAGACCGCTCCATCCTAATTTATCCACTTTATCAGAAAGTCCTAATTCAGCTGCAATCTCATACTTTATTTTTTCTCTTACTTTTTCAATCTCAGTAAGTTCTCTATTTGATTTTATTTTTGCTTTAATGACCTTCTTAAGCGGTGTTTTTCCCATTGTGCTCCCCTCCATTAACTAACTGCTTTCATACGTATTAGTTTAACCTTGAGGAGTTCATTTATTCAAAAAAACTTCTGGAGTTTGAAAATAAAAAAAGATGGGGGAGATAATCTCCCGCCATCTAAAAGAGATGACAAGCCACAAAATGATCTTTTTCTACTTCCTTAAGCTCTGGTGATACCTCGCTGCAGACAGGCTTAGCATACCTGCATCTAGCCGCAAATCTACATCCTGGCTTAGGATTGATTGGGCTTGGTACTTCTCCTTCAAGCATTATTCTTTGTCTATTCTTCTCCGTTTCAGGGTCTGGAATAGGAATAGCTGAAAGAAGCGCCTGAGTATATGGATGTAAAGGCTTAGAATACAAATCGTGGCTGCTTGCTAGCTCAACCATTGTGCCCAAGTACATAACTCCAACTCTGTCAGAGATGTGCTTAACCATTGAAAGGTCATGGGCAATAAATAGATAAGTAAGACCTAACTCTTTTTGAAGCTTAATTAGTAGGTTTACTATCTGTGCTTGTATGGATACGTCAAGAGCAGATATAGGTTCGTCGCAAACTATAAACTCTGGCTCGATTGCAAGAGCTCTTGCTATACCTATTCTTTGTCTTTGTCCACCTGAGAATTCATGTGGGAATCTTGAAGCGTGCTCTTTATTTAATCCAACAAGCTCAAGCAACTTATAAATTCTTTCTGTTCTCTCTTGTCCTGTATAGAGATTGTGTATATCAATACCTTCTCCAATTATATCCCCTACTGTCATTCTTGGATTTAAGGATGCATAAGGGTCTTGGAAGATTATTTGTGCTTTTCTAGCAAAATCTTTCTTTTCTTTACCGCTTAATCCCTGTATATTTACTCCATCGAATAAAACTTCACCACCTGTTGCTGAGTAAAGTCCCATAACAGTTCTTCCACAAGTTGTCTTTCCACAACCTGACTCACCAACTAATCCTAAAGTTTCACCCTTTCTTATTACGAAGCTAACATCATCTACTGCTTTTAATGTTGCATTTTTCCCAACCTTAAAATACTTCTTAAGGTTTTTTACTTCGATTAAGTTTTTTGCAGACATTATTTAGCACCTCCTATGCCTAATGGTGATTCAACCTTTGGTGCCAGTGGATGCTTCAGCCAACATTGAACTTCGTGGGTATCACTAAGTTTAGTAGCCTCTGGCATAGCCTCTTTACAAATCGGCATAGCATATTCGCATCTTGCAGCAAATGGACAGCCAACTGGCGGCTTTAAAAGATCAGGAGGCGTTCCTTTTATTGAATACAGCTGATCCTTATGACCAGTTTCAAGTCTTGGAACAGAACGTAATAATGCCCAAGTATATGGGTGCTGAGGATTATAGAAAATTTCTTCTGTAGTTCCTCTTTCTATAACTTTTCCTGCGTACATAACTTGAATTCTATGAGCAACGTCAGCAACCACACCTAAATCGTGAGTTATAAGAACAACAGCTGTACCTAGCTTGTCTTGTAGATCAGCAATAAGCTCCATAATCTGTGCTTGTATTGTAACGTCCAATGCTGTTGTTGGCTCGTCAGCAATAAGAATCTTAGGGTTGCAAGCTAGGGCTATAGCTATCATAGCTCTTTGTCGCATACCGCCTGAGAATTCATGAGGATACTGATTTGCTCTTTTTTCAGCGTTTGGAATATTAACTAGTTGAAGCATTTTTACAGCTTCTTTAAATGCTTCATGCTTGCTCATACCTCTATGAATAACCAAGCTTTCTGCTATTTGATTACCAATCTTCATTGTAGGATTAAGAGATGTCATTGGGTCTTGGAAAATCATACTAATTTCTGATCCTCTATATTCCCTTAATTCCTTTTCACTCATTGTTGCAATATTTTTACCTTCAAATAGAATCTGTGAACCTTCTTTTATTTCTCCAGGAGGAGTCTGTATAAGTCTCATTAAGGATTTAGCTGTAACAGTTTTTCCACAGCCTGATTCTCCAACTATCGCTAAAGTTTCACCTTTATTTAAATGAAATGAAATCCCTCTAACAGATTGTACCTCACCAGCATAAGTGTGATATGAAACTCTTAGATCTTTTACTTCTAAAACTTTTTCCATTTTTATCCCTCCCTATTGACGTAGCTTAGGATCGAGAGCATCTCTTAATCCATCACCTAGCAAATTAAATGACAACATAATCATACTAATTAGAGCTGCCGGGAAGAATAACTGATATGGATAGAAGAACAAGTTTTGTTGAGCAGCTGATGCTAATGCACCCAAGCTTGTATTTGGGGACTGAATTCCAAGTCCTATATAACTTAAGAACGCCTCACCAAATATAAAACTTGGAACGTCAAGAGTTATATTAACAATCATAATACCGATTGTATTTGGAAGTAAGTGTCTTATTATAATTCTTGATGGATTTGCACCAAGTGCATGAGCAGCAAGAACATATTCCTGCTCTTTTATCTGAAGAATCTGTCCTCTTATCATTCTAGCCATACCTACCCAACCAGTAATAGTCATAGCTATAATCAACGAAGCTATTCCCTTACCTAATATCAAGGATAAAAGTATAACCACAATTAAATATGGAATACTTACTAGTATTTCTACTATTCTCATCATTATATCATCAACAAGGCCTCCGAAATAGCCAGCTACACCACCATAGGTAACACCTACAACTGTGTCAACTATAGCTCCAAGAATAGCAATTAAAACAGAAACTCTACCGCCAACCCAAAGTCTGGCAAACATATCTCTACCAAGATTGTCAGTACCAAACCAGTGAGCTACACTTGGAAGTTGGTTTACTATTTTAGTGTTATTCTCAAAATGCTTATATGGAACCATAAATGGTCCAAAAACAGTCATTAAAGCTATAATGCTTAACACAATTAAAGAAGTTATAGCAACTTTATTTTGCTTTAATCTTCTCCAGGCGTCTTGCCAATAGGTCATGTTTGGCCTTAATATTTCTTCGGCATTGGCATTATCGCAACCAATAATCTGAAATTTTTCTCTAGATAATTCTGCCATAACTTCCCCTCCTATTTCTTTGCTCCAGATACTCTGATTCTTGGGTCAACTAATCCGTAAATTAAGTCAACTAAAGTTAGTGCAACAATGTAGATCATTGAAAACATTATCGTTAAACCCATTATCATTGTATAGTCATTACCTGTAATACTTTCAACAAATTTATTTCCAAGTCCAGGTATAGCAAATATACTTTCTATAATAAATGATCCTACAAATATATTGCCAATTTGTGGTCCTAATATTGTAATTGCAGGAAGTATAGCATTTCTTATTATGTGCTTCCAAACAAGGGCAACTTTTGAAACACCCTTTGATTTAGCAGTTAAAATATAGTCTTGTCCAATAACATCTAATGTATTAGCTCTCATATATCTAGCGTACACTGCTATAGAGCCCATACTCATCGCTATCGAAGGCAGTATTGTGTACTTAAACTGTGCTGCGCCCTTCGCCCACCCCGTGATAGGCAAAATTCCAAATTTTACTCCAAATACATACTGGAGCAGTGCTGCAAATACGAAGCTTGGTATGGATACGCCAAGTAACGCAAAGAACATAATAGTATAATCAGCCCAAGTATTTCTTTTAAAAGCAGCTGTTATACCTAGTATAACACCAATTGTAAAACCTATAAATATTGCTTGTATACCAATTCTAGCAGAAATAGGTGAATGTTTTTCTACAATCCCCATAACAGTTCTTCCAGGGTATAATAGTGATTCTCCAAAGTTAGCCTCTGTCACTATATTTTTCAAATACATAGCATATTGCTCTGGAACACTCTTTTCTAGCCCATATTTTATTCTGAAGTTTTCTTGAGTTTGTGGCGGCAGTTTCCTAGCTAAACTGGACATTGGGTCTCCAGGCATAGCATGCATCAACATAAAAGTTATGGTGATTACTATCCATAGAGTTACCAACATATAGCCAAACCTCTTTAATACAAACTTTAGCATCGTCATCCCTCCATCAATATATAAAGACAGCTGCGCCAGAGACAACTGTCTCTGGTGCAACCTAAGCCATTTTTATATTTATCTTATGGTCTTCCTTGAGTATAAGCATACTTAAGTTCTGAACCTGAACCAAATAATGGAACCATTACATTCTTAACATACTTATATCTATAGGTATTTCTTTGTCTGTAAACATATGGTGCTATAACAGCATCATCATAAAGAAGTATCTTTTCTGCATCTTTGAATGCTTGGAATCTTACATTTTGATCAGCTGTTGAACCAGCCTTCTTTATAAGATCGTCATACTTCTTATTTGACCAGAATGTTGGAACGATGTTAGCTCCAGTTACCCACATATCAAACATTGTCATTGGGTCATTGTAGTCACCTGTCCAACCAGCACTAGCTATTTCATAATCTCCATCGTCAGTTCTCTTTGAGAATACTGCCCATTCCATAGCTTCAACCTTTACGTTGATGCCAAGATTTTTATTAAACATTTGTTGGAAATACTCAGCAAATTCCTTAGAAGTTGCATCTGTTCCTGAAGATAAGAATGTAACTGTTAACTTGGATGGATCTGGATCCATTCCTAATTCCTTTAAGCCTTCAGCAAGAAGCGCCTTAGGATCTGGAGTTTCCTTCTTTAAGTCAGTTATAGGCTCATAAGCAGCCTTCTTTCTGAAATCTTCACCAGCTATTTGAAGTGATGGAGGTGACCATCCATAAGCTGGATCAGCTAAGCCTTTATAAAGGGTTTGAACTATATCTTCTCTAGTAACTGCTAGTGAGAATGCTTTTCTAACCTTTATATTATTAAATGGCTTCTTTTGTTGGTTGAAGTAGAAATAACTTGCAGATGGGTCATTACCCTTAATAACGTCAAACTTGCCAGTTGCATCAAATTGCTTTATCCACTCTGGCTTGTTAACTGCAGCTGAGTCTAGTCCACCACTTAGAAGTTCCTGCATTCTTGCGTTAACATCAGTTATAACCTTCATTGTAACTGTGTTTAACTTAACTTTGTCTTTATCCCAATACTTATCATTCTTAGCAAGTTCAACCTTACTTCCGTGAACCCATTCTTTTAATACGAATGGTCCATTATATACCATAGTTTCAGCTTCTGTTCCGAACTTGTCTCCATACTTCTTAATTAAGTCTTCTCTTTGTGGTTGGAATACCTTAAAGTAAGTCAAATCTAAGAAATAAGGTGTTGGAGCAGCAAGTGTGAATACTAATGTCTTTTCGTCAGTTGCCTTAACTCCTACTTGATCAGCTGAACCCTTCTTGCCATTGTACTCTGCAGCACCCTTGATTGGGAATAGCAAGAATGAATACTGTGATGCTGTATCTGGAGCAAGTGTCCTCTTTATACCATACTCAAATTGCTGAGCAGTAACCTTTTGACCATCACTCCAATTAAAATCTCTTAACTTGAAGGTCCAAGTTAAACCGTCTGCTGAAACATCCCATTTTTCTGCTCCCGCTGGCTTAACAACATCCTTTCCATTTTCTTGTTCAACTCTTGTAAGTCCTTCCATAACTTCTTGAAGGATTTGAGAAGAGTATAAGTCTGTTGCCTTAGATGCATCAAGAGTCTTTGGTTCAGCAGCTAGAACAACATTTAAGTATTGCTCCTTATCTTGTCCAGCTGGAGCCGCTGGATTGTTTCCCGGTGCTGGTGTTTCGCTTTTACAACCTATAAAAGTTGTAGCAACTACTGCAGCAGCCATTACAGTTGCAAGTATTTTTTTGCTTTTCACTAAAATTCCCCCTTTTTATTTATATATATAATAAGTATTTCTACTTATTACTGGCTAAGTTAGTCTGTATATATATATTCAACCAAAAATTCTAAATTCCTTCTGTAATTTACTGAAAATATTAAATTTTATATTTTTACGGAATATTTTAAATGGTTGGCTTTTGTGAACACAAATGATTTTCATCAATTCTTGTCCATAATCTATATATACAAAATTGTTGTAATATTGAATTATGACGTGTCGTTTTTTTCATTTTTACCATAGTAGCATAGATTTTATAGCTTGTCAACGTACCGCTTTAGTATCTTAATACCCAGTGTGCTCCAAATATTATATTCTAATTTTCTGTCATTTGACTGATTTTATTCTTTTTTGCGGTTTTTTTGAAAAATATGAATAAAATATTTTACTTTTGCCTTAAGCGTTTATTAAGTATTAACACTATCTTATTAGATAAACTATATAAAATCTATAGTAGACTAGTTCATAAATTAACTATTAAACCCTCCTATTACATTAGTATTTACAAACAAAAATAATATTCCATTTTTTTATTGTATAATTGGTAATCCTAAAGTTGTTACCTATTTAATTTTGAATTTAGTGGATAAAAGTATATAATTTTTCTATCATAAATTATATAATGTATTATAGTATTTTTTAGGAGGTTTTATTATGAACTACAATGTAGCAATAGTTGGCGCCACTGGTATGGTTGGAAGAAAGTTCATTGAAGTGCTAGAGGAAAGGAACTTCCCCGTAGAAAATTTATATTTATTTGCTTCTAAAAGATCAGCTGGTTCCAAGATTTTATTCAGCGGTAAGGAATTTGAGGTTGAAGAACTAATAGAAGACAATATTAAAAATAAAACAATACACTTTGCTTTATTTTCAGCTGGCGGGGATATAAGTTTAGAATATGCTCCAGTATTTGCAAAGTATAACGCAGTTGTTATAGATAACAGTAGCGCTTGGAGAATGAATCCTGAGGTTCCGCTAGTAGTACCTGAAGTAAATCCTGAGGATATAAAATGGAACAAGGGGATTATCGCAAATCCAAATTGTTCTACAATTCAAGCAGTGGTTGCTTTAAAGCCTCTACATGATAAATACGGGGTTAAGAGAATAATTTATTCCACTTATCAAGCTGTATCTGGTGCTGGAATGAAAGGTTATTCTGATTTGGAAGAAGGTTTAAAAGGCGCTGCTCCAAAAAAATTCACTTACCCCATTGCTAATAATATTCTTCCTCATATAGATGTATTTACCGAAAATGGATATACAAAAGAGGAAATGAAAATGATTCTTGAAACAAGAAAAATACTGCATGATGATTCTTTGAAGGTAACAGCTACAACTGTCCGAGTACCTGTTTATTATGGTCATAGCGAAAGCATAAATGTTGAACTTAAGAGAGAATTCAGCCTTGAAGATATTTTTCAGCTTTATAAAAACTTTAAAGGAATTGTTTTAAAGGATGATGTAGCTAACCTTCAATATCCTATGCCTATAGACGCTGCTGGAAAAGACGAAGTCTTTGTTGGCAGAATCAGAAGAGACTTCAGCACTGATAATGGACTAAACTTATGGGTAGTTGCAGATAACATAAGAAAGGGTGCAGCATCAAATGCAGTACAAATTGCAGAATATATCATAAATGAATGCAAATAAATAAAAGTAAAACAATTTAGTCAATATAATAAGAGGAGGCTATGAAATGAGTATTTTTAAAGGTTCTGGAGTTGCTATTGTTACTCCCTTTAACGAAAGCGGAGTGGATTTTGTAAAATTGAGAGAGCTTCTTGAGTGGCATATATCCCAATCTACTGATGCCATAATAGTATGCGGAACAACAGGTGAAGCTTCTACTATGACAGAGGCTGAAAGAAAAGAGACAATAAAATTTACCGTTGCTACTGTCAACAAGAGAATACCAGTCATTGCAGGAACAGGTTCAAACAACACAGCTGCTTCCATCAGCATGAGCAAGTGGGCTGAAAGCATAGGCGTAGATGGGCTTCTTGTTATAACTCCTTACTACAATAAGACTACACAAAAAGGACTTGTGGAGCATTTTAAAGCTATAGCAGAAAGTGTTGATATTCCAATAATACTGTATAATGTGCCTTCAAGAACGGGCATGAATCTTGAGCCTAAGACACTTCTTACTCTTACTAAATATAAAAATATTGTTGCTGTAAAAGAAGCTAGTGGTAATATTAGCCAGATAACAAAGATTAAAGCTATATGCGGTGATAGAATAGATATATATTCAGGAAATGATGATCAAATAATACCTATTATGGCGTTAGGTGGACTTGGAGTAATATCTGTGCTTGCAAATATTATTCCAAAGGATATGCACGATATGTGCCATCTATTCTTAGATGGAAAGCATGAAGAGGCACTTGCACTTCAACTAAACTGTTTAGCTTTAAATGATGCTGTGTTTATTGAAACGAATCCTATTCCTGTAAAAACTTCATTGAATCTTTTAGGCATGAAAGTTGGAAACCTAAGGCTTCCACTTTGCGAAATGAGCGATGGGAATTTAGAGGTTCTAAAAAAAGAACTTATTAACTATGGCTTAAAGCTTTCAGAATAAAACTTGCAGTGAAAGGATGAATTATATGGTAAATATTTTATTAAATGGCTGCTGTGGAAAGATGGGAGCTACTATATCAACTCTTTCTAAAAGCTATCCTAATTTAAAAATAGCCGCTGGAGTTGACAAATTTGGCAAGTCTTCTGATTATCCAGTATATGAAAATATTCTTGCCTGCACCGAGAAGATTGATGTTGTTCTTGATTTCTCCAGGCCTGATTCCCTAGATAATTTGCTTGATTATTCCAAGCAAAATAATATTCCGGTTGTATTATGTACAACTGGTTATACTAATGAACAGATTGAAAAAATTAATGAATACAGTAAAACTATTCCTGTATTCCGTTCTGCAAATATGTCCTTAGGAGTAAATATAGTAAATAATATATTAAAGAAGGTAAGCTCCCTCTTATATAGTAATTATGACATTGAAATAATTGAAAAGCATCATAATCAAAAGGTTGATTCTCCTAGTGGAACTGCCCTTCTTCTTGCTAACACAATAAAGAATGCAATTCCAGAAGAAACAAATTTCGTGTATGGAAGAGAAGGCATAGGAAAAAGAAGCCATAAAGATATCGGCATTCATGCAGTAAGAGGCGGAAGCATAGTTGGAGATCATGAAGTAATCTTTGCCGGACAGGGAGAGTCTATAGAAATAAATCACTATGCAGTATCAAGAGATGTTTTTGCTGCAGGTGCCTTGAAAGCCTGTGAGTATATGGCTGGAAAATCTGCTGGGCTTTACTCCATGGATAATGTTTTAGAAAACGCTATATAAATTTCAATAGGGACATCACCTTTACGGTGTGTCCCTATTTTATTAATGTTAGAAACTTTCCTTTAACCACTTCTCAAGTCTATTCATTCCCTCTTCTAGGCTTTCCATGCTGTAGGAATAAGATATTCTAATATATCCTTCTCCTCCAACTCCAAATGCTGACCCTGGCACTACAGCAACATAACCTTCTCTAAGAAGTCTTTCACAAAATTCTTCGCTGGTTAACCCATATTTCTTTATCGAAGGAAACATATAAAAAGCACCTTTGGGTAGTACAACATCCATTCCCATAGCTGTAAGTCTGTCATACAAGTAATCTCTTCTTTTTTTAAACTCTTCTTTCATTTCCTCTACATCACCCAAACATGATTTCAGACCCTCGTAAGCTCCCCATTGCACAATTGATGGAGCACAAGACACGTTGTATTGATGAACTTTCATTATTTGATGCATGAAATTACTAGGAGCGCAAACATAACCCAGTCTTAATCCAGTCATAGAAAACATTTTTGAAAAGCCACTTACTAAGATTACCTTATGTTTTATATCCTTAAACTGGCAAATCGAGTAGTAATTAATTTCATAACATAATGCACTATATATCTCATCACTTACTACTATAATTTCTTCATATTTAAGAAATTCGTAAAGCTTATCCCTGTCTTCCTTTGAAAGAAAAGCTCCTGTTGGATTACTTGGATAAGATACGACTAACACCTTTGGTCTTTCCCTTTGGATAACAGCTTTAACTTCTTCAAAATTTATAGTGAAATCTTCATTTAGTTGATAGTTAACTACTTCTCCGCCAACAAGCTTTACGCAGCTTTCATAAGCAGGATAGGCAGGAGAAGGTATAAGCACTTTATCTCCTTGGTTTATAATAGACATAAATACAGATAATAAAGCCTCGCTGCCTCCTATGGTTGTGCATATCTCCTCTGCTTCATAATTTATATCGAAGCCTTTTAAATAAGAAGCTATTTGTTGTCTTAATTCTATTATCCCTGCATTTGACGTGTATCCTGTTTTATTTTCATCAATGGCCTTTATCATGGAAGCTTTTATTTTTTCGGGCACATTAAAATCCGGTTGCCCTAGTGTTAATGAAAGGGCCTCAGGCACTTCTGCTACTTTATTGAAAAATTTTCTAATCCCAGATATTTCTATACTTTGTACATTTAGCGAAAACATATCCTTCATATTATATGCCACCTTCTTTTGTATCCAATTATTAAACATTATATACTTTATTTCTAATATTATAAAGATTTTCTTCTATTGCATTACTACTCCATTTAATATAAAATGTTTTTATTAAATTTATACAGTATAAGAGGAGGCTATAATATGGAATACAATTTAACAGATCCTTATGAAATTGCACGCTACATAAAGGAAGCAAAAAAGACTACTCCTGTAAAAGCCTATGTATCAGGTAATCTTAAAGGCAGTAACTTCGGCAGCATAGATGTTTATGGCAGCGAAGGATTTTACATACTATTTGGAGAAAGCAATGAAGTTACAAACTTTATATTAAACAACAAAGGAAAAATAGAAAAGTTCAAACTTGAAAATGATAGGAGAAATTCAGCTATACCACTAATGGATATTTTAGATATAGAAGCTAGAATAGAACCTGGCGCTATTATAAGAGATAAAGTATCCATTGGAAAAAATGCAGTAATAATGATGGGTGCTGTAATAAATATAGGAGCTGAAATTGGTGAAGGTACCATGATTGATATGAATGCAGTTGTAGGTGCTAGAGGCAAGATAGGGAAAAGAGTTCACTTAGGTGCTGGAGCAGTAGTTGCAGGCGTTCTTGAACCACCAAGCAAAGAACCTTGCATAGTTGAGGATGATGTACTTATTGGAGCAAATGCTGTAATACTTGAAGGTGTTAAGATAGGAAAAGGCTCAGTAGTTGCTGCAGGTTCAGTAGTTACAGAAGATGTTCCTGCTGGAGTTGTAGTAGCTGGAACTCCTGCTAAAATAGTAAAAACAGTAGACGAAAAAACAAAAGGAAAAACTGAAATACTTGATGATCTTAGAAAATAAAAACTCAGCAGTGCATTTACTCGCACTGCTGAGTTTTTCAATTATTAATCTTCTAACTCTTCTAAGATGCTTTCTGCATTAGCATCCTCTAATGATGGAGAATCCTTACCTACCTTTTCCATCTTTGAGATTGAAACTTCATAGGCTATTTTCTTAATAGTTTCAGTTTCAGATACTTTCTTTTCGTATTCTCTGCTTTGCAATCTTCCCCATACCCTGATATTATCACCAACTTGAAGTCCCTGGCAGAATCTAGAATTTCTTCCCCAAGCTATTGTTGGTATGTAGTCAGATTTATTATAGGAACGGTTAACTGCCAACAGCATGTCAGCAATTTCTCTTCCAAAAGGAGTTGTCCTGTAAACGGGCTGCTTGCATATATAACCATCAAGGAATATTTGATTTGGATTTTTGCTCTTTTCTATACAAAACTCCACATTCCTTGCAAAAACCGAAAGTATAAGTCTGTTTGCTCCATCTACAAACTTATTATAGGATCTTAATTGTCCTTCTACTATTACTTCACTTCCTGCCTTAAGTTCCATTCCTCCTATAAGTCTTTCTGAAACTGTCACGCTTAAAATATCTTTAGCATCGCTTAACCTTGGGACTTCAAGATTAAAGGTATAAAATCCTTCACCGTACATCTCGTGGCTAAATTGGAGGTCAGAGCCTATCTGGCCCTCCAAATAAATCTTATTGTTTAACATTAAATTATCCATTAGTAACCCCTCTTTCCCTTCGTTTTAAATTCCATCACAGAATATAAATATTCAAAAACAAAATAAAATATAACTTTTTTAATTTAAAACTAATAATTTTTTCTGTAGTGTTTTCTCTAGATAAGTTATATTTTTTCCTTCTAGTATAGATATTGTTATAGCTACCATAGCTGCGTAAAGTTCATTATCATCATAAAATTTTATGTACACCGGAATTTCTTGAGGTTCTATATTTTCCCCAATTCTTTCACTCAGATACCTTTGGAGGCAGTAAACAAAACTTTCTCCATTATCTTCAACACTGGATACTGTAACTGTGTTCTTGATCCCAAAACCATAAGTTATCATATTCCCATAAATATTTATATTGCCTTCCAGTTTTGCATCCATATTTACGAAACAGTAACCTGCTCTTAAATTAATTTCATTATTACTTTTTTTAGCTTTATTAAGTATTACATAATCAAGGTCTTTATCCTTTAAGTTTTCAATGCTTAAGAAACGGTGGTCAATATGCAGCAAATCTAATACATTGCTTAAATAGGCTTTAAAACTTTTTTCATTAAAACCCTCAACAACTGCTAGTGTTATCATATAATCTCCTCCTGTCTTAAAGGTTATTTAACTTTATTTTAAGCAGGACGTGCTATTTTATACTGTCCAATATTTTAAGGAATTTATTTCCATTATACTGTATTTAAACTTACTTTTATAGTGTTTTTTATTTCGATATCTGCTTTCCTGAAGCATCGATGTAGAAATTATCCTTATAAATTAAATCTGATACCTTAACAAAACTATATCCATCTTGTTGAAGTTTATCAATTAACTGCGGCAAAGTTTCAGGCGTATATTTTGCAGTATTATGAAACAACAATATTGAGCCAGGCTTGGTCTTTTTCATAACTCTATTATATTCAATACTTGGTCCGTGTTCTTTCCAATCAATGCTGTCTACGTCCCACTGAATTGTATAACGTCCTAAACTTTGAACCGTATCCAAAACAGTATCATTATAAGAGCCCTCAGGGCACCTAAAAAGTTTAGTACCTTGCCCAGTAAGCTTCATTATTTTTGAATCGCAAAGCATTATTTCTTCTATAAGCCTTTCCTTAGATATATTGCTCATATTAGGATGCTTATTAGTATGATTTCCAAGTTCATGTCCTCTTTTAGCCATTTCCTTAACCAGTTCCCCGTTGTTATCAATCCACCCTCCTACAAGAAAAAAAGTTGCCTTAACATTATATTTGTCAAGAATATCAAGAATTTTTGCTGTAGTATCTTCACCCCAGCTTATATCAAAGGTTAAGGCTATTTTCTTTTCCTTTGTATCTACCGAATAAATTGGCACTTTTTTATGTACTAGTCTAAAAACACCCATATTCTTGTAGTTTAGCCCTATTGCTATAAATGAACTTGCTGCTAGTAACATTAAAGCTAATATAAATCTTTTAGTGCTTAAATCTTTTATTTTCCACTTTCTCATATCTCTCCCTCTGTTAAATTTCTTTACCCTATAATTTTATTCTCTAGATGAGATTATATGACCAAATTTAGCAGTGGTTAATTAAGGCAATAATTCCTTTAATAGTACAGTATAAAGCAATATTGCCTGTACAAAATATAAATGGATACATAATGAGTAAGTAAATATGGATAAAGGAGGCACTATCATGGCATTAGGATCATCAGGCAGCAGAAGAACTCAATTGGTTCCAGAAGTTCATAAAATACTAGACAATATGAAGTATGAAATTGCAGAAGAATTAGATCTTGGAGTACATCAAGGTTCCGAAGATTATTGGGGTTCCGTATCCTCAAAAAACTGCGGCCGTGTTGGCGGAGAAATGGTTAAACGACTTATAAGTCTGGCCGAAAAAGAATTATTAAATGGAAAATAATTATAAAACTATACATAAAATAAAAAGCACCGATTTATTTCGGTGCTTTTTATGCTATAATGTATTATATATAATTTTATTATCAGCTTAAAAGGCAGCAACACTGCTGCTCTCTGCGCACATAGAGGACTATACAGGGGGTAAAATATGTTTGGAGATACTTCAGAATTAGCAGAAAACAAATTGCTCTTGCTTTATATTTTTGATAAAATAAAGCTTCCAATTTCAAATATACAAATAACGCAAATTATACTAGAGAATAATTTTATAAACTACTTCACTCTTCACCAATACATATCAGAGCTTGTAGCATCAAAGTTTCTAGAATATGCTGGTGAAGAATCCAAGCATAGACTAGTCATAACTGAAACAGGCTCGAAAGTTCTATCAATGTTTGGAGAAAGACTTTCAAAAAATAAAATAGAAACAATTGATAAATACTTGAAATCAAACTTGGAAAAAATCAAGAAAGAAGTTACTGTATCTGCTGACTATACTATAGAAAACGACAATAATTATATAGTAAACCTAAAGGCAATGGAAAATAAAATAATACTTATAGACCTAAAAGTAAATGTTCCTACTAATAAGCAGGCTCGTGAACTTTGCAGCAAATGGAAAAATAACTCAGCAGAACTCTACAATAATATAATGAGGCAGTTAATAGATTAGTATATAGTCATTGCTGTAGGTTCTTTTCCTACGGAAATGACTTTTTTGTTTCCATTTTTAAGATTTAGCTGCAGTATTATATCATTATAGCTGTCACTTACATAAATATATTCCTCATGCTTTATAATAGCTCTTGGCATGCCTCCTGTTTTTATCCTTTTAATTTCCTTTAAATTTTTAATATCCACAATACTTATTGTTCCATCTCCAAGATTTGATACATAACAGTAATTTTTCTCAGTAAAAATATCAACCGGGGAGTTGCCTACCTTTATCTTACCAACCCTTTTTAAACCGTTTAGCTCTATAATGCTTAAGGTCCCATTACTCTTTATTCCCATATTGCTTTCTGCTACTAATATAAACTGTGAACTTTCATCAAAAACTGCCTTTGTCGGATAATTCGAAGACCTTATGTTCAAGATATTTTCTTTGTTTCTGCAATCTATAAGAGTTATACTATCACTGTGCATATTAGCAACAGCAATAAATCCTTTTGTTTTGTCAATACTTATGCTGTATGGGAAGCTTCCACAAGGAATTTCTTCAATTATTTTCTTTTTAGTTAAATTGAAGATAATGATACTATTAAGCTCTCCGCATACAACATAGGCATTATCTTCGGAAACTTCAACCCCATTACAATGCATACCAATAAAATACTCTTCTATCTGCATCATCTGAGCCATGTCCAATATAGACAGGCTGTTGTTGTAACTATTAGCAACTAAAAGTTTATCTTTATATGCACATATTCCTTGCGGTCCAATCCTGCTAATCTTGTCCACACCTAAGGGTATTCTTCTTTCTTCATAAAACTCAGCTAAATTGATTTGCGAAATGTAATCTGAAGAAGTATTGCATATGAACAAACTACTCATTTTATTCACCCCCGCTATATTAATATATAATATGTAGAGAGTGAGAAACTGTTAATAAAAAGTAAGATTAAATTTAAAATCAGACTGCCGAAGAACATAATGTTTAAATTGTTTTTTAATGCCTTACAACTATCTTTCTCATATCTCCAATCATGTATAGCGAACCTGATATAAGCAGTAAATCCTTATTATTACAATAGGAGAACGCCTCTTTATAGGCTTGTTCGTAGTTTTCTATAACCTGAACATTAGAATTAATCTTTTTTATTTCTTCAGCCAATTCACTAGCAAGCTCTGCTCTTTCAGAGTTTGGTGTTACCGCTATGACCTTATATGCTTTTGGCACTATAGTATCTATCATTTCCTTCACTTGCTTATCTGCAAGGATACCCAGTATTAGAACTACTTTTTCATAGCTAAAGTACCTTTCTATACTTTCAGTAAGCTTTTTAATTCCGTCTATGTTATGAGCACCGTCTATAACCACTAGCGGATCTTGATTTATAACTTCTAGCCTTCCTGGCCATTTAACTTTCCTCAGTGCTGATATTATATTTTGCTCGCTAATATTTATTCCCTGCTTAATTAATTCTTCTGCTGCAAAAACCGAAACAGCACAGTTTAGAAGCTGATGTATTCCTAAAAGCGATAGTTCTATATCATAGCTCTGTTTATCCGTTCTTATTAATACTGTCTGAGTGATTCTGTTTTTGCCTGTTTCATCTAAAGCATTTAATTTTGCGCATTCATTAGGAACTTCAATTATCTTAGAACACTTTTCTTCTGCAACTTTTTTTATAACCCGTAGGCTATCCAACTCTTGGGGATAAACTATCACGGGCACTCCCGATTTTATAATTCCTGCCTTTTCATAGGCTATCTTATCTAGAGTATCCCCTAATATTTTCATATGATCATAGCTTATAGAAGTAATTATGCTTAAAATTGGAGTAATAACATTGGTAGAATCTAGCCTTCCTCCAAGACCAACTTCCACCACAGCATAATCTACCTTCACTTCATGAAAATACAAAAACATAGCACAAGTTATAATTTCAAATTCAGTAGGATGTTCATATCCAAGCTCTAAAACCTTATTCACTGCTTCCGCTACCCTTGTAACTATTCTGCTTAAGTCGACCTTTGATATGTTGGCTCCATTAATCTGTATCCGCTCTTCAAATTCTTCAAGATAAGGAGAAGTATACATGCCAACCTTATAGCCTGCTTTCTTTAGAATCTCAGTAAGCATAGCAGTGGTTGAGCCTTTACCATTTGTTCCTGCTATATGTATGCACCTAAGTTTTTTATGCGGATTATCTAAAAGCTCCAATACCTTTTCAGTTCTCTCAAGGCCAAGATTACTGCCAAACTTGGAAGTGTTTTTTATGTAAGTCATTGCTTCATAATAATTCATGAGACCACCTTCTTACTAAAATTAAATGAGGAAATTTAATAAATATATATTTATAAGAATATGTATTTATAAGAATATAAGAATATAAGAAGATATCTTCTTATATTCTTATATTTTTCAATTTGTATGCTTTTAAAGTCAATATTAATTTAAGCTTTCAATTCTTTGCATTACAGCCTTAAGCATTTCTTTATACTTTTCACCCTTTGCTTTTTCCTCTTCAACAACATCAGCTGGAGCCTTGCTTACAAATCTTTCATTTGAAAGCTTTTTCTCTACTCTGTCTATTTCGGCTTTAAGCTTAGATTTTTCCTTACTCAATCTTTCAAGTTCTTTTTCCCTATCTATTAAGTCAAGAAGAGGAATATATATTTCAGCACCTGAAGTTACTACTGATACAGCGTTTTCAGGAATTCCTTCCTTAAAAGCTAATAAATCAAGCTCTGAAGCTGAAGCTAGTTTTTCGAAGTAAATTTTTCCTGATTCAAATGCTTCCTTTGCTTCTGCTGCTACATACGCCATAAGCTTTGCTTTTCTTGATGGTGGTACATTCATTTCTGCTCTTACATTTCTTATACTTCTTATAGCATCGATGATATATCCCATCATTTGCTCTGCTTCATTATCATTCAGATTTTCTTCATACTCTGGCCATTTTGATATCGTGATTGACTCGTATTCTGCACCAAGATGAGTATATATTTCTTCAGTTATAAACGGCATTACTGGATGCAAAAGCTGCAAGCTTGTAGTTAATGTCTTGTAAAGTACGTTATAAGCTATACCCTTTTGCCTTTCATCAGTTCCATAGAATACTGGCTTAACTAATTCTATATACCAATCGCAGAATTCTGTCCATATAAAATCATATATTTTTTGTGATGCTATACCAAGCTCAAACTTTTCTATATTATCAGTTATCTCTCTAACTACTGTATTTAATCTTGAAAGCATCCACTTATCAGCTAAAGTATATTCTTTAACATCCTTATACTTTTCCATAAGGTCTCTATCAAGATTCATCATAACGAATCTTGAAGCATTCCAAATCTTGTTTGCAAAGTTTCTTGCTGCTTCAACCTTCTCCTGCTGGAATCTTACATCGTTGCCTAGGGAATTTCCTGCTATAAGCATAAACCTAAGTGCATCTGCACCATACTGATCTATGATGTCAAGAGGATCTACACCATTGCCTAAGGATTTTGACATCTTAACACCGTTAGCATCTCTTATTATTCCATGCATTAAAACAGTATCGAAAGGAATTTCCTTCATATTATGCAGCCCTGAGAATATCATTCTTGCTACCCAGAAAAATATGATATCATAACCAGCTACCAGCGTGCTTGTTGGGTAGAAATACTTAAGGTCCTCTGTTTCATTTGGCCAGCCTAGTGTTGAGAAAGGCCATAGTGCTGAACTGAACCAGGTGTCCAAAACATCATTCTCCTGCTCAAGTTTCTCACTGCTGCACTTTGAACAGCTAGCTGGAGTTTCTTCAGCAACTATCATCTCACCGCAGTCCTTGCAGTACCAAACCGGTATTCTGTGTCCCCACCAAAGCTGTCTTGATATGCACCAATCCTGTATATTTTCCATCCAGTTGAAATAAATCTTTTCAAAGCGCTCTGGAACAAACTTTACTTTTTTATCCTTTACAACTTCGATAGCAGGCTTTGCAAGACCTTCCATCTTTAAATACCACTGCTTTGAAATCATTGGCTCAATGGTTGTGCCGCATCTGTCATGAGTACTTACATTGTGAACATGGTCTTTTATCTTTACAAGGAAGCCCTGCTCCTCTAGATCCTTAATGATAGCTTTTCTAGCTTCGTATCTGTCCATGCCAGTGTACTTGCCACCTTGATGGTTGATGGTTCCATCATCGTTCATCATATTGATTTCAGGAAGATTGTGCCTCTTTCCTACCTGATAGTCGTTAGGATCATGAGCTGGTGTTATCTTAACTGCTCCTGTTCCAAACTCCAAATCTACATAATCATCTGCTATTATTGGAATTTCCCTGTTTACTAAAGGAAGCATCAATGTTTTTCCTACAAGATGAGTGTATCTTTCATCCTTTGGATTCACTGCAACAGCTGTATCTCCAAGCATGGTCTCAGGACGGGTTGTTGCAATCTCAATAAACTCTCCTGTGCCAACTACCTGATACTTTATATGCCAGAAATGTCCGTTCTGCTCATCATATTCTATCTCAGCATCTGAAAGAGCAGTCTTACATTTTGGGCACCAGTTGGTTATTCTGTTTCCCTGATAAATTAAGCCTTCATTGTACAGTTTAACAAATACGGTTCTAACAGCTTTGTTTAAGTTTTCATCCATTGTAAAGGCTTCTCTTGTAAAGTCTGCTGAAGCTCCCATTTTCTTAAGCTGCTGTCTTATTCTCTCTCTGTACTCGTCAGTCCATTCCCAAACTTTTTCCAGAAAGGCATCTCTGCCCATTTCCTTCTTTTTTAAACCCTGCTTTAAAAGCTCGTTTTCCACCTTAACTTCAGTAGCTATACTGGCGTGGTCCTCTCCTGGAAGCCATAGAGTACTGTAACCCTGCATTCTTTTAACTCTTATCAAAAAATCTTGAATAGTGTTGTCTAGGGCATGCCCTAAATGCAGCTTTCCTGTTATATTTGGAGGTGGCATCACAATTGTGTAAGGCTTCTTTTCTTTATCAACTTTTGGAGTAAAATATCCTTTTTCCTCCCAAGTCTTATAAATTTTTTCTTCAAATTCTTTAGGGCTATAGGTCGTTGCAATATTTTTTGTTTCTTCCATATATTTCATCTCCTTATAATGATTATTTTTGACAAATAAAAAAGTCTTCATCCATAAAAGGACGAAGACATACTCGCGGTACCACCTTTTTTCCTACAGACAGCAGTCGATAGGCTCTCAAAATCATAACGGCAAAGAACACCGTCTTGCTCTACTAGTATTTCAAGCAAGAAGCTCAAAAGCTACCTTCAAGGCTTTTTGTATAGAAGGTCTTACAGCCGCTGAACCTTCCTCTCTAAATACTCCTTAACCTTTACTCCTCTTTATCAAAGCTTTTATTAACATTATTTTTATTTATATTATTAATTATTATACTATTAATTTAAATAGTGTCAACTGCTTTTAGAAAATATTTCTTATCATTTTAACCCAAATACCGTTTATAAATTTCTAATTTAAACAAATGATAATACTGTATAAAAAATTATTAATAACCGCGTAGGCGAAAGGATGAAAAATCGTGAAAAGAAAAATTTATGTTTTTGCATTAGGCTTATCCTTAATTTTTACTGCTTCCTGTACTCCTCGGCAAAAAAGTTTTATAAACAACAAACTGCCTAACAATGGACAAATAACTGGACATAGTCAGCCTATTCAAGGCATAGAGTCTTCAGTCTCTAAAATTGGCGATATTCAAAAGGTGAAAGTTATAGTCGATAAAGCAAATATTACCTCTGGCTGTGGAAGCAATACTTCAGTGCTTCAGTCAGCAGCAAAAAATAATACCCTTGATGTTGTAAGCCAAGTATCCGACTGGTTTGCAGTAAAGCTTCCAAACAATCAGATTGGTTTTGTTCCTAAGTCACAGGCAAAGCCAATAGTAGTAGAAAATAAAACTCCTCAAATTACTACTGATGCCTCCGGTTCAGGAGCTGCCCCCTCACAAGCTTCAGGCGGGGTTACCAATTCAACGGCTCCTAAAACTCCTAGTGCACAAACAAATTCAAGCACCTTAACTTCCCAGGAGCAGGAAATGCTTAAGTTAATTAATCAGGCAAGAGCGCAAAATAATGTTTCACCTCTTCAAATAGATATGCAGGTAACAAATGTTGCTAGAGTAAAAGCTCAGGATATGATTGATAATAATTATTTCAGTCATAATTCTCCAAAGTATGGGAGCCCTTTCGATATGCTTAAAGCCTTTGGTGTAAGTTATGTAGAAGCTGGCGAAAATATAGCAGGAAATCAAACCATTCAAAACGCTCACAATGCCCTCATGAATTCACCGGGGCATAGAAAAAACATACTAAATCCAGATTACACTCATATTGGTCTTGGAATAAGAAATGGCGGTCCTTATGGAAATATGTTTTCACAAATGTTTGTCAGCAAGCCTAAATAGCAAGCTAGACTATAACTACCAGTAAAATATGTTTTTTAAAGAAATAATAATAAACCAGTCTCAGAATTTTAAAATTCTGAGACTGGTTTATTATTCAAAATTTTATGTGTTATTTGTAGGGCTTCGTAAAGAGCATCTGATTCTATCTGCCCTGGCGCAGAAGATTGCCCAACGCTTCCAAATGTTAACGAAGAACCAAACATTTCTCCAATAAATCTTGTGACAACGCCTAAATCTGACATTGCTACTGCCACTATAGGCCTGTCAATATATTCTTCATTCGCTTTTACTATGGACGTCATCAATTCCAGCACATCTAATTTTGATTTAGGCATCACTGCTATTTTTAAAATATCAGCTCCTAGTTCCTGCATCTTCCTTAGCCTATGTATAATTTCATTTTTAACAGGAGTTTTTTCAAAATCATGATTGGAAGCAATAACCTTTACTCCTGAAGCCTGTGCTGTTTTGATAATATCCGCAACTTCCTCATCACCTGTGAGAACTTCAACATCCATCAAATCAACCAAACCTGATACAGAAATAATTTTATTAATTTTCACATATTCATTTTTATGTATTTCTTTTTTTCCCCCTTCATTAGCTGTTCGAAGTGTAAATAAAAGTGGAATATTATTTAAAACAGAAGTTAATTCAAATAAAACTTCTTTAATTTTTTCTACCTCTAAAGCATCTTCAAAATAGTCTACGCGCCATTCCACAATATCTACATGCATATTTTCAAGTTTTAAGGCCTCTCTTATTATTTGATGCTTTGTTTTTCCCACAATAGGCACACAAATTTTAGGAATACCTTCGCCTATCACTACATTTCTAATTTTTACTGTGTTCATATTTTCCTCCACAAAAAACTGTGCAACCTCTTTTGAATAACATTATAACATATCATTCAAATTGAGTTTGCACAGTTTTTTTGTTATTTTCCCGCTCCTATAATAGCTATATTTTGATTTTCCAACTCAAAATTATTGTTTTGCCATTGTAGTGTGTTTAAAATAAACCCTAGAGCATCTGCATTAAATCTTCCTGCTACCTTTTGATATGCAAGCAACTGATATACGCCATTATAATCAAAATCAACCGGATATAAACCACTCAATGGATTTACAAAGCCTTCAAGAGGTTCTTTTAGCTGTCCGTTCTCGTCATAAATCTCATTTAAGTAATCTTTATCTCTTTGGGAAATATCTATTATATATTCTTTATTGTTTTTTTCACTTACAACCTGAACTTTATAATTATCCTTATAAGCAACTAAATATTTATACTCCTCGTTGTACACCTCAAAGTCAAAAATCAGCTTAGAATTGTTGTCTACATAAGAATAAATGTAATGATACATAGTTGCCCCGCTGCCTCCAGTAACAATGCTTATAAGTATATCCTTTACTCCATCCCCTGTAAAATCCCCTAAAAACAAGGTTGGGTCATAGCCCGCATTTTCCTTGAGAACTATTGCAGCAATTCTTCCTGTCATTCCATCCTTTATTATTAAGGTAATATTCTGTACAAAAGGACTGTCTGGCGTTTTTGTGCCGACTAAGTAGACTATGTCAGTAATTTTATCTCCATTCACATCCCCTCTTGCATAGGCAACAACTTGTGGACGCACTTTATCTTCTCTAAAATAGTTAATATACATAAAAGACTCCTTAAAATAATAAGCTTTGTATATATTCTATGAAAGAGAGAGTCTACCTGCCACACATTAATCCTCATTAAGCTACTGTATACTATTTTGTGTATCAGCTTTTTCACTTTCCTTTGTAATACTATCTTTTATCTTCTCCCTTACCTCTGGATTGCTGTATAGTTCAGCACCTGCTTCCATCATATTATTACCTAGCGCAGCCATTCTAAGCTGCATTTTAGTTAGTTTCTTAGCCATTTGTATTTCACCTCTTTACTATGTTTTTCAAGGTTTATTTTTCTATGCACTTTTTCAATTATTAAGTAATAAATTTGTTAAACCTAAAAATATTGTTTTATAACACAAAAAAGCTGCCTCAATAACAGGCAGCGTAATTGCAAACTATTTCTTTATAGAATTATAGCTAACTTCATCATCAATATCAACAAAGATACTATTATCCATTACTTCCACCCAATGAATATCATTAGGATTGCTTTTTATTATAGCTCTAGCACCCTTGTCACCTTCATTTTCTAAAAGCTCCTTAAAATATTTTCTGCTTATAATAACTGGATTTCCTCTTTTCCCATTGAAAACTGGTACAGCTATAGCTTTGTTATCTGAAATAAATTCATCACACAATTTATCAATTATATTAGGTGTAACGTAGGGCATATCTCCTAAAAGAATCATTACAGCATCTCCTTCAAAGTTTTCAAGACCTTTTTTAATAGAGGTGCTCATCCCTCGTTCAAAGTCTGCATTATACAGCTTATTAATATCTGTATTTATATCATACTTCCCATATACCAAAACAAGTTCATCTAGTTTGGATTCTTTGGCGTTTTCTATTACTGTTTCAATAATTGATTTATTTTCAAGCTTTAGGTTAAGTTTATCCTTTCCCATCCTGGATGCCTTTCCAGCACCAAGTATAATTCCTCTTATGAGCATACGATAGTTCCTCCTTTGTAAATCCTTTAGCAAAATAAATCTATAAACTTAAACTCTTCAAAGTTAAATAATCCTCTTGCGGTAAGTTTTATATCTGGTATAACTGGTAGAGCCAAAAATCCAAGAGTGAGATAAGGATCAAAATCCTCCTTAACGCCAAAACTTCTTGCAAGCTTGTTTAAACTCTTTATTTTTTCCAAAACTATAAAAGGATTTTCTGAAGTTATTAAACCTCCAATAGGCAGACTTAAGCTTTCTAACACTTTTCCTTCAGATACTAGGGCAATTCCTCCACCAAGTTCAATTATAGCTTTTACTGCCAGAGACATATCCTCATCATTATCACCAATAACTATAATATTATGAGAATCATGGGCGATACTTTGTGCAATTGAACAGTTTTTAAGTCCAAAACCCTCAACAAAACCGATACCTCTTTTTCCTGTAGCCTTGTGTCTTTCAAAAACTGCAATTTTAAGACAGTCTGAAGCTTCTGTTCCAACTACCAAATTATTATCAACTAGAGCTTTTCTTCTCTTTTTTATTGTCTCTACAGAGCGAGGTACAAGCTTTATTGTGTTTATATATTCTCCTTTTGCTTCAACCTTAAAATCTTCAGTGGTCACAGTTTTAAGAACTATTGAATTTCCTAAGTCAGCTTTTGAAAAGCTTAATTCTTTGTTGTATATCTTCCCATCTTTAATTACCGTTCTTATATTCAACCTATTTAAATCCTCAAAGATCACTAAGTCAGCAATATAGCCTGGTGCTGCTGCGCCTTTATCTCTCAGTCCATAGCATAAAGCTGCGTTATAGGCAGCAATTGTGTAAGCCTTTATCGGTTCAAGTCCTTGTTCTATTGCAAGCCTTATAGAGTTATCAATAGTTCCAGCTTCAATCAAATCCTCAATATGCCTATCATCGGTACAAAATAGAAATCTGCTGTAATTATCCATATTAATAGCGGGGAGCAAATCTTTCAAATTTCTTGTAGCCGAGCCTTCCCTAAGCATAACATACATGCCCAGCTGTATCTTTTTAAGAGCTTCAGTATAGTTAGAACATTCATGATCTGTTTTAATTCCACAGCTTAAGTATGCATTCAGCAACTTTTGAGAAATTCCTGGGCAGTGCCCATCAATATTCTTCCCCTGAAACATCATTAGTTTGTCAATCATATCCTGTCTTCCACTTGCTACTGCAGGAGTATCCATAACCTCTCCCAAGCCTAAAACCCTATCGTTTCCTATAAGTTCTGAGAACTCATCAGCTTTAAGTACTGCCCCTGAATCTTCAAATTCTGTGGCTGGTACACATGAAGGGAGCATAAATAAAATATCCATAACACTTCTTTTACTGTTTTCCAGCATAAATTCTATTCCTTTTAAACCCAGAACATTCGCTATTTCATGAGGATCCGCAATAGCTGTAGTAACACCTCTTCTTATTAAAAGCTGAGAGAAAACCTCCGGGGTTACCATGGAGGATTCTACGTGTACATGAGCATCTATGAAACCTGGAGAGACATAAAGCCCAGTGCAATCAAGCTCCTGTTCACCTTCATAATTTCCTATTCCGACTATTCTATCTCCATTTATTGCTATATCATTTTTTTCAATGCATTGAACGAAAACATTTATTATATTAGCGTTTTTCAAAACCAACGGTGCTTTAATTCTTCCTACAGCAATATCAATATCTTTCTTTAGTTCTCTCATATGGACCGCCTCTTTTCTACAAGCTCTTTCATAACCTTATCCGGTGAAGCTGGCAAATCGTAAATTCTTACTCCTACAGCATCATAAATAGCGTTTATTATAGCTGGCGCTGTAGCTATCATAGATGGTTCTCCAAGACCCTTAGCGCCGTAGGGACCACTGTCTTCAATCTCTTCTACAAATATGGTTTTAATCTTTGGCACATCCTTGCTAGTTGGAATTATATAATCATTGAAGTTTGAATTTTTAATAACTCCTTTACTAAAAATTATTTCCTCCATAATACCATAACCAAGTCCCATAGCACATCCTCCTTGAATTTGCCCTTCTGCTTGGAGAGGATTTACTATTTTTCCTGAATCATGGCATGCTGTTATCTCTAAAACATTAACTTTTCCTGTTTCATCATCCACCTCAACCACAGCCTTGTTTACTGAGAAGGTATAGGGCCAGTATGGGTTTCCCTCTCCTGTTTCTAAATTTACTGAGGTAGTATTAGCTTTGAAGTAGCCTTCAGCTTTTAAAGATATATTGTTTTCTCTCATATAAGCAAAAGCTATTTTAAAATTCTCTATATTACAATTATCAATATTTTGCCTCAACTTTTTACAAGCATCTAGTACTGCATTTCCTGTATTATAAGTTTGTCTGCTGGCTGCAGCAGTTCCTGAATCCCTCATATAAGCTGTATTTGTATTTTTGATAGTAATATAATCGAGATTCATATTAAGTGCCTCACTGGCAATCTGACTCATTATATTCTTTCCACCCTGTCCAACATCTGTAACCTCTACATACACCGTAACTGTTCCATCGCTGTTAAGCTCAGCAGTAGCTCTTGACTCATCAGGGAAGCCATTGCCGTAACCTGTACCGTAAATCATACAGCCATATCCCACACCAATTTTTTTCAAAGCTATCCCCCCTACTTAAGAACTATTTCTTCAAGATTAGCTATTTCTTCAATACATTTTTTCATGCCTACACTAGTTTCAAGTATTTGTCCTGTTGGCATAACACTGCCATCCTCTACTGCATTCATGTACCTAAACTGTAGTGGGTGGATTTGCATCAATCTAGCAAGTTCATCCATCTGGCTTTCATAAGCTAGCGCCGCCTGAGCTGCTCCAAAGCCTCTCATCGCACCACAAAAGGAATTGTTTGTATAGACTGCAAGAGCTTGAATATCCACATTAGGCACCTCATATGGTCCAACTGCATGAACAGCAGCTTTTCTCAGAACATTCATCCCCCAAGAGCAATATGCTCCCGTATCTCCATATATTGTAGCCTTAAGTGCACAAAGCTTACCTTGAGCATCTACACCTGTTATATAATGCATTTTTATAGCATGACGTTTACAGTGCGTAACCATAGATTCTTCTCTTGAATACACTATCTTGACAGGCTTTTTCGTATGATAAACGGCTAAAGCAGCATGGCATTGAAGAGTTATATCTTCTCTGCAGCCAAAGGCTCCACCAATAGCTGTATTTTTTATTATTACATTATCTTCAGGAATACCAAGACTTCTTGCAACTTCTTCTCTATCATAATGGGGGTACTGTGTCGCTACATTTACCTCAACATTCCCATCCTCATCATATCTAGCAACAGCCGCCTCAGGTTGAAGCACTGCATGGTCTATATGCGGAGTTGAATACCAGTTCTCAACTGTATAAACAGCTTTTTTAAAACCTTCCTCCATACTGCCTTTTTTTATTTTAAGATCATACAATATATTGCCGTTTTCTCCTAAGATTGGTGCATCATCAGCAAGTGCTTCCTCTATGCTGAAAATGCCTTTGTATTCTTCATACTCAACTTTAATAAGACTCAAAGCTTTCTTTAAAATATCCTTGCTTTCAGCCACAATTAAAACTATTGGGTCGCCAGCTCTCTTAATCATATTGTGAACCAATACGGGCTGATCCTTAAATACTACTCCGTGAAGCTTTTCACCTGGTATCATAGTATGATCTATTACAGCTGCAACACCTTTAAGCATTTTTGCTGCTTTCATATCAATATTTTTTACTTTGCCATAAGCTATTGAGCTTCTAAATACACCTGCATAAAGCATACCTTCAAATTCTATATCATCAGGATAAATTGCCTTACCCATTACCTTTTCCAAGGCATCTTCCTTTTTTATATTCATACCTACAACCTTTAGCACCTTATCCCCTGCCCTTCATATATTTTTGAGCAAGCCCTACACCTTCGACTATCTTTTGATAGCCTGTGCATCTGCAGAGGTTGCCAGAGATACCTTCTTTTATTTCTTCCACTGTAGCATCAATATTTTTATCTAGTAAAGCTTTGGCACTTAAGACCATTCCTGGTATACAGTAACCGCACTGAACTGCTCCTGAATCCAAAAAAGCCTTTTGAATGGGATGGAGCTCTTCAGTAGAAATACCTTCTATAGTTGTTATCTGTGAATTATTACAGGAAGAAGCTAAAACCAGACATGAGTTAACGGTCATTCCATCTAAAATAACTGTACATGCACCGCATTCCCCTTGGCTGCAACCTTCTTTAGTTCCCTTTAGTTTGAGCTCCTCTCTTAAAAAATCCACAAGTCTTAAGCTTGGAGAAACATGCCCTACAAATAGCTTTCCATTTACAATAACACTTATTTTACTCAATGGCTACACCACCTTTAGCTAGTGCTTTTTTAACCGCTTCTGTATAAACACCTTTTACTGCCTCTCTTTTGAATGGAAGCGTAGGTCTGTCTTTTATGCTCCTGTATACTCTTTCCTCAAGTATATCTAAAAGTTCTCTTTTAAGAAGATATCTATAGTCCTTTCCGTGTGCAAGATACTCAAGCTCATAAGCCCTAAAAGGATGCTTGCCCACAGCACCTAAGGCAACCTTGATATTATGAAGCTTATTTTCTACAAGATTAAAACTTATTGAAGCGCTTAACCTTGCTATGGACAGAGAATTTCTCTTGCCTAGCTTGTAGAAACCGCTTAATTCATTCCTATCATTAAGAATAATTCCAACTAATAGCTCATTAGATTCAATTTTGTATTGGTTATGCTTTAAGAAGTAGTCATCGCATCTTACAAGCCTACGTGTACTTATGCTTTCAATTATAAGTACAGCGTTCAGACTCATAAGGCATGGAACTATATCCGCTGCCGCAGCGCCATTTATTATGTTGCCTCCTATGGTTGCCCTGTTTCTTATTTGTGGTGATCCCATTAACTCTGAACAGTCTCTAAGGCAGGTAAATCTATTTATAAAGATATCATTTTCCAATATATCAGTGAAGGTAGCCATGCTTCCTATAATAATGTGATGAGCAAAATCTTTAATTTTTTTAAGTTCCTCAATCTTAGTTAAATCCACCAGATAGTCTGCTTCAGTTTTGTTCTTATTCAAGTCTATAATTAAATCCGTGCCTCCAGCTAAAAGCTTTACCTTTGACAAGTTGTTTAAAAGTTCCTTTGCCTCCTGCAAAGTCTCTGGCTGAAAAACCTCTATTAAATCCATAAAACTACGCCTCCTATCAATATAGTGTTGGGTCGTCTAAGCCTAATTTTAAAAACTGCTCCATAATATATCAGCAATTTATGCCTGCTCTCTTCCATATTCTTTCAATGCTTTCATTGGCCTTTGTAATTATTTCCTTTTCATCCAAGGTAAGCAATTTTCTATCTTCCATTAAAATCTTTCCATTTACTATGGTTGTATCTATATTTTCCGTCTTTCCAGAAAACACGATCTGGCTTTCAACATTATTTCTAAAGCTTGGTGCATTATATACCTTGTTTAGGTCTAAAAGTACTATGTCAGCCTTCTTTCCTTCCTCAAGAGAGCCTATTTCCTTTTCCTTTCCCATTACCTTTGCACCGCCCATGGTAGCAAGATAAAGGACTTTGCTGCAATCCATAGCCTTTGGTCCAAGACTGAGCTTTTGAATTAAAGAACTCAATCTCATTTCTATAAAGGCATCGAGATTGTTTGAACAGGGAGGACCGTCTGAAGCAAGACCTATGTCTATTCCTTTGTCCATAAGCTTTGGAATTTTAGCTACTCCCGAAGCAAGCTTAAGATTTGAGGCTGGGCAGTGAACTACCTTTGTTCCTGATGCTTGGATTAAGTCTTCTTCTTCTTCATCCAGCCAGATGCAGTGCGCCAATATCAAATTTTCATTTAAGAGTCCAAGCTTTTTAAGATAAGTTATATTTCTCATGCCTCTATCTTTTTCAACAAATTCTATTTCTCCTCTGTTTTCTGAGGCATGAGTATGAACCTTGACACCATAATGCTTTGAAAGCTTTTCAACTTCAAGCAAAAGCTCTTCAGAGCAGGATACTACAAATCTTGGAGTAAAGGCATATTCAATTCGTCCTCCGTCTCTTCCGTGCCACTTTTGAAGAAGCTCTATGCTTTCTTTAATAGAACTTTCTTTACGCTCCATAAGGCTTTCAGGGACATCAGAACCATAATCCATCATAACCTTTCCAGTTATAGCTCTTATGCCGCTTTCATATATAGCTTGAATTGCTCTGTCAGTATGGTGTACTGTTTCCATATCAACAATTGAAGTAGTTCCTCCTCTTATAAGTTCACTTAAGCCAAGCTTGGCAGAGTAATAAATGCTTTCCTCATCATGAGCTCCTTCCAGTGGCCAAATTCTGTACTTAAGCCAGTCTAAAAGCTCCATGTCATCTGCCAAGCCTCTAAAAAGAGTTTGGCAGAGGTGAATATGAGGCTGAACAAAGCCTGGCATTGCCACCTTTCCTTCAGCCTCTATAACCTTATCAAAATCTCCGTATATTTCTTCAGTGCAGATTCTTTCAATTTTGTCATCAATTATGAGAAGGTTTCCTTTAAACTTTGAAAGCTTCTCGTCCATGGTTAAGATAAAGACATTTTTAATCAAGGTTTTCATAATTCAACCTTCCTTCTTTTATTCCCAAAGTCTTAGAATAAGATTTCTGCAAACTGTTCTTCTATATTCTGCTGAAGCTCTTAAGTCATCTATTGGAGTAACACTTTTGCCTATTATATCTCCTGCTTCTTTTAAAGTTTTTTCTTCAAGTTTCTTTCCCTTTAAAAATTCCTCTGCTTCTTTAAGCCTTAATATTTTAGGAGCAACAGCGCCAAATACAAGCCTTATATCTTTAATAACCCTTTCTTCTGCGTTAATTAAAGCTCCCATGGAAGCAACTGAAATAACCATCGCTCCTCTTAATCCTACTTTTTCAAAGTAAGAGGAATAGTCTCTATAGGCTTTATTTAAAACAATATATTCTATAAATTCATCATTCTTAAGATCTGTCTTTCCTGCTCCAAGAATAAAGTCTTCAACTAGAACTTCCCTTGCTCCCCTTAAACTTCTAAGAACAATAGAAGCTTCTAAAAGAACTAAGGCTAAAGTTCCATCACCGCTTGGAGAAGCATTTTGCACATTCCCTGCTAAGGTAGCTCTGTTTCTAATTTGAGGGGAGCCTATAGTTTTAACAGCATCTACCAGTACCTTAAAATCTTTCTTTATAAGATCATTTTCACATATTTCGCTTAAAGTTACATTACAGCCTATATAAATTCTGTCTTTCTTTTCGAGTATTTCCTTAAGCTCAGCTATTTCTGTTATATCTGTAGTTGGCTTGCAGATATACTTATTGCTTCTTAAAGCTACTGTTATATCAGTACAGCCTGCTGATATTCTTCTTTTTTCATTGTCTATGTTAGGCAGCAATTCACTAATAGTTTTAGGTATGAATACTTCCATCATCTCACTGCCCTCCTAGTTTCCTTTTTATTTCTAAACCTTTCTGCTGCCAGCTCAACAGCATCAACTATTTTTACGTATCCAGTACATCTGCATAAATTGCCTTGAAGCTCTTCACGAATTTCCTCACGAGTTGGGCTTAAGTTTTTGTCTAAAAGCACCTTTGTGGACATAACCATACCTGGTATACAGAAGCCGCATTGTACTGCTCCCGCATCTACATAAGCCTGCTGAATAAGTTCAAGCTCCTCCAAAGTGTTCTTTCCTTCTATGGTGTAAATATCTTTGCCATCTGCCTGGTAAGCATATACCATACAAGAAGCAACCGTTCTATTTTCCATTATTACCGTGCAGGCACCACATTCGCCTTCACCACAGCCTTCTTTAGTTCCTGTTAATCCCAACTCTTCTCTAATAAAATCTAATAATCTGTCTCTTGGATTAACATCAGCCGTCCTCTGTTCCCCATTTATTTTAAAGGTTATCTTCACCTTAATCCCCCCATTTTTAAAGCACAAGTTCATTAAGCTTTAGTTCCTCTACGCTCTTAATTATCTGATTATAGCCTGTGCATCTGCATAAATTGCCATCTATGGCTCTCTTTATTTCCTCTGCGTTTGGCTCTGTATTTTCATATAAAAGCCCCAATATTGCCATGATCATTCCAGGAGTACAGAAACCACACTGCACTGCACCTCCTTTAAGCAGCTTTTGTTGTAGAGGATGAAGCACCTCTGCCCCAACTCCTTCGATAGTTATAATTTCGCAGCCTTGAATCTGACCTGCCATAACCATGCAGGAATTTACCGCTTTTTTATCTATAAGGACTGTACAAGCACCGCATTCACCTATAGCACAGCCTTTTTTAGTTCCTGTTAGTTCCATATCTTCTCTTATAAAATCTAAAAGACTTTTAGTTGGGTCTGCATCAGTAATCACTTTAGTTCCGTTTAAGATAAATTCAAGTTCCATATTAAATCCTCCATTGTTCAAGAGTTCTTATTATTAATCCTTTAAGTACAGGCTCCTTGTATTCCGCAGACCAGCGTCTTCCACTCATTGCTATAGCCTCTTCGACCGCACTGCCAGCTATTGATTCTATGACTTCACTTGTAAGCTTTTGTCCTTTAAAATTTTTCTCAGTATTATATAGTCTTGTATGTTTGGGCAGCATTGCTCCTGGACATAATCTTAGGTCCTCTATGAATCCATCCTTTTCTTTTAACGCAATAGCCAAAGTCATTCTTGATATGGCAAGCGACTTTCTTCTGCCAACCTTCACCAACTCCCACTTGTAGCCTACAAGCTTTTCCACTTCAATTGAATATAAAATTTCATCAGGTCGTAAATTTACTGAGCCATTCTTTCCTAAAAACTCATCAAGGCTTAAGACCCTTTCGCCATTAAGGTTTTTGAGTACTAACTTTGCATCGTATATTAAAAGAGGTGGTATACTATCAGCACAATTTGCGTTGTTAGCAATATTTCCCCCAATGGTTGCCCTATTTCTTATAAGTGTTGAGCCTACTAAACTACAGGCTTTTGAAAGCATTGAAATATTAGTCTTTATTATTTCACTTTTTTCTACTTCAGCATGGGTAGTTCCAGCCAATATGGAAACAACATTATCCGTGTATATAATTCCTTTCAGTTCTTCCACTCCTGATATATCTACAACACTGTTCAAAAGTTCTTTCCTGCCTCTTGCTTCTACCATAATATCAGTTCCACCTGCTAAAATAGTAACGCTTCCCTGATTCAGAATCTCCAATACTTCTTGAAGTTTTTTAGGCTTTACAAAGCTTTTTATCATACTTGCTCAGCTCCTTACCTAATACTATTTTTTCAAGGCTGAAGGGCAAATGGGTAAGTCTCTTGCCTGTTGCAAATCTTATGGCGTTGCCTATGCAAGCTGGTACTGGTGTTAGTACTGGCTCTCCTGTACCCTTTGCTCCATAAGGTCCTACAGGCTCATCGCTTTCGTAAGCCTCACTGTAAATTTGCGGAATATCCTGTGAGGTTGGTATTATATATCCGTCAAAATTTATGTTTTCTATAATTCCATCATGAATCTCCAAATCTTCCATAAGCGCATACCCTATGCCTGTTGCTATTCCTCCGTTTATTTGTCCCTTAAGGGCTGTTGGGTTTATAACCTTTCCTATATCATGAACTGCGAAGTATTTATCTACTGATACCTCACCTGTAGTAATATCTACAGTTATGCAGCTTACATGTGCTCCGTAGTGATATGCTACATAAGGTATTCCAAGGCCCGTCTGTTCATTCCAATCTATATTTGGCATATCAAAGCGACCTACAGCTTTAACTTCTTTTTTCTGTGAAAGCATTCTGCAAAAATCTATTATAAATACTCTCTTTTTATCGTTTATATATAGATATCCTTCTTTAAAACAAATACTTTCTGGAGTTATACCTTCATATTCAGCTAGCTCTTGCTTTAAAAGATGAATAAAGTTTTCACAGGCAATCTTTACTGCTCTTCCCCCTACAGTAGACCCGCGAGAGGCAACAGTTGGACCGCTGTCTAAAATTTTAGCGGTATCATAATTATTTACCTCTATGAAGCTAGCCTCAATATTAAAAACCTCGCTGGCAATTTGAGAAAATACAGTTCTAGATCCTTGGCCAAGCTCAGATATACCACAAGTAACCAGTAGTTTTCTTTCCTCAGTAAGATAAATCACCTCAGATTGAGCATAATCTGCACCTTCTGCTCCTAGACTTATACCATGGTAACCCAAAGAAACTCCTATCCCTTTTTTAAGATACTTATTGGTTCTGTTAAATTTTTCAAATTCCCTAATGGTTCTGTCCCAGTTAGAAATCTCTCTTATTCTATTTAAGATATTTTCAATTGGTGGTTCCCAATCCACCTGTTGATTTGTTGAAGTGGTTTTTCCTTTTCTCCAAACATTTTTTAGTCTTAAATCTATTGGATCCATATCAAGCTTGTAAGACATTTCATCTATAGCTGTATCATAGAAATAACATGCCTGTAATCCTCCAAACCCTCTAAAAGCTCCGCAATACACATTATTTGTATAATAAACCTCATTTTCTACATCTACCCAGTCATATACGTACGGACCTGCTGAATGGGTTGTGTTTCTATACTGCACGAAAGTACTTACAGAAGCATACGCCCCACCATCCATTTTATTTCTTACTTTTATACCTTTAAGCTTACCTTCCTTGTTCGCTACGAGCTGTATTTTGCTTTTTATAGGGTGCCTCTTATAGCTTGATATAATTGATTCCTCTCTGGACGCTACAAATTTACATGGTCTTCCAGTTTTAAACGTACCAAGAGCTGCAAAGCCGCAAGCCTCGTAAACTACATCATCTTTTCCTCCAAATGCACCTCCTACTGTAGACTGTATTACTCTTACTTTGTTACTGCCTAACCCTAAAACCTTGGCAACAATATTTCTAGCAGTTAATGGAGTTTGCATGGGTGAATATATATTAAGCACATTGTCCTCGTAACAAGCCACAGCACCTTCTGGCTCTATATACATATGTTCCTGATGCTTTGTACTAAGTTCTAATTCAACTACAACATCTTCTAAATTCATTGAGACTTGCTCAACATTTTTCTTAAGTACAAGCTTGTTAAACATATCTTCTGAGTCTTCTATATTAAATTTAGGCTTTAAAGCTTCATACTCAACTCTAATTAGCTTTGCAGCTTTATCAGCTGTTTCTTTATTTTTGGCGCAAACTATACATACAGCATCACCTATATATTTAACCTCACCCTTTGAAAGAATTTGATTATCGCAAATTGGAAATCCGTAGCTGTTGTCACCTTCAAAATCCTCAGCCTTATATATTCCAACCACACCTTCAATAAACGCTTTGCTTGTATCAATTGAAGATATCCTTCCAGAAGGTATAGAACTTCTTACTACAGACACATAAAGCATGTTAGGAAATTTGTAATCGTCTACATATATTGCTGAACCTTTAATCTTTTCAAGTCCATCTACCCTGTCGTACTCTTTGCCAATATAATTCATTAAACCTCCTCCATTCTTACCAAGTGTGGCTGTCTCTAAGCAGTATTTTTTCTGCACTTACTGGTAAACTGAAACACCTGTATCCAACAGCATTATAAACAGCATTTGAAATAGTTGGTGCAGGTGCATCTATGCTTATCTCTCCAACTCCCTTCATGCCGAAAACACCTGTAGTCTCATAAGTCTCAACATGCAAAGTTTCAATATCAGGCACATCCATTATGCTTGGAATAATATAAGTTGACATTTTATTATTTAATACCCTTGAGTCTTTAAGCTTTAATCCTTCATAAAGAGCATAACCTATCCCTTGTGCCGCTCCTCCATGTATCTGTCCCTTAAGAGATTGCAGATTAATAACCTTTCCGCATTCAGTAGCAGTTATATATTTAACCACACTAACTTCACCTGTTAGCAAATCAACTTCAACTAATGCCATATGAGCTGCATGCGAATAAATTATATGAGGCAGTCCGTGACCTATCTCGTGCTTATCTTTCGCCACTGGATTATCTGCATAGCATACTGCAATTCTATCCTCCTTTGAAATCGCTTTGCACACAACGTCAAAACTTATATTGCCTTTTCTTCCTTTTATTTTACCTTCCTTAAAACTTAAGTTTTCCTTATTTTCTTGTAATAACATAGCCGCAGCACTAAGCATCCTATCTTTCATTATCTTTGCTGCACCATCTAACGCTTTTCCATATATATAGGTAGTTCGTGAAGCAGAGGCTGGTCCTGAATCTAATGTGAACTTTGAATCTGGTGTGGTGTACTTAATTTTAGACCTATCCATATCGAAATGTTCTGCAATAATTTGAACATAAGCGGTTGTGTTTCCCTGCCCCATGTCCGAAATTCCTCCATAAACAATGAGGCTTCCGTTGCCGCAAAGCTCTAGTTTGGCTTGAGCAAAGTCTGGTATGTTTACTCCTAGACCTCCTCCTTGATAAGAGCATGCTATTCCAAGTCCTCTTTTTTTATTAGGCTTAACATTTTCTAGATACTGCTCTCTATTTTTATATAGTTCCGTTCTTTCTAAAGCTTCCAAGCATTCCTTAAGCCCTGTACTGTATATAAAGGTATGCCCAATACATGAAGTATCCCATTGCTTAATAACATTCAGTTTTCTAAATTCAAGAGGCTCTATATTACATTTTTCTGACAGTATATCCATTTGTGATTCAAAAGCAAAATTTACTTGAGGCACTCCAAAGCCTCTAAATGCTCCTCCAATTGGATTGTTCGTATAAACTGCGAAACCCTCTACGTGAGTATTGTCAACTCTATAAGGACCCGCAAAATGCTCTACCGCAAGATTCAGAACCTCCGCCCCAAGACTTGCATAAGCTCCTTTATCAAAGTAAAGCTTGGCTTCGCAGCCAATTATTGTTCCGTCTCTTTTAGCGGCAGTCTTATAATGCATATAAGCAGCATGTCTATGATAACTTGAATTTATAGACTCAGATCTTTCAAGAAAAATTTTTACAGGTCTTTTGAGCTTTATTACCGCCAAAGCTATCAATAGCTGAATCGTTATACCATCCTTTCTTCCAAAACCTCCTCCAAAAAAAGGCGCCGAAACCCTTATATCTTCCTGCGCAATTCCGAAAGCATAGGAGATTTCCGAAATATCTCTGTAAATAGTCTGTGTGCCTGCCCATATAGCAAGCTTTCCATCTTCGTCTATTTTCCCGAACCCTGCTTCTGTTTCAAGGGGCATATGATCCTGAAATGGCACACTATACTTGTTTTCTATAATTATATCTGCTTCTTTAAAAGCCTTTTCTATATCTCCCTTTGACACTTCTATGTGATGAAGCAGATTTCCACCCTCATGAACCTTTTCTGCTCCTTCACTCAATCCTTTAAAAGGATCTGTTATTATGTCAAGTATCTCATATTCTATTTTTATTTCTCGTATAGCTTCTTCTACAGCCCACTTATTTTCTGCAACTACCAGACAAATAGGGTCTCCAATGCATCTGACCTTCCTTTCTACTAAAATTTCCTGATCCTTATGCACAATTCCGTATCTATTTCTTCCTGGTATATCCTTTGCAGTGTAAATCGCTACAACACCTGGCACTTTCAATGCCCTCTCCAAATCAATACTAAGTATATTTGCATGAGGAATTTCAGCTCTCCTTACACCAAGTATAAGAGTACTCTCCTCGTTGTAGTCAGATGGATATTTATGTGTTCCATCAGCCTTAATTTTTCCGTCTACCCTATTAAACTCTTTTCCAATATATCTCACATAATGCCCCCCTTTATGTAACAGTCAAACCGCTCTAGCTATTTCTACTCTTGTTAATTTATATTAAGGAAGATTAAATATATTACACTTTTAAAAATGGGCAAAAAAAAAGATGCTGTGAAGTTCTTACTCCACAGCATCTTTTTTTTCCGTTTCTTCTTTTTCCTCCACAGCTCTAATAAAACTATTCCAATTTACAAACATATGAAATAGGCTTACCACATCCTGATCATTATAAAGAAGTATTTTTTCTTTCTTTTCTTCAGGCATTCTGTTTACATAATCCTCATCCTGCATAATTTTATGGAAGGTCTTTGCAAGATTTGCGCCGCTTATAAGCTCGCTGTCTCTAGATATACCAAATTCTTTCTCAAGTGCCTTAAGTCCTATAGATGTTTTTCTGACTTTTTCATATTCTTTCTGCAAATCTATACCCTTAAAAATTTCTTCTACATTAAAATCCATCTTATACTTATTGAACAAATAGTTAATAATAGTATAATCATTATTCCCTGAAAAAGTAACGATATATTTCTTTCCAAGCTTAAGCATTTGATCAAAATAGTCCTTAGCCAACACCAATATATCGTAAGCATCATCTTTATTTTCAATCATATATTGAGTAACTCTTAATATTTTATCCTTTTCATCATAATAGCAGCAACCAAATACTCCAACACATATAGGCTTTTTATAGACATAATGCTCCAAATCAAAGAATAGAGCATTCTTATATAAATCTTTTCTATTTTCGATATCTAAGGCAAAACTATTATCAACCTCTCCAATATATATTTCATTTTCTCTAGCTATCACAAAACCACTCTTTCCTAATCAATCTGAATCAAATCTGGGGTCAATTTGTATACCATATCTTTTCTTTCAACAACAATTAAGGATTTTTCTCTAGTTTCCTTGCTCTCCTGTACTTTTTTAATAAGCTCTCTTGTTGGATTTACAAGCACTGGCGCACCTACCAGCTGAAACATTGTAAAATCTCCCGCAGTATCTCCATAAGCATAACTCTTACTTAGGTCTATATTATATTTATCTGCAAAATGATGTATAGCTACTTTCTTGCTCTTGCTGTCCCACATAGGGACAACCTCGCCCGTGTAAAGCTCATTCTTATCAAGCATGTAAACAGCACCCTTATAGTCATCAAATCCGTGCTTTTGAGCCATTTCTCTAACAAGTTCTATAGGGCTGCCTGAAATAGTTATAAGTACATGCCCCTGTTGTTTATGCCACTTTATCCTGTCTCTTGTAAAAGTATAAACTCTGTCACCTTTCTGATTAACTACATTTCTAGCAATAAACTCCACCTGAGACCTATGCAATCCTTTTATTGCTTCAACATATATGTCTGCCATTCTTAATAGATAATTATCATAGTTCCCTTGTCTCTTATCCCATTTCTGATACTCAAGCCTTACATCATTATACCATCTTTCAGGGTCTATTATCTCATATTTAACCAATTTTTTGAATATCTCAGCAATAAGTCCTTCTCTGTAAAGAGTACCATCAATATCAAAAAAAGCTCCTATATTTTTGCTCATTCCTGCCTCCAATACCATGTTTAATAATATAATATTATAAATACGGTAATTATGCTATCAATATTTTGTAAGATATATATTAAGTATAACCAAATCTTTCATTTGTAATGAAAGTAAGAATAAAAAATGAAGAATGGAGAGTAAGAATCTCACATTCTTCATTTTTTTAAAATGCTGGTATTACGCTGCCGTCTGTATACTTATTTTGAAGGAACTGTTTAACCTCTGGTGAAGTTAGCGCCTCTGAAAGTGCTTTGATATAATCCTTATCCTTATCAGACTTTTTTACAGCTAAAATATTTGCAAATGGAGAATCTTTTGCTTCAATTGCAAGTGCATCCTTAGATGGATTTAATTTAGCTTCCAATGCATAATTCCCGTTAATAACAGCTGCATCAACATCATCTAGAGTTCTTGGAAGCTGTGCTGCTTCAAGTTCTTTAAATTTTAAGTTCTTAGGATTCTCAGTAATATCTATAGCTGTTACTAAATCTCCGCTCTTGAGTTTTATAAGACCGGCATTTTCAAGAACTCTTAAAGCTCTTGCTTCATTAGTTGGATCATTTGGTACTGCTATGGAAGCTCCGTCTTTTAATTCAGTTATTGCCTTAACCTTCTTAGAATAAACTCCCATTGGTTCTAGGTGAACTTTAACAGTATAATCTAATGAAAGATTTTTTTCCTTAACCATATTCTGAAGATAAGGCACGTGTTGAAAGAAATTTGCATCTAATTGACCGTCATTTACTGCAAGATTTGGCTGAACATAATCAGTAAACTCTGTTATTTCAAGTTTATAGCCTTTCTTTTCAAGTAACGGCTTAACAACCTCTAATATTTCTTTATGCGGTACCGGGCTTGCTCCGACCTTAATTATCTTTTTTTCGGATGAACCTGTGCTTGTTGGTGTGCCTGACGCCGGAGATGTTTGTTTTGCTCCGCAGCCTGCAAGTCCTGCTGTTAATGCTACAGCTAATAAAATACTTAATGTTTTTTTCATTTTTAAAAACCCCCTCTTTAAAAATATAATATTTTAAAATTTATTTGCTTAGCTTTTTATAAGCTAGATTACCTAAGCCTTGAAGTATCTGAACCACAATAATAAGTATAATAACAGTGTAAATCATTATATCTGTCTTAAACCTTTGATACCCATACCTGACAGCTATGTCCCCAAGACCTCCTGCACCTATGGTACCAGCCATTGCTGAATAGCCAATAACACTTATAACTGTAAGTGTTATTCCAAGGATTATAGATGGAAGAGCCTCTTTTATCATAACTTTAATTATTATCTGCCAAGTACTTGCACCAAAGGATTTTGCTGCTTCAATAATTCCTGGATCAACTTCTTTAAGAGCTGATTCAATAACTCTAGCTGCAAAAGGAGCTGCCCCAATTGTAAGAGGCACTATAGCTGCTTCCCTTCCAATGGTAGTTCCCGCAATAAGCTTTGTTAGTGGAAATATTGCTATCATCAATATTATAAATGGGAAGGATCTTAAAAGATTTATAAAAAAATTCAAAATGCTATTTACTGCTTTATTAGGCTTCAAACCTTTAGCATCTGTTATTACCAAAGCAATAGCAGGAATAAAACCAATAATTACCGCATAAAGAGTTGATAGCAGTACCATGTACAATGTGTCCCATAACCCGGGCAAAAGTATATCTAATAATAATTTATTTAACGGCATCTTTTATTACCTCCCAGCTTACTTCCTGCTTTCTTAAGAATTCGAATATTTGTTTTTCATATCTTTCCTCTACATTTATGACTAAGCTTCCCAAAACATCCTCTCTAAACCTTTCAAGCTTACCCCAAACTATTGAAAAATCTATATCAAGATCTCTAGCCATTGAGGTTATTATAGTCCTTTGACTTTGATCTTTTGGAAAGAATATTTTTATATTTGAGCCTTCACGAGGCAAAAGCTCTTCCTCGCCCATAAGGTCCCTCAATTCATGTGGAGGTTCAAGGAATAAATCTTCAACCACACCAATAGCTTTAACTTCACCGTCTTCCATTAAAGCTACTCTGCTGCACACCTCTTTTATAACCTCCATTTGGTGTGTAACTATAACTATTGTTATATTAAGCTTTTGGTTTATTTCTCTTAAAAGCTGAAGTATTGATTTTGTAGTCTTAGGGTCTAAAGCTGAAGTAGCTTCATCACATAAAAGTATTTTAGGCTGAAGAGCAAGAGCCCTTGCTATTGCAACTCTTTGTTTTTGTCCTCCGCTCAGCTCCCTAGGATAACTTTTCGTCTTTTCCTCCAAACCTACCAGCTTTAAGAGGCTGTGTACTCTCTCCTTTATTTCTTCTTTAGGAACTCTCCATAGCTGCATTGGTAGAGCGACATTTTCATACACATTTACTCTGTTTAATAGATTAAAACTTTGAAATATCATTCCCAGTTCTTTTCTAAATTCTCTTAATGATTTAGTTTTAAGGCTCCTAACCTCTTTATCCATAACAATTATACTTCCACTATCGTAGCCCTCAAGACCATTAAGACACCTAAGCAATGTTGACTTTCCTGCTCCGCTATGTCCAACTATTCCAAAGATTTCCCCTTGCTCTACTTCTAAGCTTACTTCACGAAGCACCTCTGTATTTCCAAAGCTTTTTGAAACTTTACTTATATGAATCATTCATTTCCCCCTTACATACTTATTTAAGAATCCAAATACTATCAATTGATATTAATAACTATTCTAATTAAAAATATAAAAATAAGCCCCGAGAAAACCTCGGGGCTCTATAAGCATTCCGTGTTTCCTCATCTCCCAGTGTTTATAAAACACTGCAGGAATTGGCACCATTGCATTGTTATAATAACAATGCCGGTTGCCGGGCTTCATAGGGCCAGTCCCTCCACCTCTCTAGATAAGTATATCATCAATATTAAATTACTTTAGTTAAATGCAGTAATACTGTGTTCCTGCATTGATTTAATTATATTAACATTTGGTGTATATGTCAATAGATTTTTGCAATTTTTATTTTCATATTTTGCAATTGTTAAGCATATTTAATGAAATCGTTTAGTTGCTTTTCTAAGTCCTTAGTATATTTTTTGTCCATAGGTTCTAAATTTTCTAATCTGTATGGAATGCCAAGTTGCTCATATTTGGAAACTCCCATTGTATGATAAGGAAGAAGTTCAACTTTATCAACATTTTTAATTTCTTTTATAATGCCCTTAAGCTTTTCAATATGCTCTGCAGAATCTGTTATTCCTGGTACAACCACATGTCTAATCCAAACCTTTGTATTAGATTTATCTAATTCTTCAAGAAACTGATCTAGACCATGCTTACTTCTGCCTGTAAGGTTTTTGTATCCAAAATCATCTACATGCTTTATATCTAAAAGTACCAAATCTACATACTTTAGTATTTCAGAATATTCTCCAAAGCCATATCCAGCTGTATCTAACGCAGTGTGTATTCCCTTTTCCTTACAAAGTTTAAGCATTTCCAGCAGAAATTCAGGCTGAAGAAGAGGATCTCCTCCTGAAAAGGTAACACCACCGCCTGAGCGTTCAAAGTATGGTCTAAATCGCATAATCTTTCTTAAAAGCTCCTCTGGAGTCATTTCATTTCCTCCATCCATAGCCCAAGTATCTGGATTATGACAATAAGCGCATCTCAGCTTGCATCCCTGAAAAAACACAACCGTTCTAACTCCCGGTCCATCTACTAGCCCCATACTTTCAATTGAGTGTATTCTGCCTTTTAGCATTTAAATCCCCTCCTTCAGAATTTATTAACTATATTAAAACCACTGTTAATTTAAGGTGGTAATCGTATAAACGAGTACCACCTTAAGCTTTAGAGTTGAGCCCTGCCAGAAGCAGCCTACAATAGTCTGTTGCTCAGCTCAAAGCAAGTGCCTATTTAAGTCTCAGAATTAAGCCCTGCCATAGGCATGGAGAGCCTATTTGATTACATTTTTTCGTGGAATGTTCTGCTTATAACTTCTTTTTGTTGTGATTTTGTTAATCTGTTGAAGTTAACTGCATATCCTGAAACTCTTATTGTTAATGTTGGATACTTCTCTGGGTGTTCCATAGCATCCATTAATGTTTCTCTGTTTAATACATTTACATTTAAGTGGTGAGCATCTTGACCAAAGTATCCGTCCATTATTGATGCAAGGTTGTTTATTCTTGATTCATGATCTTTTCCTAGTGCATCTGGAAGTATTGAGAATGTATTGGATACCCCGTCTTCGCAGCTTGAATATGGAACCTTAGCAACTGAGTTAAGTGATGCAAGTGCACCTTCTAAGTCTCTTCCATGCATTGGGTTAGCTCCAGGTGCAAATGGCTCTCCAGCCTTTCTTCCGTCTGGTGTTGAACCTGTCTTCTTACCATAAACAACGTTTGAAGTTATAGTTAGTATAGATAATGTATGCTTTGCACCTCTGTAAGTTGGAGTCTTCTTAAGTTCGTTTGAGAAGAAGTTAACTAACTCTATTGCTATGCTGTCAACTCTATCATCATCGTTTCCGTATTTAGGGAAATCTCCTTCTACTTCAAAGTCTACAGTTATTCCATTTTCTCTTATAGGCTTAACCTTAGCATACTTAATAGCACTTAATGAGTCTGTAGCAACAGATAAACCAGCTACTCCAAAGGCCATAAGTCTTCCAACATTAGTATCATGTAAAGCTAATTGCGCTGCTTCATAAGCATACTTGTCGTGCATGTAGTGGATTATATTCATTGTATTTACATAAAGCTCACTTAAGTATTCCATAACTTTTACATAGTTAGCTTTAACTTTTTCATAATCAAGAACTTCATCCATTATTGGGTCAATTCCAGGAACAACTTTTATTCCTTGCTTTTCATCAACACCACCGTTGATAGCAAGTAGTAATCCCTTAGCTAGGTTACATCTTGCTCCGAAGAACTGCATTTGCTTTCCAACCTGCATTGCAGATACACAGCAAGCTATAGCATAGTCGTCTCCGTAAGTTGGTCTCATAACGTCATCATTTTCATATTGAATTGAGTCAGTTAATATTGACATTTCAGCGCAGAACTTCTTGAAGTTTTCTGGTAATTGCTGTGACCAAAGAACTGTCATATTTGGTTCTGGAGCTGTTCCAAGATTAATTAATGTGTGCAGGTATCTATAAGAGCTCTTAGTAACAAGAGGTCTTCCGTCTACACCAACACCACCTATTGATTCAGTTACCCAAGTTGGGTCTCCAGCAAATAAATCATTGTACTCTGGAGTTCTTAAATGTCTTACAAGTCTTAGCTTGATTATGAATTGATCAATTATTTCTTGAGCTTGCTCTTCAGTTATTAAACCTGCTTCTAAATCTCTCTCAATGAATATATCTAAGAATGTGCTTGTTCTTCCTAATGACATTGCAGCACCATTGTTTTCTTTAACAGCTGCAAGATAACCAAAGTATAACCATTGAGCTGCTTCAACAGCGTTAGTAGCTGGCTGTGATATATCAAAGCCATAAGAAGCTGCCATATTCTTTATTTTAGCAAGAGCTCTTATTTGCTCGTTTAATTCTTCTCTAAGTCTAATAGTTTCTTCAACCATTATTCCTTTAGTATTCTTAAGATCTTTCTTCTTTTCAGCTATTAATCTGTCTACACCGTAAAGCACTATCCTTCTGTAGTCACCTATTATTCTTCCTCTACCATAAGCATCTGGAAGTCCAGTTAATACTCCAGTTTTTCTAGCTGCTCTTATTTCTTCTGTATAAGCATCGAAAACACCTTGGTTATGAGTCTTTCTGTAGTTACTGAATATATCATCCATTCTTTCGCTTATCTTATAGCCATAGGATTCAAGAGCACTTTCAGCCATTCTGATTCCGCCCCATGGATTTGTTATTCTCTTTAAAGGAGCATCTGTTTGAAGTCCAACAACAACTTCATTTTCTCTATCTATATAGCCAGGTCCGAATGCATCTACACCTGATACAGTTTCAGTGTCAGCATCTAGAATACCTTTTTTGATTTCTTCCAATATTAATTCACTGCATTTTTCCCATACCTTCTTAGTCTTATCAGTTGGACCTGCTAAGAAGCTCTTGTCACCTTCATATAATTTATAGTTCTTTTGAATAAAATCTCTAACGTCGATATTATCCATCCATTCGCCTTGTATAAAACCTTCCCATTGTTTAAACATTAACTTCACTCCTTGCTTCGTCTTATTACAGTTCTATTATACAATGTTTTTTCATCTGTATCAATAGTAATTTTTGTTGTTTTCAGCCATTTTTGCTCATTATATTAGAACAGTTTACTATTCTGTTTCATTTTCTCACATTTGCTGTATCATTCGATATTTATTATTTATTAATTGTTATTATGATATAAAAACTTTATTGTTATTCCTCTTGTAAACCTTTTAATGCATACTATTTTCATTAGTCCGTTAGAATTTTAACCTTTTTCCTTGACAGACAAATATATTAGTGGTAATATTTACTTGAGAATGATTTTCAGTGTGGGGTGGTAATAATGAGCATTTATGATTTAAAGCCAGGACAAAAAGCATTTGTCACTAGAATTGTAGGAGATGAAAAACTAGCGAAGAGATTGCTAGCTTTAGGCGCTATAGAGGGTACCGAGGTTTCAGTTAAAACAGCAGCTCCACTAGGTGATCCAATTATAATCAATTTTAGAGGCTTCGATTTAGCAATTAGGAAGCAAGATGCAAGAAACATTGTAGTAAGAAACGCAAAATAGAAACAAACAACTTAAGGATTGTTAAGTGTAGAGTTCAAAACAAAGAATACAAAGAGTTTAGGTATTAATAATTCTTAAGTACTAAATAGGAATACAAGGGGGATTTAGATGATTACAGCTGCATTGCTTGGTAATCCTAACGTAGGAAAAACAACTCTTTTTAATCTGCTTACAGGTTCAAATCAACACGTAGGAAATTGGGCTGGAGTAACTGTTGAAAAAAAGGAAGGTTTTCTTGGAAATAACATTAAGATCGTAGATTTGCCTGGAATATATGCCATGGATACTTATTCTTACGAAGAAAAGGTATCTAAAAACTTCATTGTTAATGGAAATGTAGATTTAATCATCAACATAGTTGATGCCTCTAATCTAAATAGAAATCTCTATCTTACAACACAACTTAAACAGTTTAAAAAGCCTATCGTCTTAGTTTTAAACATGATAGATTCCGCTGAAAGCAAGGGTATAAAATTTGATTATGAAATGCTCTCAAAAGAGCTTGGAGTAACTGTAGTTCCAATAATAGCTTCAAAAGGTAAAGGCATCGATAAACTGAAGGAACTTTTGAATAGTTCTGTTTTTTTAAAAGATTCTGATGATAATAACTTTCAGTTTCACACAGAAAAAGAAGCCTATGGCTATATTGAAACTGTATTAAGTAAATGCTTAACCTATACTTCTAAAAATAAAGTTTCCACCACTGAAAAAATAGATCGGTATGTTATAAATAGATTTTTAGCTTATCCATTATTTTTGCTTATACTATTTTTTATATTTCAGTTCACTTTTAGCTGGGTAGGTCAACCCCTTGCGGATTGGCTTGATGCACTAGTATCAGATAAACTTGTTCCTGCAGTTGATGTGATGCTCTCTAGCAGCAGTGATTGGTTCAAATCATTGATAATAGATGGTATCATAGGCGGTGTTGGCTCAGTCATAGTATTTCTTCCTGTAATATTGGCATTGTTTTTATGCATCTCTTTCTTAGAAGATAGCGGATACATGGCTAGAGTTGCCTTTATAATGGATAGAATAATTAGAAAGATGGGACTTTCCGGAAAAGCATTTATTCCACTTATAATTGGTTTTGGCTGTTCTGTTCCAGGAGTAATGTCCGCAAGAACCCTTGAAAGTGAAAAAGACAGAAAGCTGGCAGCTTTAATAGTTCCACTTATGTCCTGCAACGCAAGATTACCTGTTTATTTAGTATTTGCTGGAGCATTTTTTAAGGGTCATGAATCCTTAGTTGTAGCTTCACTTTATTTAATTGGTGTAATAATTGCATTTATAATAGGAATATTATTTAAGAATACTTTATTTAAAAAGGATGATGAACCTTTTATAATAGAACTCCCTGAATATAAGCTTCCTGAGGCAAAAGGACTGGCACTTCATACTTGGGAAAAAGGAAAAGGCTTTTTAAAGAAAGCTGGAACAATAATATTCTCAGTATCTATTATTGTGTGGGTACTTTCAAACTTTAACTTTAATGGATATACAGATATAAATTCAAGCTTCATGTCCAATATTGGAAGAGCTATAAGTCCTATATTTTATCCTCTTGGCTTTGCTTCCTGGCAAAATGCAGTATCTTTGCTTGCTGGAATAATGGCTAAAGAAGTTGTAGTTGGTACTATGGGAGTTATATATGGCGGTGAATTAACAGAAATACTTCCAACAGTATTTACTTCTCTTTCAGCTTACAGCTTTCTAGTATTTGTTCTTTTATATACACCATGTGTATCATTAATAGCTACAATGAAAAAAGAGTACGGAACAAAGATGGCTACTTTTTCAGTTACTTATCAATTTATACTAGCATGGGTAGTTTCCTTCCTGGTATTTAATATAGGAAGCTTAATATTAAGAATATTTTAATTGGACATATTACTTCTTAGTAGTGTCCTTAAAAAGGAGTGTGGTCTTAATGCCTGAAATAATCATAGCTGCTGTACTAATAGCTGCTGCAGGATATATATTTTATAAAAACTTTAAAAAGAGCGCCTCTGGTGAATGTAACTGTGGAAGCTGCTCAAATAGCTGTCCAAAGTATTCAATGTCAAAAGAAAAAAAGCAGGATTAGTTCCTGCTTTTTTTAATAGCTGTTATTTGCAATAGCTGTCAATTCTGTTTCATCCTTGGTTCCTCTTAGTATTGCATCAATCACCTTTGAGGCAGCTTTTTTAGAAATTCTTTCAACATCTACATTCAACTCTATTTTATTCTTTTTTATCAAACTTCTTAAAAACCTAAGCTGTTTTTCTGTTATACAATCATCCCTTACGATAGTATCACTGCTTTGGACCTTATATATAAGAGTAAATATTCTAGGAAGGTTTAATACATCTTCATAGTTATGAAGCATAATGATATCCTTTAACTCTTCATCTTTAGTTTGAAGATATTGATTATACATCTCAACGCTAATAGCCCCATCTATTTGATCTTCTCTTTCAACACCTAAAAACTTTTCAACTGTTTTTAGATTGCAGCGTTCCATGCCAAGCTGTCTGTAATAAGGTCTTATCATTCTATACAAGTCAATATGTTCAGAAGGAATATTAAAATATATATTATTCTTTTCTGATCTTCTCACTACAAAAGGCTCATCAAAGGCTATTCCATTATAGGAGCACCATTTTGAAAACTTTTCTAAATCACTGCTGAAAGCATGTAATATGTCAGTTTCATCCTCAAGTTCCTCAGCGAAATACTGTTTTATTGTAAGAAGTCCTTCTTCATTAAAATACCCCAAGGATATTAAAATTATATGATCCTTGTCCTTCTCAAACCCTGTAGTCTCTATATCAAAATAAGCAATATTATGCATATCGTATTTATCTATGACTTTTCTATCAACTTTAATTTTATCTTTATACTCTCTAATAAACATCATTTCCTCCGTCTAGTCAAAGGCTTACTAATAGATTATATAACATATTGGAAGATTTTAAAATAGAAAAACTCCATAGAGTACGTAAAAACTCTATGGAGTCATAATTACATCTTTTCTACTACTTCAAGTCCTATTAAGCTTAAGCCGTTTTTAACAGCCTGACAGGTAGCTTCAACTAGCTTTAGCCTTGCAATCTTAACTTCCTCATCTTGCGCATTTAATATACTGTGTGCGTTGTAGAATTTGTTAAAGGCTTTGGCAATTTCAATAACGTGTCTTGTCAATATTGAAGGTTCTAGCTTATCAATAGCAGCAAGTATCGCATCCTGAAGTCTTGAAATAAGTTTAACTAGTTCAAATTCTTCTGGTGAAGTTATCTTACTGAAATCTGCGTTGCCAGTGGTTTCTCCAGCCTTTCTTAAAATACTCTTTCCTCTTGCATAGGTGTACTGAGCATATGGACCAGTCTCACCTTCAAAGTTAAGCATTTCCTTCCAATCAAATATTATATCTTTTTCTCTATTGTTCTTAAGGTATGTGAATACTATAGATCCAATACCTATCTTCTTAGCTACCTCTTCCTTATTTTCAAGGTTTGGATTCTTTTCATTTATTACTTCTAAAGCCTTAACTACAGCTTCATTTAATAGTTCTTCAAGATAAATAGCATTACCGCTTCTTGTTGAGAACTTTCCCTCAGCAAACTTCACAAGACCAAAGCCAACATGCTTGCAGTCATCAGCCCAGTCATGCCCCATAAGTTTTATAGTGGTAAATACCTGCTTAAAATGTAAAGCTTGTGAAGTTCCAACAACATAAATATTCTTATGAAAATCATATGTTTTTTTTCTATAAAAAGCAGCTGCTAGGTCTCTTGTAGCATAAATTGTTGCCCCATCAGACTTTTTAATTATACATGGAGGCATATTGTATTCATCCAGCATTACTACCTTTGCACCATTGCTTTCAACCAATAGTCCCTTTTGTTCTATCTCGTCAACTACAGCATCCATCTTATCACTGTAGAAACTTTCACCAGCATAAGAATCAAAGTTTACGTTAAGCATATCGTATACTCTCTTAAATTCCTTCAAGCTTAATTCCTTAAACTCATTCCAAAGTCTAACTTCCTCTTCGCATCCGTCTTCAAGGTTCTTAAAATGTTTTCTTGCAATATCTTCAAGAGAAGGATCTTTTTCAGCCTCATCATAGAATTTAACGTAAAGCCTTTCAAGCTCACGTATTGCATTTTTGTGAAGAGCTTCTATATCTACCCACCTATGGTAAGCAGCTATAAGTCTTCCGTATTGAGTACCCCAGTCTCCAAGGTGATTAACTCCTATGGCCTTATAGCCTTCGAAATTCATAAGTCTATATAGCGAATTACCTATAACTGTAGTTGTAAGGTGTCCTACGTGAAAGTTTTTAGCTATGTTAGGTGAAGAATATTCAACCACAACATTTTTTCCCTCTCCAATTTTGGATGAACCATATTTGTCTCCTTCTTCAAGAGCCTTATCTAAAGTCTCCTTTATAAACAAAGACTTATCCATGAAAAAATTTAGATATGGTCCAAGGTTTTCAATCTTTTCAAAGCCTTCTTTATTTATTTTTCCCTGAAGTTCCTGAGCTATCATAACTGGAGCTTTTCTTAAAGCCTTTGAAAGCTGGAAGCAAGGAAATGCAAAGTCTCCCATTTCTGACCTTGGTGGAATCTCTATAAGTCTTTCTATTAAATCAAGTTCTAAATCAACATGCTCCTTAATCCTTTGCGCAACTAGTGCTTTGTAATCCATAAAACCATCTCCTTTAATATATTTACTTTTTTGATGAGTTAAGTCTTTAACATTTTAACTATAACTAGATATCTAGATAAGAAGATAAGAAGATAAGAAGTTAAAAAGTTAAATTTTTACACACTATATGCTTTCCATATGCAGACCACAATAAACACATCATTATATGTATATAAAAAGCCCGCCTCTAAAAATATAGAGACGGGCATTGTATCCGTGGTACCACTCTAGTTGATGCAAATATAATTCACATCCACTCGAAACTTTAACGCTGTCAGCGGCTTGCCCTACTCATGTAGAAAAACAACACCAAGATAATTTACAATCTGCTAAAAGCAATGAAGCCTCGCAATTTTATCATCTTATAAATAGATTTACGTTTGTTTTCGTATACTTCAGGCAGCTTCTCAGAGGCTCTCTTCCTTTTTTATATTCTGCAAGGCTTCCACCCTTCCCTGCTCTCTTTAAGAAATTCAAAAAAGTACTCTTCTCATCAAAGAATTTTTCTTTAAATATTTACACTATATTATATTATTGTATTCAATTTGTGTCAATATATTCTAGAGCAATTCTTTCAATATGGCTTTAAGTGTACTTCGTTCGTTATCAATCTCCTTTGCTGCTTTTATCTCTAACTGTCTAACAATATGTTTCATAAATTTTTTATTTCATAACTCTTCTAGCTGTAATATAATCCGGCCTACTATAAGATGATATTTTTACAACATCACCAGTTCTTGGCGCATGAATATACATTCCATTGCCAACATATATCCCCATGTGACTTGGACTTCCTCCCTTGCCATAGAAAACTAAATCTCCCGGCTGGAGTTCGTCTCTAGAAACAGAATAACCGTCATTTATTTGATTATAGGTTGTCCTTCCTAGGTTTATTCCGAAGTGCCTGTACACATATTGAGTAAATCCTGAACAGTCAAATCCTGCTGGTGTAGTTCCACCCCACTTATAAGGCGTACCTAAAAAATTGGATGCGTAAGCTACTACGGCATTGCTTGAAACTGATACAGCTCCTCTAGATGGTGTATATTTAGGTGTTGAGTTTCTTATTGATTGTATTTGTCTTAAGGTTTCATTTAATCTTGCCTGCGATTCATTTACCTCGGCCGCTAACGATCTTTCTTGCCTTTCTGCCTCTTTAATCAGCTCATTTTGCTCGTCCTTACTTAACTTAAGGTTGCTCATCTTTTTATTATTTTCATTATTTATTGCTATTAGCTGATTGTTTATATCGCTTAGTTTTTTTCTTTTGATGTTTAGTTCCTCTTGTTTTGCTTTTAGATTTGCAGTAATCTTTTTGTCTGTTTCTATAATATTTTTCACTATCTCTACCCTTGACAGAAAATCATTGAACCCTTTTGATTCAAGTATTATTTGTATGTAACTATCAATACCATTAACATACATGGCTTTCATTCTTTTACTAAATAGCTCTTGTTCTTTCCTTAAATTTTCTTCTGACTCATTTAAATCCTTTTCAGTTATTTTAATATCCTGATTACCTTTTAAAATTTTCTTCTTATTTTCTTCTACCTGAACCATTACTTCTTCAATTTGGTTATCTAGATTTTCTATTCTTTGCTCTATTTCAAATCTTTTTTCTTGTGCCCTCTTTAATTCATTTTTATCAGCTTGAAGCTGCTCTCTTTCGCTTTGAATCTGATTAGATGATGGTGCTGCAAATACTGGTTTATATACGATAACATTTAATGTAAGCATTATTGCAATATATCTTGATGTTCTCTTCATCTTTTCCTCCTAGGTGTACACATGTTTTTTCATTTAAAATATATCTTAACATTTTTATGTGTAGAACTTATGAAGACAATTTTTCAATATTTATAATGAGAGCGCAAAAAAGAGCTCCTAAATGAGCTCTCATACTAATGTTATTCATTGATAATATCAAATTTTCTTGCCAGTATTAATGCTAATTCATTTATGCAACCAGCATCATCATTACACGCACCAATTTGAAGCTTTAGTGTATAAGCAACCTCATCTAATCCATTTTCTTCAACGTCATCAATTGTACTGTCCGCATCAGCTAAATTGTTCTTCAGTGAATCTACTCTATCAACAAGTTCAGTTACAGTATCTTTAACAATATAAATCTCCCTTGTAGCAGCATCTATTGTTTTTCCTTCCTTATCAGTATAGCGCTCTGTACCCTCTTCGTTGCATTTACTGCAGAAAGGGGTCCAGTGCTTTTCGCCCTCCTCCTCTGTGACTCTTACCTTAAAGGTATCATTATTACACTTTTCACATAAAGAATTTAATGTCTCATATTGCTTATAGTTAACTGTTGCTACATATTCATTGCATTCCGAACAAATATAATCAACTTTAGAAAAAGCAGGCATTGCCACTAAGAGCACGGAGCCACATTTTGGACAGCATGCTGTTCTTTCAAATTTACTCATAATACCACTCCCTGTAACTTATATTCATACTTGTCAGGTTTTATGATAATTTATAATGCTTAACTAAGTAAAAAAGTATTTCCATGATAAATTATTTATATTTTGCTTTAGCTGTATATAAATGTTTTTAAGTTATATACTAACCACAAATACCAATCTAATTTTAAGAGGTGACGCTAATGGAAGTGATAAAGGCTATACATGATAGAAGAACCGTGCGTATGTTTACCGAAAAACCTTTAAACGATGATGTGCTTAACAAGATTTTAGAAGCGGGAATCTGGGCTCCTTCCCATGGTAATACTCAGCCATGGGAATTTATTGTAATTGGTCCAAATACACGAAGAAAGCTATCTGAAACTTACTTAAACATGATGGAAAATGGGCCACTAAAAAACCCTTCATTTCCTGAGGACAGAAAAGCAGCTATTAGAAAATTTGCTACAAATTTTGGTGATGCACCTGTCTTAATTGCGGTAGCATGCCCCCCAGCTTCTAATGATATGGATAGATATGACTTTCCATTAACCGCTGGTGCAGTAATACAAAATATGCTATTAGAGGCTTGGGATAATGAAGTTGCTGGCGTATGGCTCTCCTTCGGTATTAACCCAGAGGCCCAATCAATACTTGAAATTAATGAAGGCGGGTTTATAGGCGGAATCCTGGCTATTGGCTATTCTAGTAATATCCCTGCTGCCCCTCCTAGAATTTCTGTAGAAGAAAAAACACGTAAATTGCCTTAGAAAAATTATTTTATAAAAATATAGGGACAGTTAGCATTACTAACTGTCCCTATATTTCTATGCAACGTATTCAATATCATACTCCACTCCAACCAACTCTCTTATGACCTCTTCTACTGTTGTCCCATATACTGTTGCTATGATATATAAATCCTCTAGCATCTCTTTTGTTAAATTTAAAACTTCCCTCTTCTTTTCCATATGTCTTCCTCCATTGCAATTATATTCCACAAATTATAGTATTCGGCGCCTATAAAAGTGTGCACCGATTTTTAAATTTATATGTAGAGAGTAATTAAAAAAGTAACAAAACCATATAATCCTTAGCTTTTTTCGTTATAACCTCAATAATTTTTAATTAAACTGCTATAATAAAAATGTAATACAGAAAAATTAAATAAGACGTGTAGTATTTATAGAACAAAAGTCTCAGCTCTGAATACAGAAATATTAAACTCATTGGAATTGTATTCCAGATAGAGAAAACATAGGTTCTATCAACACTAGGTAGGAGGTTGAATAATGGATAGTACAAATAAGAATGATGTATATAATACACTATCACATTGGCAAAGCTTAAGACTTAAACTTTTATTACAAGGTATTATTGTAGGTATTTTCTCTGGGTTTTTAATTGTATTTTACAGAATTGTTCTTGAGAAAGCTGAGAGTCTAAGAAGTTTTATCTTAAATCTCAATATTTCAAAATACAAACTTATGCCTTTATGGTTTTTGTTTTTGGTAGTAGCGGCGTTCATCGTTGGAAAACTAATAACTAATGAACCATTGATAAGCGGCAGTGGAATACCTCAGGTAGAGGGCGTACTGCTTAGAAAAATTAATATGAATTGGCTTTCCGTTATAATTAAAAAATTTATTGGTGGAGTAATTTCCATTGGAGCAGGTTTATCACTTGGAAGAGAAGGTCCTTCTATACAACTTGGTGCAGCAATGGGACAAGGTGTAAGCAGAATTTTCAAGAGACTTAAAGTTGAAGAGAAATATTTAATTACAAGTGGAGCATCTGCAGGCCTTGCAGCTGCATTTAACGCGCCTTTGGCTGGTGTAATGTTTGCTCTGGAAGAGGTTCATAAACATTTTTCTCCTTTGGTGCTTTTGTCAGCAATGTCAGCATCACTAACTGCTGACTTTATATCAAAGCATTTTTTTGGCCTAAAACCAGTTTTCAGTTTTAATAATATTACTCCATTGCCTCTTGAAAGCTATGGATATATTGTACTTCTTGGGGTAATCGTAGGAATTTTCGGAGCCTTCTATAACTATTTTTTATTAAAAACTCAAGATATTTATAGTAAGCAAAAATGGCTTCAGGTAAAATTTAGGCCTATGCTTCCTTTTTTACTTTCAGGTCTATTAGCTTTGGTTATACCCCAAGTATTAGGTGGCGGACATTCAATCATAGAGTCAATGATCGAAGGAAGTTTTACGTTAAAAATGCTATTCATAATTCTTTGTGTCAAATTTTTATTTTCCATGGTAAGCTACGGGTCTGGAGCCCCTGGTGGTATCTTTTTCCCACTTTTGGTTTTAGGTGCATTAACTGGTGCTATCTATGGGGAAGTATTAGTTAAATTTTTTGGTTTTAATGCTGGTTATATTAATAACTTTATAATCCTGGCTATGGCCGGTTACTTCACTGCTATAGTGAGAGCTCCTATTACAGGCAGTATTCTAATTACTGAAATGACAGGATCTTTTTCACATTTGCTTTCTCTAAGCATGATATCACTTATTGCCTATGCGGTTGCAGATTTGCTTAAATCAGAACCAATATATGAATCCTTGCTTGAAAGACTATTGAAAAACAATGGTGTATATGAATTTAACGGAGATAGTAAAAATAAAGTAATATTAGAAATCCCAGTATGCTTAGATTCTAAAATGGACTGTAAAGCAATTAAGGATCTTAAATTCTCTAAAAACTTCTTGTTAGTTGCAATAAAGAGAGGAGAAAAAGAGATCATACCTAGAGGTAATACAGTCCTGCAATCCGGAGATTATATACATGTTTTAGCAAGTGAAAAGGATGCAGCATTAGTTAAAGAAGAATTATTAAAAATGTGTGGAAAGCCAGCTATATAATTAAAATCCACTTAAGATTATGTTACTAAAACTATAGCAGCATAACCCTAAGTGGATTTTAATTAATACAAAAATGACTTTTGACATCTTTTATAGATATCAAAAGCCATTCTTAATAAGCTCTGTATTATCTTTTAGGCACTTATATCGTAACTTTCATTGATTTTTTCTTTCTTTAAATCAAAGCGATGTGAAACGAATCCGTATAAAGTCCATCCAGCAAAAGTTACTATGGAACCATATACCAATGCTTCTGAGCCTGAAGCATAAAGTGCGTATAAACTGTATAATGAGCCTACAACAGCAATAAAGCTTGTCATTTTTATCTTGCTAGAAGGTAAGTTTTCCGACCTTTGTATTACATTAACCGCAGCCATAGATAGTAGATATGGTATAACATTTGTAACAACAGCTAAGTTTACTAATACATTAAACTGTGTCGCCAAGGTTGGACTGATTGTCATAAGTGCAAGCAAGCTTTGTATAATTGTAATAACAACCATTGCTGCTATAGGAGCCTCGTCTTTTGTAACCTTGCCTAAGAATTTAGGGAAATAACCTTCTACTGCAGATCCTTTAAATACTTGTGCGATTGTAAACTGCCAACTAAATAATGAACCAAAACAGGAAATTACCATCAATCCCATAACTAGTTTACCTACGGCTGGGTTAAACATACGTGCGAAAGTTAATCCAAATGGAGCTGTTGAATTTAAAAGGTCAGCATTTGGTACTATACCAGCCATAACATTTGTAGAAATAACATATACAATTGCAGCGCCAATTGTTCCACCTAGGCAGGCTATTGGAACGTTTCTTTTTGGATTTTCAACTGCATCCATGTTCGCAGAAGCAGATTCAAGTCCTAAAAATGCCCATAAAGTTATTGATATAGATTTGCTAACAGCAGTAAAGAAAGGTAATTTATTAGGATTCCATGAAGATACATATAAGGTCCCACTAAACCAGAACCATCCAAAAACTGAAAGTACTACAACTGGTGCTATAACGCCCCAAATAGTTATTGAACTAATTTTACCTGTGTATCTAGCGCCTTTAAAGTTAAGCACTGTAGCTAACCATAAAGTAAATATTGTCCATATTGCCACTGAAACAGGTGATAACTCTTTGCTTAAAAATCCACAAGCGTAACCTACCACCGAAATTGCTATTGCCACATTTGCAATTAATAATGAAACTCCATAAGTGTAGTTTGCCATGAAGCTACCAGCTTTTCCAAAAGAATACTCAGAATAGCCTCCCATTCCGGCAGCTTTTCTACTGAACATGCCAGCTTGAGCAAAAGCATAAGCAAGAGCCATTGAGCCCACTGCTGTAACGAGCCATGAAAGTATAGACATGGTTCCAACCTTTGCTAAGTTAGTCGGAAGCATTATTATTCCTGAACCCATCATATTAATTGTAGTCATAATGGTTAACTGAACAACGCTCATTTTGTTTTTTTCGTTACTCATAGTTAATTACTCCTTTTTATAATTAGCTAGGATAAAGTTTTACTATATCCTAGCTATTAGTTTATTTTTTGACTAGTTCTTCTTGTCTAATACATATCCATAAGCCTTAACTCTTCCATTTTCCTTTTCAAGGTAAACACCTTGAATCTCTGGAGCAAAACCTGGAAACTCATTAATTCCCTCTTGTAGTATTAAGAAGTACTTTTGTGCAACTTCATTCCATACTTCCCCTGGAACAACGCAGAAGATTCCTGGTGGATATGGAAGAGCACCTTCAAGTGCCACTTCACCTACAATATTTTCTAAAGCAACTAACTTAGCATTATTTTTTACTAACTCCCAATTAGCTTCCTGTGGAGTCATAGCCCTCTCAGTCATAAGCTTAGGAAGAACATCCTGTAATGTCGCAGCTACTTCTCCTAAGGACTCCCAATCAAACTTCTGTGAAATCAATGCTGGCTTTGGCAAGTAATCAGCTCTAAATAGTTTCTTTTGATAGTTCTTTGCATCATTCTTCTTATAGAAGTCATGCATTTCCTGACAAAGTCTTCTTATTGTATAACCTTTATAACGTCCTTCGTTATTCTTATATAGAGTTGGAAGAACCTCGCTTAAAGGAGCATCTGCTTTAACAAGCTGCTCAAACTTAACAAGCTGTGCTACAAGCTTATCCATTTTTTCTGTAGTCTCTGCAGGAGTTAATAAAAATAATATAGAATTCAAATCGTTCTTTTCTGGTATTATTCTATTTTCTCTTAAGTAGTTTGCAAGTATTGTCGCTGGAATACCAAAGTCTTCATATTCTCCAGTTTCAACATTTATTCCTGGTGTGGTAAGCATAAATTTATTTGGATCAACAAAATATTGATTCTCACCATAGCCTTCAAAGGAATGCCACTTCTCACCTGGCACAAATTTAAAGAATTCAATGTTATTAGCAATTTCTTCTGTACCGTATTCTTCCCATTTTTTTTCATTAACCACTGGTGGTATAAATGGTTTGAACATTGAACAATTCCTTATAACTGACTTTCTAGCTTCAATTCCCATCTTTATACAGTCATCCCATAAACGTCTGCCTGCTTCCCCATCCTGCATTCTTGCATTAACATCTAAAGATGCAAACAATGGGTAGAAAGGACTTGTTGATGCATGTAGTCTAAAGGCATTGTTAAATCTTTTGTGGTCTACATATCTGCTTTGACCTTTTAGATGGCTGTCCTTTTTATGAATTTGTGAAGTTTGAGAGAATCCTGCCTGCTGCTTATGGACAGATTGAGTTACTAATATACCAGGATCACTTTCCTTTAGGTCTATTAATAATGGTGAACAATCTCTCATCATTGGTATAAATTGCTCATATCCAACCCATGCTGAATCGAATAAAATATAGTCGCAAAGATGTCCTATTTTTTCAACAACTTGTTTAGCATTATAAATAGTTCCATCGTAAGTTCCAAGCTGAATTACAGCTAGTCTAAACGGTCTTTTAGCATTTGCCTTTTCAGAGTCAACCTTTGCTGCTGCTTCTCTTAAATAATTTTCATCAAAGCAATGTGCATCAATACCACCAATGAATCCAAATGGATTACGAGCTGTTTCTAAGTAAACTGGTTTACCACCTGATAAAACCAAAGCAGCATTATATACTGACTTATGATTGTTTCTATCAAATAAAACTAAATCTCCAGGAGCAACTACAGCATTTATAGCTACTGTATTAGAAGTGCTTGTACCATTCATAACAAAATAAGTTTTATCTGCATTGTATACTTTCGCAGCATGCACTTCAGCGTCAACAGCTGGGCCTTCATGTATCAATAAATCTCCAAGTGCTACGTCTGCATTGCATATATCTGAACGAAAAACATTTTGACCATAGAAATCATAAAAATATTTTCCTGCTGGATGTTTTGCGAAGTATTGACCGCCTTGGTGTCCAGGGCAATCAAACTGAAGATTTTCTCTTTCTACATACTCGCTTAAAGTTTTGAAGAAAGGTGGAAGCATGTGCTCTTCATACTGCTTAGCAGCAGTTTCTATTTCTCTGCTGACAAGCTCTATATCTAATCCGTTTTCTTCTATGACCTTGCAAGCTGTTCTTTTTACATCATCATTAAGATTGTCCACGTTTTTCGCTATAACAAATATTGGAATTCCAAACTTTGTACTAACAACACTATTAAAAACATCTATTTCTGAATCAGTAATTACAACAGCAGCTACATCTGTATAATCTGTATTTTCAGCTAATACAAGATTTCTATCAGTTTTAAAAAACTTTTGTGCTTCTGAAGTGTATGAAATTCTTAAATGTTTCATTGTTCTCCTCCAACCATACTTATTTACAAAAAATTCATTAATTTATCTACATTCGATATAATACACCTTTTAGCGACATTTAGGAATTGTAATAATTCAAATAAAAAAATATAACCCTTTGTAAAAATTACAAAGAGTTGTTTAGTAAAGTATATATTCTAACTGCCATAGCTAATTCCTCATAAAAATGCTCGCTTTTATAAGCATTAAATAATATTTTATTTATCTTATCTATTCTGTATCTAATAGTATTACCATGCTGAAACAACTCCTCTGCTACTGCTTTTATATCTCCGTTATGTTCAACATATTTTACTGCAGTTATTAACAATTCAGTTTCATGATTTTTATCATAATCAATAAGAGGCCATATCATTTCATCGTAATATTTTAATACCCATGGATTGTCTAAAAGCGGCAGTATTATCTTATTAATGCCTATCTCATGAAAGAATGAAATATCTTTTCTATAACATGCCGAGTGTTTATATGCGTATAAACTTTCATGTATGGACTTGTCAAGATTTCCTAGTCCTTCATACAACCCGCTTACCCCTATAATATAAGTTTTCTCGTCAAAGCCGCACCACTTTAATCTTCTCAGAACAGTCTTAGTGACATCCTGTTCTTCCCCTTCTTCAAAGGTATTTATAAAAAGATACCCGTCTTCATATGGTATAATCTCACTAAAAACCTGTTCCATTTCTTTATTAAAAGGACTTTTAATTCCAGATAATTTGTTGCTTTTTCTCTTACAGAAGGCCACTATGTTTTTATCTTTAAAGTTAATATTTATTTTGAGAGCGATTTGCTTTATTCGCAGCTCATTTAAATTATTATATAAAATACTATCTATTTGTGATGCTAAATCTTCATACTGTTTTTTCTCGCTTATAGCTAAATTTACATAAACAATTACATCTTCAGTGAAGGTACCGTTAAACATCATAATAGGAAAGTGCTCCTTATCAGCAAGCTTGATAACTTCCCCTGGAATTTCCTTTATATAAATATCTTTAACTGCGAGGCAGCTTATACCAACTTTGATCATTCTTTCTACAATCTCATAAAGCTGATCAATATTATCTTTTATGGCAACTAATGTACTTAGAGCAAAATCTCCTCTGCTAAAATTTTGTTCTATTAAATCGCCAGTTTCATAATCCCAAACTGCCACATGAGTTATTTCTTTTGATAGTCCCTTCTTACCAGCAATAACTTTAAAACCTTTAAGTATATCAAGATCTAAAGCTTCCTTAACAGTTATAGCCATAAAGCTTCATCCTCATTTCCCTATAATTATTAACTTGCAATGCTTCAATCTTTTTTAATAATACCAGCTTAATTATTTTACATAGATAATCATAGTCAATTATAAACAAAGATCGTGATAAAATCAAATACTCATGCTAGCTGTAAAATTATGATTACCTTTTGATTTTGAATCTATATCTTCATAAAATCCACACAAGTTTTTTATATACTCTAGTATGTAGCAAATTAAAAATTGTACTTTACTATGTCGAGATCATCCTGCTATATCTTTTAAATACATATTAGGAGGGAATTTATGGGTATTAGGAAAGATAGGTTTAAAGTGTATGACATGACCTGCGGTTCTTGTGAAAATCGAGTTGAGAAGGCTATTAAAAGTTTAGATGGTGTATTAACCGCTAAAGCAAGCTACAGCGGCCAATTTGCTGAAGTAGAATACGATGACGAGATCTGCAGCCTAGCAAAAGTTAAAACAGCAGTAAAAAAGGCTGGATATACAACAGAAGGTTCTAGTGATTTTAAATTCCTTGGGATTCTTATAATAGCAGCTGCAATAATATTACTAAGTCTAAATACCTCTGGGTATGATATGGAATCGAAGCTCACAAACGCTTCCTATGCTGTTCTTTTCATAGTGGGTGTTTTTACCTCAATACATTGTGTAGGCATGTGCGGTGGAATAATGCTTTCCCAAACCCTTTCAAAAGAAAGCAAAAATAAATTCGATGCTCTAGAACCAGCAATTCTATACAACCTTGGAAGAGTTGTATCTTATACTATCCTTGGCGGAGTTATAGGAGCAATTGGGTCGGTATTTTCGCTTTCAATTACTACACAAGCAATACTTCAAATTTTAGCAGGACTCTTCATGATTATGATGGGCTTTAACATGGCTGGATTCAGCGCTTTTAGAAGGTTTCAGATAAAACTTCCTCATGCAGCCTGTAAAGCTAAGAATAAATCTGGATCACCATTTATTGTTGGATTATTGAATGGATTTATGCCCTGCGGTCCTCTTCAAACCATGCAGCTGTTTGCTCTTGGAACAGGTAGTCCTGTAAAAGGAGCCTTGTCCATGTTTATGTTCTCTATAGGAACAGTACCGCTTATGCTTACATTTGGAGCATTATCAGGACTTTTAAGCAAAGGATATACTAAGAAGATACTTAAGTTTAGCGGAATTCTTGTTATAATCCTAGGTCTAATTATGGGGAATAGAGGTTTTGCACTCGCTGGAATCAATATTAATCCTATGAGAGCACTTTCAAGCAGTTCGAAATCACTATTAGGCAGTGGATCAAGTAATTCTTCTAGTTCAAATGCAGCCAAAGCTTCTTTAGAAAACGGTGTTCAAGTCATAAGAATGACTGCTGATAACAGAGGCTATACCCCTAACGCTTTTTATGTTCAAAAAGATATACCTGTCAAATGGATAATCGATGGAAAACAAATTAATTCTTGTAATAATGCAATTGTTGCTAAAGCAATAGATAACAAGCAGCATAAATTAAAAAGTGGTGAAAATGTTATAGAATTTACTCCTGGAGATAAAGATATAAACTTTAGCTGCTGGATGGGTATGATAAGAGGTGTAATAAAGGTTGTAGATAAGCTTGACAATGTGGATGCTTCAAAAGCTGACCCTACTATTCCCCCTGCTAGCAATGGCCCTAGCTGCTGCGCTGGTCCTGTAGGAGATGATTCTGAGGCTCCAGCTCAGCCAAGCATTTACGGAAATGATTTAACAAAAATTCCAACAGAAAATTTGGTAGGTAAAGCATTATCTGCCGGAAAATATCAAAGCGCAAAATTTAAAGGTATTGGCTATGAGCTTCAACCTTTGATAGTTATTACAGGAAACAGTTCAAGCACAAAATTAACTTTTGACCTAAGTTCTTTCGATAACGTTGAGGGTGAGTATCTTATATTAGATGCTGAAACAGGAAGTAAGGTTAGTTCCTTTAAGGCTAAGAAAGGTATAAATGAAGTTGAATTCAATCCAAAAAAATCAGGCGGTTATGCAATTTTAAAAGACAACGGTATTCTAGGAATTATCGAAGTAGTTGATGATTTAAAATCTGCAGATGCAGAAAAAATAAGAGAAAAGTATCTTCAATAATGAAAGGAGAAGTCTGAAATAGACTTCTCCTTTGTTATTTTAATATCAGTTTTTTATTTATCTACACTATGGATAAAACTGATTTTGAAGGTTGTACCTTTACCCTCTTCGCTTTTCACTTCAATGCTTGCAGAATGCAGTTTAAGAATATTTTTAACAATAGTAAGCCCAAGACCACTTCCTTCAATTTCACTCCTGCTTTTATCCCCTCTATAGAGTCTTTCAAAAATAAAAGGCAAGTCTTCTTTCTTAATGCCGACACCAGTATCTTTTATTTCAACTACAATATTTTTATAGGTTTCATACAGTTCAAAGGTTATTTCTCCTTCTGCTTCGGTAAATTTAACAGAATTGGATAACAGATTTATGAAAACCTGTTTTAGCTTATCTCTATCTCCGGTTATGCTATAATCTGAATTATTCTGAAATTTACATCTTAACTTTATATTTTTCTTTTCTACCGCTGTTTGAAAATCCTTACAAATATCCTTAATTAATTCATTCAATAAAATTGTTTCAAAATCAAGTTTTATACTTTCTGTCTCAAACTCCTTTAGAGCATTTAGACTATTCAAAAGCTTTCCAAATCTCACTACTTCTTCATTGAGGTTACTTAATCTCTCACTCGTAACAGGAAGAACACCATCTATCATGGCTTCAAGATTGTTTTGCAGCACATTTAGAGGAGTTCTAATCTCATGTGATATATCTGAAACCAATCTTTTTCTAAGGCTATCTTGATATTTTAGCTTTTCAGCTAGTATATTGACACTATTCCTTAAATTTTCAAGCTCTTCAATATTGCTTTCAACATTGGATTTTGCATCAAAATTTCCTTTTGAAAGATTTACAGACATATTGGCTACAGCTTTTATTGGTCTTGAAAACTGCTTGGAAAAGTATAAACTTACAAATATAATAATTAGCAGCGTTAGTATTCCACTTGCTATAATACTCTCATTTATTGATTTTTTGAAATTTACATCTTCCTCTGTAAGTAAAATCGGAGCATACTGCCCAATATCTACGAATCCAACAACCTTACCATTGTAATGAATTTCAAATCGTTTTGAATTATAAACTCCTTTATCTTGAGTAAGCATTGTATTAAAATGCAAATTATTTTTTATTTCATTAGGGTCCATTCCCCATACAGTTTTCTTATTGATGTCTAATAAAGTTAAACAGTAGTTTCCCATGTATGCCTCATGCATTAACTCAATGCCAGAATTATCATTCCAATTACCTTCTCTTTTATAAATTTCTTCAAGGTAAACTACGATTCTTTCATATCTTTTGTTTTGAATATCTGCCATGTATTGATTGAATTTTTTATTTATAGTTGTATTAACAAATAAAGTAATTAAAAATATTGCTAATATAGAACATATAACGAATAAAATACTTAGTCTTTTTCTAATTGTCTGCAACTAAACTTCACCTCTTATACAGCTAAATATTTATGCTTGTAAGATTATTATAACAATTTAGTTTAAAGATACTATGAAGATTTTAAACTTTATTGTAGAATTATTGAGGAAACTTGAACATAAGTGAGGATATTAAAATGTTAAATAAAAATATTGTACTTATTGGAATGCCTGGCTGCGGGAAAACTTCTATCGGAAAAATTGTTTCCGAAAAACTATTCTTACCTTTCTATGATGTTGATGAATACCTAGAAGCAAAAGAAGGCAAACCTATAAAAGATATTTTTCTTAAAGGAGAAGCATATTTTAGAGAACTTGAAAGTAGCTCCATAAAAGAAATAGTCAATAACTGCCCTTCGGTAATCTCAACTGGAGGCGGTGCTGTAAAAGTTCCTCGAAATATGGAGATATTACAAAAAAATTCTATAATTATATTTATAAACAGACCATTAGAAAATATAATAAAAGATATAGATACCTCCACCCGCCCGCTGCTTTTAGAAGGACAATCAAAGCTTTATAAATTGTTTGAAGAAAGGTACCCTCTATATATGCAGTTCAATGATTTAGAAGTTTTAAATGATACCACTATTGAAGAGGCTGCTGATAGTATAATTAAGCTTTTGTAATTTCAAGTTAATTCATAGGTTTAAATCATGAGTAAAACAAAGATATTTTATTATAATCATTAATATATAATAGTCTTAGAAAGGACATTTATAATGATAGACGAACTTAGAACTTTCATAGCAGTTGTAGAATATAATAGCTTTACCAAGGCCGCTGAAAATATTAACTTATCTCAAGCAAGTGTTAGTCTTCATATTAAACACCTAGAACAATATTTTAATACAATCTTAGTTCAGCGTTCAGTTAAGCAGAAAAATATATATATTACTGAATCTGGTCATCTGCTTTACGAACGTTCGAAACAAATTACTAAATTATTAGATGATACCAAAAATGATTTAATGTATTATGAACACATGGTAAAAGGGCGTTTGCGTATAGGCGCAAGCTTTACTATTGGAGAATATCTGCTGCCAGACTTTTTAGGTAAGTTTACAAAAACATATCCAGATTTAGAGTTAGAAATTACAATTGAAAATACTCAGAGTATTTGCGAGAGAGTTAAAAACTTTCAAATTGACTTAGGATTAGTGGAAGGTACAGTCCCAAGTTCTAGTTTAACAATTGAACATTTTTATAAAGACATAATGAAAATTGCAGTTCCTTATAATCATTCCTTGACTAACAAAAAATTTTCAATGGATAATTTGCAGAATCAAACCTGGATTACTAGAGAAATCGGTTCTGGTACAAGAGAATATTTGATGCTTTTTTTGTCCAATAACAATATAAGTCCTAAAAATTTTATTGTATTTGGAAGTAATTATGCAGTTAAAGAAGCAGTAAGAAACAACTTAGGCATTACTTTTATTTCATCTCTTGTTACTGAAGCTTCAGCAACAAGCAAAGAACTATCTGTTATAGAAACTGGACAGACATATTATAGAAGTTTTTCCTATGTACTGCAAAAGGGAATCATCCCTTCAAGGGGTACTGTAGTATTTATAGATATGTTAAAAAGCTATATGAAAAGTAAATAAGTATTTAGTATATATTTTTTATAAATAGGCAACGCCATAAAGCACTATACTCTTTATAGCATTGCCTATTTTATCCTCTTATTAACTTACCTGAATCTATTCTCTGAAGAATATCTGCATGCTTATAGTTTTTTACTATATCAATAAGACTTTTCATTTCGTTAGTTACAAGCTTATTTTTATGATATACCACGCTAAAGGATCTGTCCCAGTCACATTCCATATTCTGAATAACATGTATATATCCATTTTTAATTTCCTCTTCTACTAAGCGTATAGAAATAACCGCCAAACATTGGTTTTCCATTACTGCTTTTTTAATAGAAGCAGAACTGTTTCCTTCAAAAGCTATTTTTATTTCCATTCCGTTTTCCATCATATATCTTTCAAAAAGCTCTCTTGTTCCGCTGCCTTGCTCGCGCATAGCAAACCTCTCGTAAGCCAATTCGGATAGTTTAACTGTTTTCTTTCTGGCAAAGCTATGTTTTGTGCTGCAGGCAAGAATCAAGCAATCATTTACTTCTGGAATAGAAATTAAATCTGGACTTTTAACTTTACCTTCTACTATACCAATATCTAGTTCTGACCTTAACAATTTTTCTTCTATGTCTCTTGTATTGTTTACATAAGAATATGTCTCAACCTCAGGATTAACCTCTTTAAAACTTTTGATAACATCGCTAAGAATACAATTACCTACTGTAATAGTAGCCCCAATTTTGATTTTATCTACATAATTAGCCTGAAACATCATTTCTTCCATATCATCAAACTGCTTTACTACACTTCTTGCATAAGAAAGAAGTTTTTTCCCTTTTTCTGTTATAAATAATTTCTTGCACAGACGTTCAAATAAGAGCACCCCATAATGCTCCTCAAGTTCTCTAATGACCTGGCTTACAGTCGGCTGTGAAATAAAAAACTTAGCTGCGGCCATACTCATCTTTCCACTGTCTGCTACTTCAATAAATATTTTTAAATGCCTTATTGTCACATTTACCCCCCCCAATATTAACACTACTTTGAATCATTGATAGGTTTTACCTATGAGTATTATAAGATAATATCATTTTATTATTATTTTAACAAGTGTTATATTAGTATTGTAAATGATGTTAAAAAATAAACAAAGAGCATAATAATTGACAATTATTATGCTCTCAAAAGGAATATAAGGAGGTTGAATACATGAAGGTTCTTATTATTGGTGGTGTAGCTGCCGGTACTAAGGTTGCTGCAAAGCTAAAACGTGAAAACCGCAGCTGCGAGGTTACGATTTTAACTAAAAGCAAAGAAATTTCCTATGCAGGTTGTGGACTCCCTTACTATGTTGGCAAAGTAATTCCAGAACGCAGTCAATTAATTGTTAATACTCCCGATAATTTTTCAAGATTGACTGGAGTTCAAGTACTCACCGAAGTAGAAGTAAAAAATGTTAATCCTGTAGATAAAACTGTAGATGCACTAGATTTAAATACAAAGGAAACTCTTAATTATAAATATGACAAGTTAGTTATTGCCTCTGGTGCTGAAGCCATAAAGCCTCCAGTAGATGGGGTAAATTTAAAAGGTGTGTTCTTTATGAGAACTCCAGATGATGCTATCGCCTTACGGGAAGCTATTGAAGAAGGTGAAATTAAGCGTGCTGTTGTAGTTGGTGGCGGATACATAGGACTTGAGGTTGCTGAAAATTTATCTACTCAAGGAGTTAAGGTATCTGTCATAGATATGGCAAAGCATGTACTTCCTGGTTTTGATGAAGAGTTCGCTGAGTATGTTGAAAACCATTTAGCTAATCAAGGCATCATGACCTTTACTGAAACAAAACTTGAAGCTATCCTTGGTGAAACAAAAGTCGAAAAAATTAAAACAGACAAGCGCGCTATTAAAACTGATGCTGTTATACTTTCTGTAGGAATAAGAGCTAACACAGCTTTTCTAGCTGACACAGACATTAAATTAATGCCAAATAAAACTATTAAAGTAAATGAGTTCTTGCAAACAAATATAGAAGATATATATGCAGTTGGCGACTGTGCTACTGTAACTAATAAGCTTACTAAAGAACCTGCTTGGTCTCCTATGGGCTCTTCAGCTAATATCGCTGGTCGTATTGCTGCTAAAAATATTAACGGTGCTAATGTAGCTTATCAAGGTGTTCTAGGAACAGCAGTTGCTAAGCTTCCTGAGCTTAATGTAGGACGAACAGGCTTAACAGAAGCTGCTGCAAAACAGTCTGGTTATAATGCTGTAAGTGTTGTAACTGTTGTAGACGATAAAGCACAATACTATCCTGGCGCTTCATCCTTTATTGTTAAGATGATAGCAGATATAGAAACTAATAAATTACTAGGTCTACAAGTGCTTGGCAAGGGTGCTGTAGATAAAATGGTTGATATTGCTGTCACAGCAATATCAATGAGGGCAACTCTTGAGCAAATTGAAAATATGGATTTAGCTTATGCTCCACCATTCTCAACAGCAATCCATCCTTTCTCACATACTGTGAACATTTTATTAAATAAGATCAGTGGTGCTTTTGAAACTATAACACCTGCTGAGTATGCTGCTGGAAATGCTGAAGACTACAAAATAATTGATGCCTCTCTTACCCCAAGCATTGAAGGAGTTCCTTACGTAGATCTTACAAAGGTTAACGGAGAACTTCCCGAATTTGCTAAGGATGAAAAGCTTCTCTTAGTGTGTGCTAAGGGAAAAAGAGCTTATATGCTTCAAAACCGCTTAAAGTATTTTGGGTATACTAACACACTAGTTCTTGAAGGTGGTACTACCTTTAATGAAATATCAATATAAAACTATTATTTATTTAACTGGAGGATTAGAATTATGGCATGTTTAACTGTAAGTGCTGCAGACGAAAAAAGAGTAAAGGCCTTAGGCTTTCTAAGTAACAAGGGTACTGACAACTTTTCAGGAAGAATTATCACTGTAAATGGCAAAATTACAGCTGCTCAAAACAAATGCTTATCAGAAGCTGCACAGCTTTTTGGTAATGGCATTGTAACTTTTACAACTAGACTAACTATTGAGTGTCAAGGAATTCCCTATGACAAAATTGAAGACTTTAGAGCTTACATTGCTAAGGAAGGTCTTGTAACAGGAGGCACTGGTTCAAAGGTTCGTCCAGTAGTATCCTGTAAGGGTACAACCTGTCAGTATGGTTTAATAGATACCTTTGGCTTATCAGAGGAAATTCACGAAAGATTTTTTAATGGCTATAACGATGTTAAGCTTCCTCATAAATTTAAAATTGGTGTTGGGGGTTGTCCTAACAACTGTGTTAAACCTGATTTAAATGACCTAGGAATTATTGGTCAGTTAATACCTAACTTTGATGAGGATTCATGCAATGGATGCAAGAAGTGTTCTGTAGAGGATGCCTGCCCAGTAAATGCTGCAAAGATATTTGATGGTATGCTTGCTATTGACCAAGACGAGTGCAACAACTGTGGACGCTGTGTTGGAAAATGCCACTTTGACGCTATAGAAGATGGAAAAGTTGGATACAAAATATATATAGGCGGAAGATGGGGAAAACGCGTTGCGCAAGGAATACCTCTAAGCAAAATCTTTACCAGCAAAGAAGAAGCTATGGATGTAATAGAAAAGACTATACTTTTATATAGAGAACAAGGAAAGACAGGAGAGCGTTTATCTCAAACTATTGAAAGGCTTGGCTTTGAAAATGTACAAGCTCAATTATTATCAAATGATATTTTAGAAAGAAAGCAGGAAATCCTGGATGCAAAGCTTCACATCGTAGGCGGAGCTACCTGTTAATCTAGGTTTCTATATACCCTAAACCCACTCAGTTTAATTATAGTTTCAGAAGAAAGCCTCTGTACAAGGCTTTCTTCTGGGCACTAATTATTTTTTTGCATTGCTTTGTTATATATTTAACACTTATTTATATAATAACCTTATGTTTTTAAACCTTTATTTTTTTAAGTTGTTTTGTTACTTTATTAACAACTTTAAATTTCATCTTAATTGAAAGGGGTTATCATTCATGAACACTAATTTAAACACTAAACCAACTACCAATTTTAACCTAAAAAAACACTTTGCTATCGCCTTATGCGTTGGCATTGCTACGGTAGCAACCTACTTAGGAGGAACGCAAAAGCTTATTGGGGCTCCTATGATTGGATTGTTTATAAGCATGCTTATTGTAAACTTTATGCCATCTGTAGATAAGGATTTCAAAGCTGGAACTACTTTTGCAGGAAAAAAATTCTTAAGCTTTGGTATTATTTTAGCTGGTGCTACTCTTAACTTTAAAGAAATCTTAGGCTATGGAGCAAAAGCACTTCCACTTATTATATTCAACATAATAATTGCTTTTAGTGTTGCCTATTTTGTAGGTAGAAAATTAAAGGTATCACAAAATACCTGTACCTTAGTGGGTGGTGGTACATGCATTTGTGGTGGTACTGCTATTGCAACCTTAGCCTCCATAATTAAAGCTAAAGAAACTGAAATAGCTTATGCTATGACAGCAATCTTTTTATTTGACATATTTGCGGCTCTAGTTTACCCATATGCATCAGGCTTTCTTGGTTTAACTGCCAACCAATTTGGTTTCCTTGCGGGTACTGCTATTAACGATACTTCAAGTGTTGCCGCTGCAGAAGCTACATATAACGTTTTAAATAATCTTGACTTAAACCTGGCCATAACAGTGAAGCTTACAAGAACTACAATGCTTATTGTACTTGCAGTTATATTTACTGTAATGACTGTAAGAAAGCAAGCTCAGTCCATTGATTCTTTAGGCGAGCCTTCAGCAGCTTCAGATGCTCAAAAGAAAATGTCGATAGGCCAAACTATAATAAAGGTTTTCCCATGGTTTATTCTTATATTCCTAGTTATGGCTATTTTAAACACCCTAGGAGTATTTCAAAACATTGGGGGTGCCTCAAATTTCTTTAAAAAAGGATATAAATTTTTAATTGCAGCAGCTTTAGCTGGTGTAGGCTTTAAAATTCAATTCAAAGATTTAATTACAAAGGGTATTAAACCAATCATACTTGGAGGCTGTACCTGGGCAGCTGTTGCCCTATCATCCTTAATATTTGTAAAGCTGTTTGCAGCTTATGTAGGTTAAATATTAAAAGGCCTTTATTGTCCTATACTAAAGTTTTAGAGCAATGAAGGCTTTTTATTTTACTTTAGATAGAATACATACTGCGGTGAGGCCTTCTCTTCAACTAATACCTGTTCAGAAGAAATCTTAAAGATTCTATCCATCTCCTTGCTGTCAAATACTGCTTGTGGAGTATCATATATTACTACCTGACCTTTCTCCATAAGACATAGCTTGTCCGAGTAGGAAAGAGCATTGCTTAAATCATGGAGCACCATAACTATAGTCTTACCCATTTTTTTAAGCTTTTTTATTATTTCTAATATTTCAAGCTGATGATTAATATCCAAATAGGTAGTAGGCTCATCCAAAAAGATTATATCTGTATCCTGAGCTAAAATCATTGATATATAAACTTTTTGACGCTGTCCTCCGGAAAGCTCTTGAATACTTTTATTTATACAATCCTTAAGACCCATATTTTCCATAGCCTTCTCTACAATTTCCTTGTCTGTTTTCTGAGGAGTACGTGAAAAGCCTAAATACGGATATCTGCCGTGCATAACCAAATTATACACAGTTATATTTGGCACAGTTCTAAGTTGAGGTAGAAAAGAAACCTTCTTTGCAAGCTCCTTGCTTGAAATACTAGAAATATCCTCACCCTTTATAGTAATTTCACCACTAAAAGGCTTTAGCAGATTTGCTGCTGTCTTTAGTACGGTAGTTTTTCCACAGCCATTTTTACCTACAATACTCGTGATACTGCCTTCTTCAAAAGCTATATTTATATCTTTAATGATTTCAACTCCATTATACCCTGAAGTTATATTATTTAATTTAATCATAAAGCTGACCTCTCTTACCCTTTATTAATAGGTATATAAAGAATGGTCCTCCCAAGAAGGACATTATAATTCCAACAGGAATTTCAAAGGGAGCAAAAAGTACTCGTGCCAGTAAATCACAAAGCAGAGTAAAAATACTTCCTAACAGTGCTGACACTGGAAGCAAAATTCTATTATCATATCCAACCAAAAATCTTGATACATGAGGAACAATAAGTCCAACAAAGCCCAATAGACCAGCAAAACTTATAGCACTTCCTGCTAACATTGCTGCAAGGATTAAAAACACAAAGCGAATCCTAACTACATTTAAACCTAAGGACTTTGCACTTTCATCTCCTAGAGCCAGTATATTCATATCATAGCCTAGAATTAAGGCTATAATAAAGGCAAAAACAATAAACCAGCCGGCAAAACTTACCTTGTCCATTGTTATACCAGAAAAGCCTCCTATCATAAATGCTGTTCGACTAATCGCTGTATCAGGTTTTAGAGTTAGTACAGTATCCGTCATTGCACCTATAAAGCTTGATACAGCAACTCCCGATAAAACTATAGCCATTCTGGAAGCTCCTGTCTTTTGTGCTATAAAATAAACTAAAAGCATAGCTAGGAGCGCCCCTATAAAAGAAGCAATTGTTGTAAAATACAGATTTGCAGGAAAAAAAGCTGCTATTAATACAGTAAATAATCCTGCTCCAGAATTTACACCAATAATATTGGGACTTGCAAGAGAATTGTTCAATACGGACTGGAGTATAGCACCTGACATTGACAAAGCACAGCCTGAAAGAACTGCAGCCAATGTTCTTGGTATCCTTACAAAGCTTATGATTCTATATGTTTTCGATGCATTATCTCCCTGCTGCATAGAAGAAATTATTTCTGATAAAGATATTTTTGAAGAACCAATGCTGATACTCATAAAAACTCCAATTAGAAGCAAAATTGTAAGGAGAGCTATAACGCTGCAGTTATAGCTCTTACTGTTTTTATTTAAATGTATCCGGGTAGAGAATTTTTGCAACATATTCATAGCTTTCACCCCATCTTGCATTAGGCTTATAGTGAAATAATTCCTTTGGAAGCACAATATATCGATTATTTTTTACTGCTGATAAACTGCTCCATGCTGGATTTTTCTCTATTCCATCTTTTAAAGCTTTTAAGGCTTCTTTGCTGTCCCCCATTGTTACTACAAAAATATAGTCTGGATCCTCTTGAATAATTTCTTCAATACTCAAATCCTCTAAAAGAGACTTATGCTTTGAGGCTATATTTACAGTACCTAAATCATTAAGAATTTTGCAGGCCATATTATCATCATTTTTAGCTTTTGCACCGCTTGAAAAAGCACGAATAAACAGTACATCAGGATTATTCTTCTTGTCGATTTTGGCTAAGATATTTTCAATTTGTTTTTTAACTGCTAATCCATTTTTCTCATATAATTCCTTATTTCCTGTTATTTCTGTGCATACTTTAAGCATATTTAGGTAATCCTCAAAATGCTCTACCTTGAAAAATGCAAAAGGTATATTAGATTTCTTAAGAGTTTCTGAAATCCTTACATGACTTTCTATATCTGTAGAAAGCAAAACAAATTCAGGAGATAGTGCTATAATTTCTTCTACATTTGGATCTTTTATTGTACCTAGCATTTTTGTTTCCTTAGATACTTCCATTTTCCTTTCGCTAATAACATCATTAGTAACACCTACAAGCTCACCACCAGCTAAAATCCAAGTTTCAGCATAGGAGCCGACAAGCGAAACCACCCTTTGGGGCTTGTCTTTTAAGTGGATAGTATTTTTCAATGAATCAGTAAAGCTATAGTAATATTTATTATTTATTGATATTGTCTTTGCTTTACACCCTATAAATATCTGTGTAATCAAACCAGTTAAAATCAGCATAGAGATTAGTTTTCTTGTTGATATAATTTTTTTAAAGCCGTTTTTATTGTTAAACTTTCTACTATTAAGGCCAGTGTTCATCTTATCTCCTCCTTATAAGCTAATTTACTTTACTTATATGATAATGCCTTAACTATATATTGTAAAATATAATTATATAATCAATATAATAGGTATTACCTATGAGACGAAAAAAAACGGCCATACTGTTTATCAGTTGCCGCATTTTAATATAAAAGATATTATATTATTTTTCACGAGATAATTTATCTAAATAAGAAACTGCATTTAAAGCAGCTACCTGACCTTCTCCCATTGACTTCAAGTATTGATAAGGCTTACCCACAGCATCTCCTGCTGCATAGCAGCCTTTAAGATTTGTCTCCATATCTCTACTTACTTTTATGTGCCCCTCCTCAACTAAAAGACCTGGCACTAATTGATCTGGTGATATATTATCTCTTAAAATAAATAATCCATCTGTTTCTACTTCACTGTTTTTTAATACTAACTTATTAACATGACTATCGCCTATTATCTCTACAGGCTTGTCATTTATAACCTCTATATTACTGTTTAGATCAACATCACCTTTGAACATTGGTATATAGTATACCTTAGCTGCAAGTTCACTTACATAGTTTGCTTCTTCAATGGATTCTTTATTATAACCTATTATTGTAACTACTTTATTTTTATATAAAGGAGCATCGCAGGTTGCACAATACCCTACACCTCTTCCAAGAAACTCACTCTCACCTTTAAAAGGCTTTCCAAAGGAAACCCCTGTAGCTAATACTATACCGGTAGCTTCATAGGTTTTGTCATTAACCATTAAAGCGTAATAATCACCCATGGCATATATACTGTCAACTCTTTCATAGGTTATCTCAATATCCATCTCTTTTAGATGATCTTTAAACTTTTCTGTTAAATCCTTGCCACTTATCCCTGGAAAACCAACATAATTGTTTATCTTAGGTGCAAGGTATAGTTTATTACTTAGATTCTCATAACCAAAAATTATTATCCTTTTGTTCCTTATCTTCGCATTAATAGCAGCTGTAATTCCTGCTGGACCACTTCCTACTATCGCTATATCATATCTCTCGCTCATAAAACTACCACCTCATAAGAGTACTTCTTTTGTACATTAACCACATTTTATCTTTAATTAAATTTTATATGTGTTTTTGTATCTTCTCCATTATAGCACTTTTAGGCATAAATCCAACAATTTGGTCAATAACTTGCCCATTTTTAAATATAAGCACTGTTGGAATGCTTAATACTTTGTACTGCATCGCAATACTTTGATTATCATCAACATTTATTTTCCCAACTACAGCCTTACCCTCTAGTTCAATTGCTATCTCTTCTATAATTGGACCAAGCATCTTGCATGGTCCGCACCACGGTGCCCAAAAATCTACTACTACTGGTATGTCACTGTTTACTATTTTATTGAAATTTGCTTCATTAATACTTATTGTCATAATTATTGCCTCCTATTATTTAAACGTCTATAATTTATATGAACTTTTAGTAACAAATTAATTACATACCCCTGTATGGTACATATACATAGTATTACTTTATCCTAAATTAGTCAATATACCTTTAAATATTTAATATACAAATAACTTTTTCCTCTAATACCTTCCCTAACATTTTACCGATCTTTATTTAGAAAATATTGTAAATCACTTAAGGAAAAAGTTAACAAGTTAAAAAGTTATCTTTCTAGCTGTCTATATGATTATCTATCATGCTATATCCAATAGATTTTTTAGGGCAAGCTATCACACACTTTTCACACTGAATACAATCTGGGTGACTTAACACATTACCTCTATATTCATAGGGAGATATACCCATAGGACACTTCTTAGCACATATCTTACAATTAACGCAAGTATTAGATACTTCTAATACCTTCTTATCCCTCTTTAAATATGATATAAATGATGCTATGCTTCCCATAGGACAGAAGTTACACCAAACTCTATTATTGTAGAACAAGGATAGGAGTACACCAATTATAGTTGTGATTACAATAATTCTATAGAATACCATACCAATTCCAGCAGGATTACCCCAGTTATTTTTAACTCCTATGCTAAACATAGTGAACATAAATATAACTACAAATAATCTATAATGTATAGACTTTAAAAATTTAGGAACTGATTTTTTGTTGCTAAATTTAGATACTAAATTATCATAAAAGCTTCCTCTTGGGCACAAATTTCCACACCAAAATCTTCCTCTAAAAATAGAAACGATAATAGGTGCAATCATACAAATAATTGCTATCATACCTACTCTAAAATCAAATAGGCTCACAATAATAAACGCTAGTAAAAGCACATATGAATACTTTTTCCATAGCTTAAATAAATTTTTCATACCATCCCTCCTGTTATATGCCAATTCACATACCCATACCCGGTATATAAATATTATATTAGTATTCGCTAATATGTCAAGCTATGTATTGCAATTTTGTAACTAAATATCGTAATATTGTAATATAACGCTGTTTTTATTAATCTGTTCACAATTTTTATGTTTATATTTAATAGTAATTATCATATAATATTAACATACGGATAGTTGAAATAATATGATTTTAGATTTTTTATGAATAATTAAAAGGATGGTGATCTGAATTTGAGTAATGTTTCATTTATATTGGCCTTTTCAGCAGGAGTGCTTTCATTTTTATCTCCCTGTGTTTTACCTTTAGTTCCTGCATACATAAGTTATCTAACTGGTGCATCTATTAATGATATACATAATAAAAGTTCAAAACTTACAGTATTTTATAAATCATTGGGTTTCGTTATTGGTTTTTCTATTATTTTTGTAGTAATGGGAGCTTCCGTTACTTCTCTTGGGAAAATCTTTAATCAGAATCTTCGCTTGTTCAGAAGATTGTCCGGGATTTTAATTATCATATTTGGATTGCATACCTCAGGTATTCTGAAACTAAGTGTATTTTCAAAAGAAAAAAAGTTTTTATCCTTTAAAAATACTCGAGGCACCTTTGGATCAGTTTTACTTGGAATGGCTTTTGCTGCTGGCTGGACCCCTTGTGTTGGCCCTATACTATATTCTATTCTTGCTTATGCAAGCAGTATGGATACTATAAGTAAGGGTATTATGCTGCTAGTTGTTTACTCCTTAGGTCTTGCAATTCCATTTATATTAACTGCCTTAGTAATTGATTCTTTATCGTCAAAAATAAACAACTTAGGAAAATACTTAAAACTAATATCTATAATAAGTGGTATTTTAATGATTTTAATGGGAGTATTGATTTTTACTAACAAAATTGGAATATTAAGCAACTACCTGAATTTTATTAACTTTTAGTTTTCGGAGGACATGTTTTATGAAAGAAAGACTACTCAGCATATTTTCTGTTATACCTGCTTTCTTCGCTGCCTTTTGCTGAGGCGGAGGTCTTATATTGGCGTCCCTAGGTTTGGGGACCTTTGGAGCAGCATACTTTTCAAATTTTACGAAATACAAGCCAATATTTGTTATAATTACAGCCTTAATGCTATACTTGTCTTATAGCATTATTGAAAGAAAGAATTCCAGTAAAAAAACAAAACTAATATTTTGGCTTTCAGCTTCAGCGTCTATTATCATAATATATTACCCAACCTTATTAAGAATTTTTATATAAAGTAAAAGAAGCAGAGTTGCTCTGCTTCTTTTACTTTATATAGCTTTCAAATATACCGCTTTTATAAACTCTAATCATACAAAATACTTATATATCTTAGTTAGAGGTTCCCATGTTAGGTGCTGCATAGTATCCTCTTCCCTGTCCGTTACCCATCATTCCTCGACCTTGACCTCTTCCTTGTCTCTGCCCAAAATTACCAGTACAATTTTCTATATTCTCATTTAAATTTTTCTTTAATGTTTCTGCATCTTCTTTGGTTATTGTTCCTTTACTTACAGCAGCATCAATTGCCTTAGTTCTCTCCTCAAGTAAAGCTGATTTTAATTGTTCTTGGGACAGTCCTTTTTCTGCAGCTATATCATAAGGTGTTTTTCCTGAATTCATAGCTCTAGTAATGTCTTCGTCTGATAGTCCTAATTTGTTTTTAAGGATATTTGTTATATAGTCATACCCTCTCATAGCTGTTATTCTTCCTAAGCCTAGTCTTTGCCCTGGTATACTTGCTGCTGTGCTATCTGCAGAGGCAGCATATGCAGTTGCTCCCATTCCTATTGCTAAGGTTAGCGCTAAAGCTGAAACAATACTTCTCTTCTTCATTATTAATTCCTCCTTGTTTTCTTTGTTTTAAGCATGCTTAGTTTTCGCCACTCATGTGGTGTATCTTTATAATAACCACTCTTTTTGTTTAAATATTGGTCTAATTGTGATGAAATTGCAAAAAATTATAATTTAAATATAAATTTATTTTCACAATCATATCACATACATCTCATAAGTTAATCACTTCTATAAATTAACATTTAATTGTACATTTATTCGTATGTGTTTAACATGAAAAAAAACAAGAAAACTAAATTTATAAGGTGGTCTATATTAGCATTTTTTCTAATTGTGCTCACTGTTCAAGGCTATCTTCATAATGTTAAGGGGGGTGGAGAAGGGGCTTCTACACATGCTTTGTGTCCTTATGGCGGCTTAGAAAGTTTGTACAAAAAGCTGCCCTATGAACATAGAAGTAGCCAACAGCAAAAATATAACCTCGGCAGAATGTATAAATTGCCAACTTTGCGTACTAGCATGTCCTAAGGAAGGCTGTCGGGAAAGTAACCAAGCTACAAAGGCGTTAAAACCATATTTAGCATTAACATTGGTTATTTCAATATTCATTGGTGACATACTCATAAGTAAATCTGTTGGTATTTATAATACTATTCCTGAACCTATAACTGTTAGTGCAGTACTTACTGCTGATGAAATAAGGGGATATATGCCCTTAATACAGGTATCCAACGGACTAAAAATTGACATAAAAGAACTATATAAAAGGCTAGCATTCCTAAAAATGTACCAGAAGAAACAAAGCTTAAAGAAATAAGATACTTTATTCCGGAGTTTTCAGAGGAAAAATCTAAGGATATATTACGGAAGGACTAAAATTATCTGTTATAATATTTCACTTGTAACTTATTCCTTTCACTGAGATATAAAAAAGATAGATACACATAAAAAAGTTATTATAATGTATCTATCTTACCTATAATTATCTATCTAATTTTCCTTTATATCTTCCAGTTCCACCAGCTACATTTATTATATTAAATCCACAGTCCTTTAGAATACCGCAAGCCATGGAGCTTCTTGAGCCAGAATGGCATATGATATGATATTCTTTTTCTTTATCAAGATATTTTTCAGGTTGTGATAACATCATATCCATTGGAATGTTCTTAGCCTTGGGTAAATGTCCAGCATTATATTCGTAGGGCTCTCTAATATCTATCAATTCTATTTCTTTCTTTAAATTATCTATTTCATTAACATCAACGGATTTAACTGAGCTTTTTTTCATAAATGGAAACATATAAATTCCTCCCTTAATGACTCATAACTATATTAGCAACTTCTTATATGCTTATATTATGAGCATACTTCACCTTTGTCAACCCTAAAAATCAAATATTACTCAAACAGCATATTATAATATCTTTCAATTTTGCTATTTAATTCTTGTATACTAATATGCCTTGCCTCTCTAATAATTTCTTTTCCTTCAATATAAACAAGAATAGCAGGTATAGTGAAAATATTATAGAAACCTGATAATTCTATTGAGTTCTCAATATCCACTTGTGCACTTTTAATTTTAGGATAGGCTTTCAGAAGTTCCTCTACCTTTGGTTTCATAACATTACATACATTACAACCGACACTCCCAAAATATACTAATGCAACTTCGTTATTGCTTATCAATTCTTCTATAGATTCACTTGAATTCATCATAATCATATTAAATCAGCTCCATTTAAGATCACTTTTTATTCTAACTACAATAATTTTTCTTTAAAGCATCTACTATATTTATAATTCTTTTATCCTGAATAAAGTATGTTATTGTAAGTCCACTCTTATTAGAATCCAATATTTTATTCATTTTAAGAACAGCTAGATGCTGTGATAACGCTGGCTGAGTCACATGTTGAAGCTTTTCATGCAGCTCGCTTACAGTCATTGGTCTATCTATTAAATAACATACAATTGCCAATCTGTTTTCGTTTGCTAGTACTTTTAATAATTCCGCCATCTCTTTTAACCTACCTAACATATAAAATCGTCCTTTCATATTACTTACAATATTAACCCCAAAACCTATATAAGAAATTAATTATATACTTATCTTACTAATACACTTATCTTCTGTCAACCTTCTTTAATTTCTTTGACAAAAACAACTAAGGAAGGTGCTTACACCTTCCTTATGAAAACTATATAAAAGATATAGGTTAACTATTATTTCCACAACATTACAAAGGTCCCGGCAGTTATAAGCCCTCCTGCAATTAATGTTTTTACTGTAAATTGCTCTTTTAAGATTATGTAAGATAAAATTAAAGTAAGAACTATGCTGGATTTATCAATAGGAGCAACTTGATTTACCTTTCCTATGGATATTGCTTTGTAGTAAAACACCCAAGACAGACCTGTTGCCAGACCTGATAGAACCAAAAATGCCCAACTTCGCTTACTAAGCTGGGTTATTCCATTTTGTGCACCAGTTGCAAAAACAATTCCCCAAGCTAATATTATAATAACTACTGTACGAATAGCTGTGGCAAGATTAGAATCTACACCCTTTATACCAATTTTCGCAAGAATTGAAGTTAAGGCTGCAAATACCGCCGACAAAATCGCATATAATTTCCACACGTAGCTTACACCTCCAAACTTATTTTCATAAATTTCTTTTCTCTATTATATCACTGTAAAATTTATAATTATATAATTTCATTAATATTGAATCTTTAACATAATAATAGTTGTAGATGTGCTAATTTGCTACACCTACAACTATTGATCTTATAGTTTATCTTTATTTTTTTCGGTGAGATATTTTTCAGCTGCCAATGCTGCTATTGTACCGTCCGAAACTGCAGTAGTGATTTGCCTAAATAGCTTTTCTCTTATATCTCCAGCACCGTATACTCCTTTAATATTTGTCTGCATACTCTCGTCAGTTATGATATATCCCTGAGGTGAAAGGCTTATATATTCTTTAAACAACTCTGTTTTTGGCTCTGTGCCGATATATCCAAACACTGCACTTAGTTCTATTTCTTTTTGCTCTTCTGTTTTAGTATTTTTAATAATTGCCTTATTTACAAAATCTTCTCCCTCTACATTAACTAAATCCCAATTATACATAATTTCAATTTTAGGATTATCCATAACTTCATCAATCATAGCTTTTTCGCCCTTAAAGTAGTCATACCTTCTAATCATAATAACCTTTGAAGCAAACTTTGTAAGAAATATTGCTTCTTCAAGGGCAGAATTTCCTCCACCAACAACTCCAACTATACTTCCCTCATACATAGCTCCATCACAGACAGCACAATAATGAATCCCTCGGCTTGAGTACTTTTCTTCATTTGTTATTGGAAGTTTCTTAGGGGTTGCACCGCTTGCAATAATTACTGCCTTTGGCTTATATATAACTTTTTTTGTTTCAATTATCTTTTCATTGTCACTTAGCTTAACGCTGGTAATATTACTAAAGTTCTGTATGGTTGCCCCTAGCGCTTTTGCCTGGTCAGAAATTATATCTGCCAATTCTCCTCCTGATATTTCCTTAAAGCCAGGATAATTTTCAATAGTATAACTATTCCTTACTTGTCCTCCAAGCAGCTGATTTTCTAATAAAACCATATTAATTTTTGCTCTAGAAGCATATATAGCTGCTGTAAGTCCTGCTGGTCCACCACCTACTATCAGTAAATCCAGTTCCTTTACTTCCTTATCCATTCATATTCTCTCCCTATATGTTAATATTAATAATGACACTTAAATTTATGTTACACTTTTTTACTGCTAATTATTCTATTTCTAAAACCATGATCTTTTTTCACAAATTTATCACAATTAGAACAAGCTTTAATCAATTAACTAATATATAATTATTTTATATAATACGTTCACTTTAGGAGATAATTATGAAGGGTAAAATATTAATTATTGAAGATGAAACTAAACTATCAGAAGTTATGAGTTTATATTTAAAAAAAGAAAATTATACAGTCACAACTGTAAGTGACGGCAGGGAAGCAGAAGACTTAATAAATAGTGATAGTTTTGATTTGATAATATTAGATGTTATGCTTCCAGGCAAGGACGGCTGGGCTCTTTTAAGAAAAATAAAAACTAAGGACAACACCCCAGTTATATTAACTACAGCTAGAGGTGAAGAAGATGACAGGATATTTGGATTAGAGCTAGGTGCCGATGATTATATGGTAAAGCCAATCAGCATGAGAGAGCTTGTGCTACGCGTAAATCTAAGAATAAACAGTAAAGTTAATATTCTCAAATCTCTAAGCTTTAATAATCTTTCTGTCTTAGAAGATAGCAGAGAAGTGATTGAGGATGGCCAATCAATCAGCCTAACGCCCAAGGAATTCGACCTACTGCTATTCCTAGGTAAAAATCCAGGTCAAGTTTTCAATAGGGAACAGCTTTTAAGCACTGTTTGGGGATATGATTTTATTGGTGATTCAAGAACTATAGATACCCATATTAAAAAGCTTAGAGAAAAAATAAAATTTTGCGAGGAGCATCTTGCAACTGTGTGGGGAATTGGTTATAAATTTGATTTAAAGCAGGAGATTAATAATGGATAAGATAACTATCAAGCTTGCAAAATACTTCCTGACCATAATAACTATAATTATAGTAATATGCTTTGCCGCTAGCAGTGTGTTTCTTTCAAGATTTTATCTTAACAGTCAGTATGACAATCTTGAAAATTCTGCGAGAGAAATATATAAAGCTTTAAGCAATAAGGAACCAATAGCTGAAACAAACATTAGTGCTATACTAATAAATGGTGATAATATAACATCCTTAACCCATGGAAAAATGGGAATGATGCCCTTTCTTCGCTCTGTAGAGAATATAAGCTTTAAAACGAAAGGTATCTTTACAAATGCCATGGATGCAGAATTCTTATATTATAACCTTCAAACAGATTTAGGTAATATAGTAGTTTTTCAAAATAATAACTACTCTTCTGAATATCTAAGAGTAGTTTACATAACTTTATTTTTTATATTTATTTCTGCCTTGCTGCTTTCAATACCTTTGATATCTTTTATAGGCAAAAAATTTACAAAGCCTGTGCTGCAAATTGAAAAAGCAGCTTCCTCAATTTCAAAGGGAGACTTTGATGTTAATCTAAATATTAAAACTAAGGATGAAATTGAAACCTTATCAAACAGTATTAATCAGATGGCACTCGATTTAAAGAAAAAATATCAGCTTCAAAGAGACTTTATAGCAAATGTATCTCATGATTTTAAGACCCCCCTAAGTGTTATTAGGAGCTATAGCGAGGCTATTAAAGATGAGCTAGTTGATGAATCAGAAACTAAAAAATACTCAAACGAAATAATAAAGGAAGTAGATAGGTTAAATTCTATGGTAATGGATTTGCTTCAGTTATCAAAGCTGCAGGATGGGGCCTATATCTTGAACAGGCAATATGTAAACCTATCTGAATTGGTGAATGTATGCACTAATCAATTTAGAATAATATCAGCTCAAAAAAATATAACTACATTAGTCAACGTACCATCTATAGAAATTTATGCAGATTTAAAGTACCTCCAAAGAGTATTATATAATTTCTTAGATAATGCAATTAAGTTTAGTATGCAAAATGGCAAAGTTGAGGTATTTACTTCCTATGACGGCGAAAATATAAAATTATCAGTAAAAGACTACGGTGAAGGCATTAAACCCCATGAACTTGATGAGATTTGGAATAAATACTACAAAAATTCCCAAAGCGGCGGTATGGGGTTAGGCTTGCCAATATGTAGAGAAATATTAAAAATGCATGGTTTTCATTATGGAGTTACAAGCTCATTTGAAAATGGAACAGAATTTTATTTTATAATACCAAAAAACTATCTGAAGATTTAAGGGAAGGCCTATATTTAGCCTTCCCTTAAATTTATATTCCTAATAATTCGTCAATACTGTCTTGGTCAAAACCTACAACTATGTTGCCATTAATATCAACAACAGGCACCCCTCGTTGTCCAGACTTGCTAATCATTTCCATTGCTGCATCATGATCTTTAGAAACATCCTTTTCTTCATAAGCTACATTGTTTGACTTTAGGTAATCCTTTACCACCTTGCACCAAGGTCAGGTTTGTGTTGTGTAAACTGTAACGCTCATTGTGTTGCCTCCTATATAGGTATTTCATTAGTTATATTTTCTTAAAAACATATATTTATACATTTTTATAATTTTTGTTGTTTAAAAGCTTTGTATTTGATGCCAAATTGATAAATACCAAAATTTATATTTGCATGCCTGTCTACTTTTGTATATAATATTTGACATACGTGCCGAATCCATCTAATGGAACGGGGGATTAAAATTTTGGGGTGAATCATTTGATGAAGGTTACTCTATGACCTAACCCGTCAACTAACCTCGTAGGCGTTATAGAGGAGGATAATTATGAAAAAAAGAAAAATATCAATAGCATTGCTTTCAGTAATAGCTTTATCTGTTTCTATTACAGTAGCCTCTACCACTTTAAAGGTATATGCTGACTCGGAATCTGTCTCAGCAGTAGAACAAATAGATAACGACACCTTAATCTTAGATTCTCAGCAAATAGCTGAAGCCTTTGATATTCAAATAAGTCAACCAAGACTAATAGAGTATTTAGTAAAAGCTGGCGACACTGTAGAAACAGTAGCAAATACATATGCAATAAAGGTCAGCACTATTACTGTATCAAATGGAATTAGTGCAAATACAGCCCTTCAAGAAGGACAATCGTTAGTATTTCCTTCTATAGATGGCATAGCATATAAGATTAAAGATGGCGAAAACCTATGGGACTTAGCTTCTTTATATAAAATAGACTTTTATGATTTGTTAGAAATAAACAATTTAGGGTCACCAGACAAGCTTAAATTAGGCCAGAAGATTATACTTCCAGGAGTAGAAGCATTAAAAACCGAAGCAAAAGCTGAATCTAAGAAAGCAGATGTAAAAGCTTCTTCTAAAACTGTAAGCAGAGGCGGTATTTGGCCTGTTAGTGGTTCTGTAACTTCTAGATATGGAGCTCGTTGGGGCAAACAGCATGAAGGTATTGATATAGCAGTTTCAACAGGAACAAACGTGAAGGCTTATGCTGATGGAAAGGTAACCTATAGCGGGTGGCAAAGCGGCTATGGAAATGTAGTTATCATAAGTCACAGCAACGGACTACAAACTTATTATGGACACAATTCAAAACTACTTGTTAAAGATGGGCAAAGAGTATCTGTTGGAGATATTATTGCTAAATCAGGCAATACTGGAAGATCTACCGGTCCTCATGTTCACTTCGAAGTAAGGAAAAATGGTGCTCCAGTTAACCCATTTTCATATTTAAGATAAAAATATATAATAGAAGGCTGAATCATTAAAATGCCAGCCTTCTATTCCTTTACACAATTATTTGTATTGGTTTTGTTGTTCCAGTAATAACGTGTGTAGCACAAGATATACAGGGATCAAAGGATCTCACTATTCTTCCAATCTCAACTGGATGTTCTTCGTCTATTATTTCAGTTCCAATAAGGGCCTGTTCGATTGTGCCTTTTACTCCATTCGAATCAGTTGGCGAACAGTTCCAAACACTTGGAGTGATAATATTATAATGCTCAATTCTTTTATCCTTTATAGATATCCAGTGTCCTAAAGCACCTCTTGTTGTATCGGTTAATCCACGCCCAGTAGTGCTGTCTAATATATCATATCGTTTTTGTTCTGCTGGCTGAAACTTAATCCTTCTTAAAAGTTCTTTCATAATTTCTATTATCTTTTTTGCTTCTAGCACCCTTGCAATAGTTCTATCCATAGTTGAGACTTTTTTCGGATAGTTTGAACTAAGTATCATTCTTGCAAGCGGTCCTACTTCAAAAGCATAGCCATTATATCTTGGTGCTTTTACCCAAGTATATGCCCCTTCCTTCGGAATAGATGGGTTTGTGTCTTCGCTATACCAAGCTCTTTTTATATCCTCAGTTATTCGATTCTCATTTAGCTTGTAAAAATTATTATTTACTGAAACTTTAGGCTTTACATAAGTTAATTGCACTTCACTGTAGTCATCATAAACACCATAGCTAAGAAGATTCCCATAGCCTGCTCCATTATTAAAGTAATCACTGTAGTACTCAGCTATTATTTGAACATCTTCAAGCATTCTATTAGTTACAAAATCATCTATCTCATAAATCAATGCTTTTATCTGACTATACTTTGAGGCATCTAAATTTACCGTTACTCCTCCTACAAATATACCATGGTTATGAGGAGCTTTTCCTCCTAAGACAGCTAAAGCTTCGTGAGCTTTTCTGCTGTATTTTACTGCCTCCACATAGCTATTTGCTAATCTGTCATTTAAATTTTTACGTAGTCTGAAGTCTGTGTGGCTATTATTATAAACAGGCTCAACATTGGGACCCTTAATAAAATCGGGAAGAGTGTATAGATAAAAATGTCTTAAATGGTTTTGCAGAAATTCACAGCCATGTAGAAAATCCCTTATCATTTTATCATTTTCGTTTGGAACAATTTTAAGCGCATCTTCAAGTGCTAAAGCAGATGCCATTGAATGCGCAGTAGAACATATACCGCAAATTCGTTCTGTAAAGTATATTGCATCTAATGGATGTCTGCCTTTCAACATTTTTTCAAATCCCCTAAACAAAAGTCCGCTGCTTTTTGCGTCTATTACCTTATGGTTTTCAACCATTACCTCTATCTCTAAGAATCCGCTTATCCTAGTTAAAGGATTTATAGTAATAGTCCTCATTTATTTCTCCTTACTAATTAATATCTTACAAAGGGTTCCATGCCATCAGGAAAATAAGCCTGTGCACAACCAATGCAAGGTGTATTATCTCCTATTGGCCAGTTTACATACTCATTCCATTTCCTTGTAGGGCAATCTGTTCTAGTTACAGGACCTCTGCAACCAAGCTTAAACATGCAGGCTATTTCTCCAAGCTTTTGTGCAAAAATCCCTCTATTAAAGTAAGATCGCCTTGTACAGTGGTCATGAATAGTAATTCCATAGAACATTATTGGTCTTCCTATTCCATCAAGCTGAGGTCTCCCATTAACTAAGATATGTGCGATAGTCCCTATAAGCCAATCGGGATGACAAGGGCAGCCAGGAAGCTTGATTACCTCTTTTCCAAGAAATTTATCAAGGCTTATACTTTCAGAAGGATTTGGAGCTGCGGCAGATATGCCTCCATGTGATGCACAGGTTCCTACAGCAAGTATATACTTTGCTTTCTCTCCAGCCAGTTTTATGGCTTCCATACCAGTAATTTTCTTTCCTTTATAGTTTGCTATAATATTATAAGCTCCATTCTCCTTTATAGAAACTGCACCATCAACAATTAAAATAAATTCTGTATCCAAAACAGAAAGAAGTTTCTCATAAGCTGCCTCCCCCTCAGCAGCCATTATGCTGTTATTATATTTCAAGTTAATCATTTCCCTAAGGAAATAAATCATGTCTGGGGCTTTAGCATTTAGTAATGATATTATGTTTCCAGAACAGCCAGCAGCCTCTATCCATACAGCATTTAGTTTGCGGTAGCCTTCATTTTTAATTTTTTCTAAAGCAAGTCTTGATAAACTCTCAGCCATGGTTTCTTTTGCTTTCATTGTAGGGCAGCAGTAGTCACTAGACAATTCCTACTCCGCCTCCTTTTAACACTCCAACCTTTGTAAGCCTGCTTAATATTTGCTCCATACCATGGCAGGATTGGAATTGCATTGTTAAATCTTTACCTGCTATGAGTCCAAAATGAGTACCTCCGCCCCAAGTTCTCTCATTAGAAACATCGTATACAATACCATTAACAGCAACATAAGCAGGTCTTCCATTGCTTCCATCATTTTGAGCTAATTCCTCCAAGGTAAACATCTTTCCTTCTCTAAATGCACCTGCTCCAATCAATTGTCTTATTGTTTGCCAATCATAATAAATCCCCATGATAACCTCTCATTATTTTTTCTTTATATTATATGCCTTAAGATCTTTAATATTATCTATCTTCCTTCATCTAAAAAGGCTAAAATAAAAGGTCTGCTAAACTTATTAAGTCTAGCAAACCTTTTATTAATTTCTAATCATAAATTCGTCAATAACTTTCCCATTAATTGATATTGCTTTAATCTCAATGCATTCTCTATCTAAATCAACAACAACAAAGTGATATAAAGCCTTTGGAGACACTACAACACCTTGCTTTGATTTAAAGCTATCTCGTAATTTTTCCCCGCCGCCTCCAGTTACTATTTGGCTTATATCATCAGAAATTCCATGCAGGAGCCTCCTAGAATAATTATGCTCGTGTCCAGCAAATACAATATTCACCTTGCTTTTTTCTACAGCTCTCCAAAACTCGTCTCTTTGCTCTGCAAATTCATCTAAGCAAGTTCCTAAATGGGCTCCTGTTGGAAATGGGGGACAATGAATAAATACAATTTTAAATTTCTTGTCAACTGCTGATATTTTCTTAAACCATTCCAGTTGTTTATTTTCAATCTTCCTTAATTCTCCATGATGATAACAATTTAATACTATGAATCTACAGTATGGAAGATCCATATAATAAGCGGTATCATTGCAAATGTTTAAACTGCCATGCTTCTTAAAAGTTAAATACTCTTCATTTATAAGTTTCTCATAGGTATCATCTATTGGAAAATTATTAACCTCATGATTTCCTACAACATGCAGAATTAAATTGTTAGGAAAGTATTGACTTACAATTTCCTTAAAGCTTGTCATTTGACTCCTATGCTTACCTAAATCATTGCTCCCTCCAATCGTATCACCAAGAGTTACAAAAAAGTTTGGCTTTTTATCAAGAAGTTTAATCTGCCGCATTATTTTTTCCAAAACAGTTCTATTTATACCATCATTTTTTCCTTTTGTATCTCCAAACACAACAAATCTAACAGCCACTTTTTAACCTTCCTAAAGTAATTGTTAATTATATATTATTTATTAATTAAGTAATATGTCACTTTTTTATATACTTTTTTACATTATTTAAATGTTCCTCATAAGTTTTGCTGAATACATGGCCATTTTCTCCAGCAACATAATATAGAAAATCATGCTGTTCAGGATAAAGTGCCGCTTCAATAGAAGGTTTTCCAGGAGAGGCAATAGGTCCTGGAGGAAATCCCTTATAAACATAGCTGTTATACTTCGAATCAAACTTTAGATGACTATAAAGCACTTTTGTTAAATGACCTTCTCCATTTGTATTTGCATAAATTACAGCCGCATCTATCTGTAAAAGCATTCCTTTTTTTAGCCTGTTATATATAACTCCTGCTATCCTGCTTCTTTCCTCTTCTGTTATAGCTTCTCTCTCAATTAATGAAGCAATAGAAATAATATCGTTTATAGTCAATTTTAATTCCTTAACTCTATCCATATACCTTTGAGAGAAAATCTCTTTAAACCTGTTAAACATGAGCTGTGCAATATCCTTTTCTGTAAAGCTTGTAGGAATAAAATAAGTATCAGGAAATAGAAATCCTTCTAAATCCCAAAGTACATATTCTCTTTGAGATATTAAGGGAGCTCCCTTTATATCCTTAAGATTCAAATTCATAAATGCTTTCTTATCTACAAGATTATTTTTTTCTAATCTTTCAGCAATTTGATACACTCTGAAGCCTTCTGGAATGGTTACTATAGCAAACTCAGGCTTACTAGACTTAAGTTTTCCTATAACCTCTTCTATATTTATGTTAGGCTGTATCATAATCCTTTCGTTTCTTATATTTCCTTCTAAGCCCCTTCTTTTTGCAATAAACTTAAAATAGAGCTTATTTTTAATTATCCCTATTGAATAAAAGTCCCTTGACAACGCTTCTATATTAGCTTCCTTAGGTATAGTATAAAATACATTTTTGTTATTTTTTGTTATATTGTTATTTTTGATAAAACTATTAATAATAGCCCCGACAATTACTGCCATGACTGCCGCTACTAGTATGCTAAGCACTATTTTCTTCTTCATTCTCTTCTCCTAGAAAATTTTATATATTCTTTTGTCATTATACACTATAACTTATAGACTATACTTATCTAAAATAAAAATTTACTATTTGTTTATTTATATATTTAGTATTAATATATAAATTGTATTAACAAAAGGAGGATGGAATAATGAACTGGATAAAACAAAATGGTTATGGTTTTTTATTGTCTTTTATAATCGCACTTATTTCTACATATCTTGGAAAAAAATTTCCAATAATAGGCGGTGCAGTATTTGCAATTATTATTGGTATTCTGATCAACAATACAGTAGGTAAGCCTAGTCAAAGTTTAAAAGGTGTTACTTTTACGTCAAAGAAAATACTTCAATGGGCCATTATTGTTCTAGGTGCTGGCTTGAGTCTTAAGCAAGTATGGAAAACTGGTTTAAGCTCTTTTTCAGTTATGATATTCACGCTTTCTGCAGCCTTCTTAGCAGCTTATGGTTTTGGCAAACTTATGGGAATACCGTCTAAGTTAAAGGCTCTTATAGGCGTGGGAACAGCAATATGCGGCGGCTCTGCCATAGCAGCGATATCTCCAATAATTGAAGCAGATGAAACGGAAATAGCGTATTCCATTTCAACTATATTTTTATTCAATATAATAGCTGTATTAGTTTTCCCTCCATTAGGTCACTTACTAGGCTTTTCTGATAATGCCTTTGGACTTTGGGCTGGCACAGCAATAAATGATACTTCTTCAGTTGTTGCTGCTGGTTATGCATTTAGCAATGCGGCAGGAGCCTATGCTACCATAGTAAAGCTTACAAGAACTACAATGATTATTCCTATATCTTTAATTTTTTCGGTTCTTGTTTCAATTAAGAAAAAGAAAGAAGCAAGAGACAATGGAAAGGTCAACTTCAGCTTTAAGAAAATATTTCCTTGGTTCATACTTTGGTTCTTAGTTGCCTCTCTGTTGAATACATTGGGCTTATTTAGCCCTGAGATTGTTAAATTAATAAATGCTCTTGGCAAATTTATGATAGTTATGGCACTATCAGCGGTTGGCCTGAGCGCAGACTTTAAAAAGATGCTTAAAACTGGCGTAAAGCCAATGATACTTGGACTTATTGTATGGTTTACAGTTTCTTTGGCAAGTTTGGCAGTTCAATATATTACTGGGCAGGTATAAAATTCTTCTAAGGTACATTTTGAAAATCAAAAACCTAGCTTGAACCCCTTACAAGGTTGTTTCAAGCTAGGTTTTATACTCTTTAAATGTAAATATAAATCACATAAATATAAAAATTGCAGTCACAGTATTTGTCACTATAGTTTAAACAATAAAAGGTACTACAAACATCAGGCTTAAAACTGTGTCCCACACTATAGGTATAAATAAACTGGTTGCACCCACGTTGTCTTCTATTCCACTAGAATATTTCAAATATGCATATACTCCACACAGCAAACTAATAATCAATGAAATAACGAAACTCAACCCAAAAGTCATAAACTCTGGTAAATAATGTGCAAATCTTTCAAAGGATATCAGCTTTACTCCTGCAACTTTAAAAATAAAGTAAGCTATATATACAATCGCAAACCCTCTCTTCTTTTTTATAGGAGACAATTTAAATTCAAATATACTATATAAAAATATCACTCCAATAGAAGGTAATACCCAAAGTGCTCCATAAGGCAGTATGTAAGCAAAGCTAAATAGTATTCCTGAAATTGTATCCATTAAGGCCAGCTTAATTTCTGAATTTCTTAGATTATTATGTGTTTTTATAAATTGCTCACTAGAAGAGGTCATGTATACATTAAACTTATCTTTTCCTACAACGTCACAAAATACAGCCACATCATCAACTGCAGCAGGATACATGGACAATTCCTTAGTCCTTGAGACATTTACAAAACCTGTTGGATTGGTAAAATTATATTCAACTATATTTTTATAGGAGTCCTTTTTATCATAAGGAACGCTTTTTATTGCTAAAAATTTTGCTTCTCCCTCTTTGTTGGCGTACGTTACTACATTAGAAAGTCCAACCTTTGAGTTATTTACTTTAAAGTCATCTAGCTCAAAATTCCCCTCTTCTTTTAGAGAGAATCTCATGAGCTTTGTTTCTCCAAACTCTCCCTTATTTCTATATTCTATCATTAGGTATGCAAAGTCTTCATCTACTGTGAGAGAAGCACCCGTATAAACTATAGAAGTAACCCCTGGAACCTCTCCTGCTGTCTTAACTTTTGATACTTTATCATTTGTAATATCAAAATATTTTACTTTCCCGCCTTTTTCCTTAAAGCTCAGAACGTAACTATTTTTATTTTTTGCCCCAGATATAAGCTGAGGCTCATTAGCTTGTACACTAAAGCTTTTACCTGTATTAAAATCCTCAACTATTACTTTATCTATATAGCTAAATGCTGAGATATTATCTCCAATTGATGCAATTTCCATTGTGCCATCAATTCGTGACTGTTGAAGTGCATTGAGTCTTTCATCTAATCTTTGGCTATAAACATTTCTTTTTCCTTCTTCAATTATGGTCCAATAAACAATAATTTCTTTCCCATCAGTTACTACGCTTGTACTTAATGGCTCTGGAGCATTAACATTTAAAGTCTTTTCTTTAAGTTTTTTTCCATTGTTGTCAATCGAAATAACTTTTATTTTATCACTATCACTATGTACCACTATATAATTATCTTTAAATTTTATTAATGATGGATTACTTTGTAGATTTCCCGAAGATATCAAAACTTCTTTTGCCCATTTATAAGATGGCGGCTCAGCCCTCTTACTAAAGTTTAAGGTAAAATGGAAACCTGCAATAGCAATAAAGAATACGGCTAATAAAATAGAAAAAACCTTTTTATACACAATATAATCCCCCATGCCCCAATTTAGTCTGAATAACATTCTTCAATAATAGCACTTATTCAAAAAACTGTCAATTTCAAGCAATAAAGGAAGCTCATTAGCTTCCTTTATTGTAAACATATTTTAACTAATTCAATACGCTTCTCATTTACTTTCTCAACCTTAAAAATAAGATTTTCATATTCTACTATATTTTCTTCATTTTCTCTTGGTATACTTCCTAAAAGATCTATAACTAATCCTCCGATTGTATCGCAGTGCTCAGAAGTCAATTCAACGTTTAAAGTTTGATTTATCTCCCCAATTCCAACCATTCCATTAACAATATAGGTAGTATTATCAATCTTTTGGATGTATTCACTCGACTCATAATCCTCATCATATTCGTCAAAGATATTACCCATTACTTCTTCTATTAAATCTTCTATGGTAACTATTCCTGAGAATCCGCCATATTCATCTATTAATATCGCCATATGATTTTTGCTTTTTTGTAATTCTCTAAACAATATATCAATATTTTTAGTCTCAGGAACAAAATATGCTGGTCTTAAAAGTTCTCTAATACATATATCTTCGCTTTTTTGTTTCCTTAAAACAGTAAATATATCCTTCATAAATAGTATCCCAATAATATTATCTGTTTCATGCTCATAAACAGGTATTCTTGAATACTGTTCTTCCAAAACCTCATCAATAAGTCCTTGAATAGGAGTGTCTATATCCACTGTAAATACATTCGTTCTTGGAGTCATTATTTCCTTAGCTAACGTATTGTCAAATTCGAAAATTCCATCAATCATTTCTTTTTCAGTTTCATTAAGTACTCCATTTTCCTCTCCTACATCAATCATCATTCTAATCTCTTCTTCAGTAACTTCTTCTTCATTTTTTTCAGATTGAACGTTGAAAATTTTGGCAAAGAAATTAGTTGATGCTGTAAGCACCTTTACAAAAGGCAACGTTATTTTAGATATGAAAATAATTGGCCTTACTGCAAACAGGGCTATTGCTTCGGCACTTTGCATTGCCACTCTCTTAGGAAGAAGTTCTCCTAAAACAAGAGTTATAAAAGATAATAAAATAGTTACAACTACCAATGAAATCTCATCACTAGCAGATGTTATAAATGGAATATCAAAACCTCCTATTCTCTTAGCTAAGTGTTCTGATATGCTTACAGCAGCAGATGCACTAGCTAAAAAACCTGCCAAGGTTATACCAACCTGTATGGTTGCTAAAAATTTACTTGGCTCCTCCAACAACTTGACTAGTAATTTTGCTTTCTTGTTTCCATCATTAGCCATATAATTTATTTTAGTTCTGTTTAAAGATACCACGGCCATTTCGCTGGCTGCGAAAAACGCATTAATTAAAACTAAAATAAAAATTAGGATTACTTGAAGCAAAATACTATCCGGCTCACTTGGCATTGAAAAAATTCCCCCTCTAATTCACATAAAAATAAAATAGACGAACCTATTATTTAGTTATATATTATATTTATAAAATTATACCATATTTTATTTACTTTGCTAAGCATGTTTAAACTATTTTAACTATTTTTCAATATTTTATCTATTATTTCTGAAAGATTTGCTCCATTTACATCCGCTAACTTGTTTTTTACACCAATTTTTGCAGTTCTGCATCCTGCTGCTATACCTGCTTCAACATCTGTATCCATATCTCCTATCATCCAGCTGTCTTTTAAGTTTATATCATACTTTTCAGTAAGCTCAAGAATCATACCTGGCTTAGGTTTTCTACATTCAGATACCCTTTTAAAGTCAGGGCAATACTTAATTTCCTTAAAACTGCAATAAGGTCTTAATTCCTCTTCCATTTTATGATGAATGTCCTGAAGCTGTTCATGAGTTAAATGCCCCATTTCAATACCACCTTGATTAGTAACAATAAATAATTCATAGCCTGCTTCAACAGCCTTTTTCAAAGCATCACCGACACCATCATATATTATCAAATCTTTAGGCTTATTTACATGTTTCTTTGTATTGTCATTTATCACACCATCTCTATCTAAAAATATTGCCTTGCTCATAAATACACCTTCTTTCTACATACTCAATTTTAGATTATACAATTCTAATAAAATTATTACATAATTAAAAACCTCGCACACTATGGTGCGAGGCAATATACTATTTAATTTCTTTAAGTACAGCAATAAGATAGTTCCACATTCTTTCAGTTGATGAAATACTGATGTGTTCATCTGGTGTGTGTACATCATATAGGTTTGGTCCAAAGGATATCATATCCATTTCCCCAAACTTTTCTTTAAATAATCCGCACTCAACACCAGCATGAATTGCAACTATCTCAGGATCATTACCTGTCATTTCCTTATAAACTCTTTCAAAAACTCTTCTAATTTTTGAATCCGCATCATACTGCCAATCTGGGTAGTCAGCACGGGTTTCACATTCAACTCCAACAACTTCAGCTAAAAGTTTAAATTGATTTACTAAATCTTCCTTTAAAGTTTTAACAGAGCTTCTTGTTGCACTATCATAGGTAATCATATCTTTACTAGTAGTAACAACTCCAAGGTTTGTTGAGCTTTGTACAAGTCCTGCTATTTCCATGCTCATGGTTTGGATTCCGCTTGGAATTAAATAAAGAAGCTGAACAGCCTTCTTGGTTGTTTCCTTTGAAAACATTTTATTATATCTGTCAGGTAGAACTTCCACTTGAACATTTACATCAGGATCTGAAGCCTTAAGTTCATTCTTTAATACTTCATTCCAGCTTGATGCCACTGCTTTTAAGCCTTCTACATCTTCCTTATTAACTAGTAGCACAGCATCTGCTTCACGTGGAATAGCATTATTCTTTGCTCCGCCATTTAATGAACAAAGATTATAGCTTACTCTATCTTGAAGATCATAAAGGATTCTTCCCATAATCTTGTTGGAGTTTCCTCTTCCCTTATGTATTTCCATTCCTGAGTGTCCGCCCTTTAAGCCTCTCAATCTAATAACAATCGGTGTTTTATCCTCTTTTATATCTTCCCATTTAATTGGAAGAGTAACTGAAACTCTTACGCCGCCAGCGCAGCTAACTAAAAGCTTCCCTTCTTCTTCAGAATCTATGTTTATTAATATTCTTCCGTTAATATGTTCTGGATTAAGTGCCATAGCACCGCTCATGCCTGCTTCCTCATCAGTTGTCATTAACGCTTCAACTGGAGGATGTGCGATATCCTTTGATGCTAGAAGTGCCATTGCATAAGCCATTGCAATACCGTTGTCAGCACCAAGAGTAGTACCAGTGGCGTAAAGCATATCCCCCTCAACTCTTAACTTTAGAGGATCCTTATCAAAATCATGTTCTGTTCCCTGATTTTTTTCATTTACCATGTCCATATGTCCTTGAAGAACAATTGTAGGAGCACCTTCGTAACCTGCAGTTCCAGGCTTTTTTATGATAACGTTTAAAGCTTCATCCTGAATAACTTCTAAATTATGTTCTTTAGCAAAAGCAACTAAATAATCGCTAATACCTTTTTCATTCCCAGAGCCCCTTGGAATTTGAGTAATCTCCTCAAAATATTTAAAAACTTCATATGGTTTTAGATTCTTTAGCACATTATTACTCATAATTACCATCCTTTCCTTTTTCCCTTCATAATCATTTCAACATAAATGAAAATAAAAATCAAGTCTTTATAATAAATTGCTAAACATATTTGTACATTTCTTAGTTTATGTAAAATTTTTTAAACATATTCTAAATTTAGGTTTTAAAGCTTTATAATATTATTAAGTGTTAGATTATAAAAAGATTAGGAGAATTTTATGGAATTATACATAGTTGATGCTTTTACTGATAAACCCTTTTGTGGCAACACAGCAGGAGTAGTTTTATGCGAAGAACTTGACACGTTTAGAATGCAAAATTTAGCTTCAGAACTCAGATTTTCTGAAACTGCCTTTATTACAAGGCTTTCTCCAGAACTTTTTGGTATTAAATATTTTACTTCAACTTCTGAAATTGAACTTTGTGGTCATGCTACAATAGCTAGCTTTAAAGTGTTATTGCATAAGGGTATAGTTCAAAATTATCAGAGTTATAAAATAGAGACGCTAGCTGGGATATTGCCAGTACATATACAGGATGACTTATTGTTTATGGAATCCAATGCACCAAAGAATGGTCCTTTTATAGCCGAAGCTAATATAAAAAAATTATGTTCAGTACTTGGTATCTCTGTCTCTGATGTTGGAGATTATAGCATGAGTTTAAAACCTGAGATTATATCAACAGGGCTATATGACATAATGCTGCCTATTAAAACTACTTCTGCATTAGCTAAAATTAATCCAAACTATAAGAAACTTTCTAAGCTTTCAAAGGAACTATCCGTAGTTGGTGTTCACGCTTTTACTTTAGACGCTGATAGGTTTACTGCAAAATGTAGGAACTTCGCTCCTCTATACGGAATCGATGAAGAAGCCGCTACTGGTACTTCAAATGCTTCGCTTACCTACTATCTTTATAAAAATAATGTTATAAAAGACCTAGGCAAAGTTTACATGTTCAGTCAGGGCGACTCTATGGGAAAACCCTCAAGAATTTTTTCCAAAATTTCAGATAATAAACAACCAAAAATACTAATTGGGGGTAATGCGTGTATTGTTTCTGAAGGTAATTTGTTTATATAAAATAACCCTCAGCTTAAAATCCTTAAGCTGAGGGTTATAATTAATTTTCGAATTGAACTGCCGAAGAAAACTTTCGAATATAAGGTACTCCTGAAGAAACGGTTAAAAGAGTCGAAGTTACAGCAACAGCTGCTACAGGTACAGCAACATATTTATCTTCTATCTTTTTACCATATGCTAAAAAATCATGTATCATGTAGTGTACTCCGTCTATTTTGCCAAGATACATCATTACATGTCCTGGTGAAAAAATAGCTGCGCCAGGACTTAAATTATCTAATATCTTGTTTCTCTCTTCTACTGACTCTGTTTCATCAAATTTATAGTGCTTACCGTGGCTACTTTCCTGATCGCCTGCATTTCGTGGAAGCATTATTCCAAAGGTCTTATAGATATCTGCAATAAAGCTTGAGCAATCTCTTCCGCTAAATTTATTGCCCCAATCATATTTTTCTCCCTGAAGCTTAAAGGCTTGTTTTATAATGTTTTCTCTAGTATAGGGCAGGTATCCTTCTACTATATCTTTTCCTTTAGCTATAAGTGATTCCTTAAACCCTAGATACCCTTCCTCAGTTTTTAAAGGCAAATTCAAAACATAATACTGTCTGTTATATTTATCAAATACTTCTCCATTAGCTACTAAAGATATTTTGTTTCCCATATTAAACACTTCATTATATTTATTATTTTCTTTAACATTCTTGTCTATAGTCACATGATTTCCAGTAACTATAACAAAATTTTCAGAATTTATATAGTCAAATACAGTTTTCTTATCCTTAGCAATTGCTATTCCTTCAGCTTTTACCCAACCTCTATAATTATACGTTTGAATAAAATACCACTTTTTATCTTTGCTTTTGTGAAGGATAAGTACAGCCTCACAAGGCTCACAACTTGTCTCTTGAAATCTATCCAAGTTTGAATCTGCAGATTCATAAGTTCCTGCTTCGGTTGGAAATCCTCTAACTTGGAGCTTTTTTATGCTCATTCCATATTCTATTTTGTTTTCTTCTTTAATTCCTTCTAAGTTAGTGTTCTTAATAAGAGAATCTAAGAAATCTTTTTTTATTTGTTTGCCTTCATCATCTACTTTCATTTTATCTGTAAACTTATATTCTTTTATAAAAGCTGATAACTCTTTTTTACTTAAACTCTCTTTATATTGCTGAAGATTATAAACTGTATCAGCTTTTCTTATAGTTTCTTCATTAAATTGCTTAATATCTTTACTATTCATAACAAGACCTTTGCCGTCATGTAGCTTAGACGTCCAAAAACTATAATTCAGCATTTTATTCTCAATTCCTGGTGTAATTATGCTATTTGACGGAAACTCCTCTAATCTTTTAATCATTCTTATATCTGTCATCCTAATCTCCCCTTTATTAAAAATATTGCAGCCGTTAAACATAAAAATAAAAAAACATATAAATATATATATTCTCTTATGGCTGATAAATAATTTCATATAATTTTCCCCTTATTAACAGCTTGTTTATATATAAATATTATATTCCTTAGTCTGGCATTAATAATACCTATGTTTTAATTAATTTCTAATAAGCACTAATACTAATGAATGTTTACTTGTTAACTTAATAATTTAATATTATAATTATTCATGCATAGCTAAATTAATAGCTTAAAATAAGCGGAGTGTGATAATCATGGATTTAACTAAAGAAGAGCTTTTTAAGCTTCTAAATGAAACGATAAACTACGATGATATAAAACTTACTGATATTCCTTGGGTAGATTTATATATGGACCAAGTAACTACTTTTTTTGACGAAAAGCTGAAGGACTTTAAGAGAGATAAGGACGATAAGATACTTACTAAAACAATGATAAACAATTATGCTAAAGCTAAGCTTTTAACCCCTGTTAAAGGAAAAAAGTACAGTAAGGAGCAGATGGTTCTACTTTCTCTTATATACAACCTAAAACAAGTATTGTCTATAAATGATATAAGCCTAGTACTAGCTCCAATCTTAGAAGGGCTTAATTTAAAAGATAACTCGGTTTCTCTCGAAAAAATATATAATGAAAATTTGGATATTAACAAACTTCAAGCAGATGAATTTTGCAGCTGGTTTACAAACAAACTAGATTTTTTATCTAACAAACTAAGTTCCTCCGAAACTGAAAACAAGGAAACTATGCTCCTTATCCTAATTGTTTTGATGCTTGTAAATTCAGCTAACACTCATAAAAGAATGGCTGAAAAAATAATAGATACCTATTTTAATTCTAAAAAAGAAAAATAATATCTTTGGAACAAAAAGGTTTAGATTAAACACTATTGTTCCTTTTCTCTAAACCTTAATTGCACCTTGATTAGTCTAGGCGTAATTCTAATAACTACTAAGCTGCTGGTTAATTGCTCCTCAAATAAATCTTTTAGTATTTCATAAACATAACTTTCAAAATTATAGATTACTATTCCACCTTTAAGCACTACAACATATTTGTTTCCTTTCTTCTCAAGATAAAGATTGTCCCATTCCTTAATATCATACCTATTGTTTTCAATATCAAGTACAATTCCTCTATTTATAATTATTTTTTTCAAACTATTATATTGATCCCTAAGCTGTAAATTCTGAATTTCTAGTTTTCCAAGCTTTTCTTCATTTGTCTTAAATATTTCTTTTTCCTGTTCTATTTCCCGGGAAAGTTTTAGTTTTTTTTCTTCGAGCTTACTAAATTCATTTTCTTTTTGTTTTATATAGTATTTATTTAAATTTTTCATATACTTATACCATCCTGTTAGGTTTTTATATAAAATTACGATTATATTATTAGGTGATATTATATGGATAAATTATTAATTACTCTAAGCGAAATTTTGATTTATATTAAGAATTTTTTCTATAAAACTTATAAAAAAGCTTCTTTTATGTTCAGCAAACAATTAACACTTCAAAAAATGTATGAACCACTAAAAGAAAATAGAATTAAAATCATTGAGGAACTTTCATTAAAGCTAACTATTTTAAAAAAAGAAAATAATAGCCTGACCAAAAGAATTGAAAAACTTGAAGTAGAAAATAGCTTATTAAAAGATAAACTCTCAGCCATCCAGGAACTGCTTCTAAAAAAGTAGCATGTGTTATAGATAATGGGCTTCTCTTTAGTTAATACTATGTTCAGTATAGCATAAAAGTTATTCATCTGATAATTCTTTTAGTGCAAAAATTAATTACAGAGGTGCCGCCTATGTTTGACAATATTCAAGAAAACAAAACCTTTAAAAATTTGTATAATGGTGAATGGATTGTATCTAAATCCGGCAATACGATAGATATATATTCTCCAAATGATAACTCTTGTATAGGAAAAGTTCAGGCTTTTGAAAAAGAAGAAGTGAATAAAACTATTGAAAATTCACGACAGTCTCAAAAGTTATGGGCAGATACTCCTATAAATGAAAGAGCGTCTATTTTACATAAGACAGCTGAGCTTTTAGAAGATAACTTAGAAGAATTATCTCAGCTTCTTCAAATGGAAATAGCCAAAGATAAAGAGTCCTCAGCTTCTGAGATAAGAAGAACAGCAGATTTTATACGCTTTACCGCCGATGAGGGAAAACACATGGAAGGTGAAACTATATTTCCTGATAATTTTCCAGGATATAAAAGAGATAGAGTTTCCATTGTAAATAGAATCCCTATAGGTGTTGTACTTGCTATTTCTCCTTTTAATTATCCTATCAATCTTTCAGCTTCAAAGCTTGCCCCAGCTTTGATTGCAGGCAACAGCGTAATACTAAAGCCGCCTACTCAAGGTGCTTTAAGTGCTCTACATCTCGCTGAAATATTTAATAGGGCTGGACTTCCAAGTGGTGTTTTAAACACTGTTACTGGAAAAAGCTCTGAAATAGGCGATTATATTGTTTCTCATGAAGATATAAATTTTATCAATTTCACAGGTAGCACAGAGGTAGGTAAGCATATTGCAAAAGTAGCAGGCAAGGTTCCAATGTTGATGGAACTAGGTGGTAAGGATGCTGCCATAGTACTTGAGGATGCAGATGTGGGTGAAGCAGCAAAGCAAATTGTTGCTGGAGCTTACAGCTACTCTGGTCAGCGTTGTACGGCTGTTAAAAGAGTCCTCGCTGTAGATAAAATCGCTGACACGCTTATTGCAGAAATGAATTGCTTAATAAGTAAGCTTAAGGTCGGATCTCCACTAGAAGGGGCTCAGATTACTCCACTTATCAATAATGAAGCGGCAAATTTTGTTCAAGAACTTATTGATGATGCTATTTCTAAAGGGGCAAAACTTATAATAGGAAACAAAAGAAACAATAACTTAATGTATCCTTCTCTCTTTGACTATGTAACTACAGATATGAGGCTTGCTTGGGAAGAGCCTTTTGGCCCAATACTTCCTGTAATCCGAGTTAAAAACACTAATGAAGCAATTCAAATCTCAAATGCATCGCAATACGGGCTTCAAGCATCTGTGTTTACAAGTAGTATAAAAGACGCCTTTTATATTGCAAATAAACTTGAAGTTGGAACTGTTCATATAAATAGCAAAACAGAAAGAGGTCCTGATCATTTCCCTTTCCTTGGTGTAAAAGCTTCAGGAATGGGTACTCAAGGCATTAGATATAGTATAGAAGCTATGAGTCGACCCAAGTCTGTAGTTTTAAACATAAACTAAAATAATGCTAAAAAGCCTTCTGCATTACTATCATTTTGCAGAAGGCTCTATTTTACCCGTTTAATTCATCTAAATTCTTTTGTATAATTGCTTTCACATGCTCCGATAAATTATTCTGCTCTTCTTTGCTTAAGGATTTAGTATTTATCGGCTTTGATATTATCAAATCTACTTCTACTGGCTTTGTCTTTTTACCATTTTGTGATTCAAACATTTTATAGGTTCCGTTTATTGTTACTGGAACTATAGGTACTCCCGCTTTTAAAGCAAGCTTCATAGCGCCCTTCTTGAATTCACCCATATCTGGCCCCTTGCTTCTTGTTCCTTCAGGATAAATAGCCATACAATAGCCTTTCTTTAAATTTTCTGTACCTTCTAATATAGCCTTCACTGAAGCTCTAGGATCTTCTCTATCCATAAAAACACTATGCTGCTGTTTCATCCAATAGCTTACAAGTGGAAAACTCTCAAGTTCCTTCTTAGCTATAAATCCAATAGGCTTATGGATATATCCAGCTAGAACTAATACATCAAAATTGCCTTGATGATTGCCAACAAAAACACAGCTTCCTTCAGGAATATTCTCTTCACCAGTTATCTTAACAGTGGAACCTGTTGCCACTACTAAGCTAGTTGCAAGTTTCCATAACTCCTCATATGCATATTTATCTATTTCTTCAGGTGTCATCTTCTTTTTTAGGATTTGGAATTTAGTCTTCTTCACAAATAATTTAATAAGAAAATAAATACCGTAAATTAACCACAAGTATGGCATAGTTGTCCCCCTTAAATCTATGTTGTATTAGATAATCACAATTTCTTTCTAATATACATCATTATACTAACATATATACTTTATTGCAACACCGCAGCATATATGTTAGTATGTATAAAGATGTTTGAATCTCTAAATAGGAGGTATTTATGAAGTTCATTAAAGGTTATTTAAAATATACATTAGTATTGTTGATATTAATTTTAACTCTTTCAGGCTGCACTCAGTCAAGCACTAATACACCTATAAACTCCCAGGATAAATCCCTAATGCTTATTCATTATATAGATGTAGGTCAAGCTGACAGCATCTTAATACAGGTTAATGGTAAGAATATGCTTATTGATGCAGGAAATAGAGGTGATGCCGATACTGTTATCTCATACCTTCAAAAACAGGGAGTAAAAAAACTCGATTACGTTATAGCTACTCACCCTCATGAGGATCATATAGGAGCTATGAGTGATATAATTAAAAAATTTCCTATTAGTGAATTTTATGCACCAAAGAAAACTGCTTCAACTAAAACTTTTGAAAACATGATTAATGCTTTAAATGGAAAGAAGATAATTGCTGCAAGAGCTGATGTAACACTAGACCTTGGAGAAAATACCGAAGCTGTGCTTTTGGCTCCAAATAACAATAACTATGAAGACATAAACAACTACTCTGCGGTTTTAAAGCTTAAATATGGAAGCAATAAATTTTTGTTTATGGGGGATGCTGAAAAATTAAGTGAAAAAGAAATTCTAAATACAAATTCGGATATTTCAGCAGATGTAATTAAGGTCGGTCATCATGGAAGCACTACTTCCTCTTCAAAGGAATTTCTTGATAAAGCTGCTCCTAAAATTGTAGTAATAAGTGTTGGGAAAGATAACGACTATGGCCACCCGCACAAAGAAACCTTGGCTGAATTTAAGAAAAGAGGATATACGGTATATAGAACTGATATAGACAGTACAATTGTACTTCAATCTGATGGCAAAAATATAAAAAAGAGATAAGAAATAGCCCAGCAGAGTTTATTCTACTGGGCTTTTAATCTATTCTTCCTTCCAAATATCTGCAAAATTTATAATATTAAGCGGATGAACCTTTAAACCTTTAACTGAATCTCTATAAGCATATGAGACACAAATATTAGACAATGGTACCCAAGCTGCATCCTCCATTACTATATTTTCCAGTTTGCATAATAATTCCCTATATTTATATGGGTTTTTGGTTTTCTTAGCTTTATCAATAAGCTTCATTAGTTCTGGATTGTTATATCTACTCCTGTTTGACGAATTATTTATATCAATAAGCGGCTCGATAAAGTTATCTGCAGTTCCTGAATCTCCTAGCCAGCCATAAGTAAATAAATCACTCTTTCTAAAAGATTCCTCATCATAATACTTTGCTCCATTAACTTCCATAGTTCTTAGTTCAATTCCTATTTCCTTTAGGTTTTCCTTAAGTACCACTGCCAACCTTGAATGAAATCCTGTATTTCCTCCATTGCTAGATATCTGTAAAGTTAGAGTACCTGAGCTAATGCCGCTTTTTCTGATAAGCTCTTTTGCTTTACTTAAATTTCTTCCGTAGGTAATTAAGCTTGGATTGTTTAAAATACTTGCCGGGAATACTCCCTTTGAAACTATTTCAAACCCTCCTAAAGCTTCTTTAATTATTCTATCCTTATCTACACAGCAGTTTATAGCTTGTCTAGCAAATTTATTCTTTATTATAGGATTATTACTTCTATAGTTAAAGGCAATAAATCTAAGTCCTATACACTGTGATAAATCCGTTTTATAGTTTTTTTCTCTTATTCTATCAATATTTGAAGCATTAACTGTTATATAGTCCAAATTCCCTTTTTCAAACTGTTCAAAAGTATCTTCAATATCACATATAATCCTTATACTATTAACTAGTGCTTCACCAAGATCAAAGCCATCAAATTTCTCTAAAATAATTTCATTAGTTGCTTTATCCCAATCTGCAAACTTATACGGTCCTGCCCCTACAGGCTTTAACTGTAAATTGTTAAATTCTTCTTTAGGTAAGATTGAGCATGAGCAATGAGCTAAATTATTGATAAATGAACTGTACGGATACTTCAATACTATTTTTAAATTATAGTCGCCATTTACGATAATACCTGCAACTTCATTTGTTTTTTCGCTATAAAATTCTTCAGCACCCCTGACCATAGACAAGAACCATCTATTAGGCGAATCCAACTTCTTGCTTAATAGCCTTTCAAAGGTGTACTTAACATCTCTTGCTGTTATATTTCTGCCATTATGAAATTTCATATTTTTTCTTAAATTAAAGTTCCAAGTTAAGTTGTCGCTTTCAATATGCCAAGTCTTTGCTATAGCACTTATTACCTCAGTTCCGGGACCAAATTGTACTAGTCCAAGGTTAATAGCTGTTAAAACATTAGAATCGTTTATTTCTGTTGCCATAGCTGGGTCTAGGGCTTTTAGAGCAGCTGCTGCCATTGTGAAACTTGTTTTTTGAATATCCTTATCTAATCTTTCTATTTCAGATAACATATTTAGGTTAGTAATTGTCTGTTTAAGATTGTTTAACGCAGCCTTTTGCCTATCAGCATTTACAGATATATTTTCATTAAAAGCCCTTACTTTTTCTGACACCTGCACCATTTCATCAATTACAGAAATTAGGTTTTGATTTTTATCTACTTGCTGCTTTACCGCGCCGCTTATTTGATTTGAAATTATTTTTGTTCTCTCAACAGATTCCATCATATCATTTATTGCTCGTCCAGCATTTTCAGCTATCGTAGTACTCTCTAAAACTTTTTCTGTACCATCCATTATTATATTTAATGTATCTTCTGTTACTTCAGTTATTTCTGTTACTATGCGATCTATTTCATCTGCAGACTTTGAACTATTCTCTGCAAGTTTTTTTACTTCACCGGCTACTACCGCAAAACCTCTTCCTGCTTCTCCAGCCCGGGCAGCCTCTATATTCGCATTTAAAGAAAGTAAATGTGTGGTTTTTGCTATACCTTTAATAGTATCTAATATTACCTTTATTTTATTAGATTTCTCAGCTAACTCAATGATTGTTCCTTTCATATTTTCAACTGTGTTCTGTACTGTCTCAATACTTGAAATAACGTTATTTACAGATACTTGTCCTATTTTAGCTCTATTTAAAGTATCCTCAATGACCTTCATTGTCTCATCAGCACCAGCATTAACTTCTTCTGAAAAAGCTCCAACCTCAGAAGAAACATCTACAGTTTTTAAAATATGCTCACTGTGTTTTTCCATCTCCATATTTATATCTTCGACAGACCTAATAAGTATTTCTGTAACTTCGAGTGCTTCTTCAGCTTCACTCGAAACTCTTTTAGCAACTATGTTTTGATAGACTTGCCTATTTATCCCCTTAGGCCTGACTGTCTTCTCAAAAGTATTTGTTAAAGCAAGCTCTGGCTCTTCTAGCCTTTTCCTTTTAAAGAACATATAAATCCCCCTAGTTCTTAAATCTTACATAGTTTATCAATTTTTTTACAGTACATCAATTTTATAGTTATATATTCATATAATAGCATATTTTTTTGCATTTCTCTATATTTTATTAAAAAAATAGATTTTTCGTCAAATACATAACAAAAAAACACTAAGTAAATACTTAGTGTTTTCAACCTGGCAACGTCCTACTCTTCCACTCAGTCTCCCGAGCAGTACCATCGGCGCTGAGAAGCTTAACCATCGTGTTCGGAATGGGAACGGGTGTAACCTTCTCGCCATCATCACCAGATAAATGGCTCCGTGGAGAGGACTCGAACCTCCAACCCTTCGGTTAACAGCCGAATGCTCCGCCATTGAGCTACCACGGAATATGTAGAAAGAATTTTGTTCTTTCAAAATTGCACAGATTAAAATATATTTGGTCAAGCCCTCGACCTATTAGTATCAGTCAGCTAAATATGTTACCACACTTACACCTCTGACCTATCAACCTTGTGTTCTTCAAGGGGTCTTACTAGCTTACGCTATGAGAAGTCTTATCTTGAGGTGGGCTTCACGCTTAGATGCTTTCAGCGTTTATCCCGTCCTAACATAGCTACCCAGCCGTGCCACTGGCGTGACAACTGGTGCACCAGAGGTTAGTCCATCCCGGTCCTCTCGTACTAAGGACAGCTCCTCTCAAACTTCTTGCGCCCGCGACGGATAGGGACCGAACTGTCTCACGACGTTCTGAACCCAGCTCGCGTGCCGCTTTAATGGGCGAACAGCCCAACCCTTGGGACCTACTTCAGCCCCAGGATGCGACGAGCCGACATCGAGGTGCCAAACCTCCCCGTCGATGTGGACTCTTGGGGGAGATCAGCCTGTTATCCCCGAGGTAGCTTTTATCCGTTGAGCGATGGCCCTCCCACGAGGAACCACCGGATCACTAAGTCCTACTTTCGTACCTGCTCCACTTGTAAGTGTCGCAGTCAGGCTCCCTTCTGCCTTTACACTCTTCGAGCGATTTCCAACCGCTCTGAGGGAACCTTTGAGCGCCTCCGTTACATTTTAGGAGGCGACCGCCCCAGTCAAACTGCCCACCTAACAATGTCCTGTGACCAGATTCATGGCCGCCAGTTAGAAACTCAGTACTGTCAGGGTGGTATCCCAAGGATGACTCCGCAGGGCCTAACGACCCTGTTTCCCAGTCTCCCACCTATCCTGTACAGACAATACCGAATCTCAATGCTAAGCTACAGTAAAGCTCTACGGGGTCTTTCCGTCCAATCGCGGGTAGCGAGCATCTTCACTCGCAATACAATTTCGCCGGATTCGTTGTTGAGACAGTTCCCAAGTCATTACGCCATTCGTGCGGGTCAGAACTTACCTGACAAGGAATTTCGCTACCTTAGGACCGTTATAGTTACGGCCGCCGTTTACTGGGGCTTAAGTTCATGGCTTCGCCTTACGGCTAACCAATCCCCTTAACCTTCCAGCACCGGGCAGGCGTCAGCCCCTATACATCAGCTTTCGCTTTAGCAGAGACCTGTGTTTTTGCTAAACAGTTGCTTGGGACTATTCTCTGCGGCCACATTGCTGTGGCACCCCTTCTCCCGAAGTTACGGGGTCAATTTGCCGAGTTCCTTAACAACGATTCTTCCGCTGGTCTTAGGATTCTCTCCTCACCTACCTGTGTCGGTTTGCGGTACGGGCACCAATTACCTCGATAGAAGCTTTTCTTGACAGTGTGGAATCAGATACTTCGCTACTTAAATTTCGCTCCCCATCGCACCTCAGCTAATCCAGGCGGATTTGCCTACCTGAATACCTAAATGCTTAGACAGACTAATCCAACAGTCTGCACATCCTATCCTTCTGTGTCACTCCATCTCTAATAACGCCATTGGTGGTATCGGAATATCAACCGATTGTCCATCACCTACGCCTTTCGGCCTCGGCTTAGGTCCCGACTAACCCTGAGCGGACGAGCCTTCCTCAGGAAACCTTAGGTTTTCGACCAATGAGATTCTCACTCATTTCTCGCTACTTATGCCAGCATACTCACTCCTGTACAGTCCACCACTCCTTACGGTATGACTTCTGCCCATACAGGAAGCTCCTCTACCACGTACCTTACGGTACATTCATAGCTTCGGTGGTAAGTTTTAGCCCCGGACATCTTCGGCGCAGGATCTCTCGACTAGTGAGCTATTACGCACTCTTTAAATGAGTGGCTGCTTCTAAGCCAACATCCTAGTTGTCTTAGAAATCCCACATCCTTTTCCACTTAACTTACACTTTGGGACCTTAGCTGATGATCTGGGCTGTTTCCCTTTTGACTACGGATCTTATCACTCGCAGTCTGACTGCCGGGATAAAAGTATATGGC
>NZ_JAMOFV010000006.1:4580000-4747948 GCF_023656515.1 Clostridium swellfunianum
ATTATTAAGTACTTTTCCTCGTCAAAGCTTTTATATGTGCGGCGACACACCTAAAGGTGATGTCCCCAATTGTTTGTTTGCTATTATTTTATTACAGCCGTTCTAAATTGTCAATTTTTTTCATCATAACCTTATAAATTTTTTACATCTAAAAAGTTAAATTTTTATCTTCTTATCTTCTTATCTTCTTATCTTCTTATCTTGATATCAAGATATCTTCTTTTCTTCCTATATTGCTATGCCCGTTGGCTCATTGTGCTTATAATTCTTTTTCGAATAAACAATTTTTAATAATATAGGAGTCACAAGGGTTGTTATAATTACAATTAAAATTATAGGCGCAAAGAATTTATCCTCCATAAGTCCTACGCTTGCCCCCTTGTTTGCAACTATAAGGGCAACCTCACCTCTTGAAATCATTCCTATTCCTATCTTTAAAGATTCATCCTTAGAATAGCCACACATCTTTGCTCCAAGTCCGCAGCCTATAACCTTCGTAAGGACAGCAACTAAAAGAAGCACTCCGGTGAAAATAATCATATTTTTATCCATGGAGGTTACTGTAATCTTAAGTCCAACAGCTGCAAAGAATATTGGTGACAGCAGCATATAGGAGACCACCTCGAACTTTTGACTTATATATTTGGAGTGGATAGTATTTGCAAGTACTATTCCGGCAGCATAAGCACCAGTTATGTCAGCAACTCCAAACCATTCTTCAGAAATAAAGGCTAAAAGAAGGCAGAAAACAAAGGCCATTATAGGTATTCGTCTCTTTTGTCCTTGAGTAATGCATAGCCAGTTAAAAGCTTTGTAGAATATGAAACCGCATATACCCGCAAAAACAAAGAAAGCCGCTATCTTTAAAAGTACTACTGCCAAATTAACATTTGAATCTGCAGTACCAGTTATAATTGTTAATATAACTATTCCCATTATATCATCAATTACTGCTGCACCCATTATTGCAGTACCTGAGGATGTTTTTAGCTTGCCTAATTCCTGCAAGGTTTCAACAGTAATACTTACTGAGGTTGCAGTTAATATTACTCCAATAAACACATTTCTTAAAAATGCCGGTGATGCTAAGTTGCTTATTCCCCAGTCTCCTGTATAAACAGAAGCAACTATATACCCTCCAAGCAAAGGTACAATAACACCGATTAATGCAATTATAAAAGATGCTTTTCCACATTTTTTCAATTCCTTAATGTCAGTCTCTATACCCGCTGCAAACATAAGAACGATTACACCAAGCTCAGACAAATTGGATATAAATTCTGTTTCATGCACTAAGTTAAGCATTGCAGGACCAAAAATTATTCCCGCTAGCAGCGCCCCTACAACCTGAGGCATGTGAACTTTCTTGGTAATAAGTCCGAGTGCCTTTGTGGATAAAAGTATAATTGCAATGTCCAGTAAAAAATTAATAGAAATCATAATGTCTCCCCCTGTCTTCTCACTTAAAATGATTTAAAATATTTATAGTCCAGGCGCTCATATTTTATATAAGCTCCTGAACTATATAGACATAGTTTGTTATACCTTTCAAACAATTAAAAAGATTTTAAATCGTTTGATTATCTATTTCATAATTGTAGCACTAATCACAAAATTTCTCAATTATAGTAGTTTTTTTAACAATGTTTTTTATAATCAGCTAATAAATCAACTGATAAATTGACTAATTAATATTTTAGCTAAAATACTACTTAAACAGTACACGAGTCGGTAATATGGCTAAACCTAAGGATAACACTGCAATAGAGAGGCCAGCTAATCTGTTTCCCTGTCGCCAAACCTTCGATGCATACCTTATAGTGTTAAAAGCTATCAATAAATAACCTAAAAAAATAAACAGCGTCATAACTTTATTCTCCTTTTTCCTCCATCTTCTGTCCCTTGTCAATTTCCTTTTCCATTTTAGATGGATCCTCAGGTGGATTTAGCTGTTTTCCAAAGCTACTTATCGTTATATCATAGCTTATATTAACTTTTGCTTCAGGATAATGCTTTGCCCAGCTATATTTCTTATACTCTTCCTGGGTAAAAAACTTTCTTCTTGCAGCTAGCTCCCATTGAAAAGGATCACCGCCAAACTCCTGCTGTGTTTTTTCTATAAGCCTGACAGATATCTTTGCCATGTATTTTTCGAGATAGTCTTCAAGAAACTTCTGCTTTTCTTTATCCTCTGCATAATTAATAAAACTAGGTATTCCTACTACATCCATTGTTAAGGGTACATTTACATATATTGTTGTATTATCACCTTGTATATCAAGTTCAATCTTGGATCTTTTCAATCTAAATATTCTAGTATCTATTCTATATTTATTGTCTAAAGGATCAACAAAGCTTGTAACAAAACTCTTTGTTTCAGGCTCCTGTCTCATCATAGATACAAGTCTTGTTTCATTTCCATCCAGAACTCCTATCATTTTTCCATTTTTAAAAACAGCAGAACCAACCAATTCAGCAGGGCTTCCACCAGCTCTATCAAGCTGTCCAGGCAAATATGCACCCTCATCAGCTCCCCTTCTAGGAGTGCGTTCCTTTGAAGAGGCATAAACAGCTAAAAACAAACTCTGACCTACCTCTGTTCTCTCCATAAATCTATTCAAATTTGCAAATGGAGGTACATAACCAGTATCCTTCCATCTTCTCGACATAAATTCATAATACTTTTGCATTCTATCCTCAAGTAGAGGATCATTATTTTTTATAAATTCTTCAGCAGTTTCTTTTGATACTATTAAAGTCATTATTCTTCTCATTTCCTTATCACGAAGAGAGGATTCAATGTGCCTGAAAAAGCTTTCATCTCTAGCAAATTTCTCACCTACTACTATAACTTTAGCATGCGCTAGCGATATTCTTCTTGTTGCAGTTACTGTTAGAAGATCTCTAGCAGTAGCAAGGCTAGGCGCTTCTAGTGCAATAACTTCAGCTTTTGTATCGTTTTGTCCTCCTCCAGACCTGCCTCCCCCTATAACTTTAGGATTGGTTATCTGAAAGGTAATCCTTACATTCCTTTCAGCCCCCTTATCTATTCCAATAGCTGCTACATATCCTATGTCTTCAAGCTCCGTCTTATCCCAACAACCTGCAAGCATTGGAAAACACAGTATTAAAGCCATGTACAAGCTTATTTTCTTCAGCTTCATTCTCTGCGGCCCCCTTTTCTTCCAGATAGAATCAGTAAGATAATTGGAAGTGCATAGATAACAGCCCACATTGTATTCAATGAAAGTACTCTAACTATAAAAACATTTTGAACAAAGTTTTTAGGCATTAATGCTATTAGCATTATAAGCGCAGAAATGGGAATTACCAAAGGTTTAGACTCATTATGCCTTATTGTCATAGAAAATATTTCTGCAGTAACAAAAGAATACATGCTAAATCTAATGATACTTGCTATAATCCAAAACAAGAAAAAGAAGGCTTCAAGATTACTTATAAATCGTCCTCCATAAATAAGTCTTGCCACAGTATGAAAAGGAGTAGCATTAATAATAATTGGGGGATAATCTAAAACCATTAAGTACATTGCGCTCATTACAGTTACAACCACAACTCCATAAAGTAGTCCAATGAAGCTTGAGACTTTATATATCTTATAGCTTTTTACCTTTGGGAAAATTACAGCGAAAATAATAACCTCAGAAAAAAGCCCGCTGTACATGACCCCTCCTTTTATCAATGGCTTTATCCCCGCCCCTCCTATAGGAAATAAATAGTCTATTTTAATCAAGTTATAGATAAGTACCAAAAAAGCAACAACGATAGCTAATATCCAGGGCAGTGCCATCCAGGATACTCGGCAGATAGCTTCAAAACCAAATCTTGCAACTATACAGCTGCTAGCTGTCAAAATAAGTACTACTGCAGTTAGCGGCGTTCTTGCAAAGTATATGGTTGTCATTATATCACTATATTGCCTTATATTAACGGCACTCAATAATAAGGCATATATCACAAAGTACATTCCAATAATTAATCCAATATATTTTCCAAGCATCTCATACATTATCTGAATTATGTTCTTATCCTTATATTTTTTTAGAAGTGCTAACATGCAAACTAAGGATATAAAAGTTATTACAGAAGAAACTACAGGTATTGCCCATCCTGAATTCATTGCTAATTTAAATAACAGTACCGGAGTAGAATCTGTAGCTTTTATTCCAAGAGAAATCATCAATAGGGCAGTGTATTCTTTTATACCAGCCTTACTCTCATTTATTTGCACTACTTTCATCAACTCCTTTTAGGCCTTTTCCTTCTTACTTCACGTTTGGGATTCAAATTCATAGGACGAATCCATTGTTTCCATATTGGCGGCCTTATGACAAAATCTTTTGAGGACTTATAGTTCGGTGTAAAAGGAGACATAAAATATACACCAAAGGACTGTACATTGGACAAATATGCAATACAAATAGTAAACAATGCAGCTATTCCAAAGAAGCCTATAAGAGTACCTGCAATAAGAAACATAAATTTTGAAATTCTTATTAAAAAGCTTAAACTAATTTCTGGTATAGCAAAGGATGCCAACCCTGTTACTGCAACAATTATTACAAGAATGGGACTTACAACGTTTGCTTCAACCGCCGCCTGACCAAGTATTAATGCACCTACTATGCCTATTGTAGGTCCTATAGGGGTTGGTATTCTAATTCCTGCTTCTCTCAGTATTTCAAAGGCTATCTCCATTAATATCACCTCTATAAAGGCTGGAAAAGGTAATCTTTCTCTACTGGAAGCTATAGCTAAAACCAAATCAGTGGGAATCATGTCTACGTGAAAGCTTGTTACAGCTATATATAGACCTGGTGTAAGCAATGCTATAAAACAGCAAATGAGCCTTATAATTCTCATAAAATTCCCATATGCCCACCTCTGATATACATCTTCAGGATTATGAAAAAGCGACCAAAAGGTTATAGGGACTATCAGTGCAGCTGGGGACCCATCGAGAATTAAGGTAACATGACCTTCTGACAAAAAAGAAGCAACCCTGTCCGGCCTTTCCGTAGTTAATACAGTAGGAACCAAAGAATATGGTCTATCCTCGATGTACTGTTCTAAAATTGAAGCAGTCTCCACCTGCTCAGCTTCTATTTCTTGCAGTCTCTTTTTTACGTTTTTAATTAAATCTTCATTAGCTACGTCTGCTATGTACATCATAAAAACCTTGCTGCTGCTTTTGACTCCAATTTCTATACTCTCAGTCACCAATTTTTCATTTCTTAGGTATTTTCTAATTAAGGATCTGTTGGTTTGTTCAGACTCTACGAAGCCTTCTTTGGGGCCTTTTAAGGCATTTTCAGCTACGGGCTTTTCAATAGCTCGATGTTCATAGCCTACTGTTGATAAAATAATTGCAGTATCAACTCCCTGAATAAACAAAGCAGTATTTCCATTAATTATTTCTTGTACAATGGCTTTATAATTATTTAGCCTTCTGACTCCCTTCCCAGTAAGAACTCTGCTAGTCAAGGATGAAATTATGTCTTCCCCAGTAGGTTCAGTTATAACTTCTCGCATTAATGGCGTTATTATATGTTTTTCCAAGGAATGTATATCTGTTACTCCCTGAAGAAACAAGAGCACACCCTTTCTTTTTAAAGCCTTTATGTAAATCTCACGCACGGAAAAATCAATATTTATAGGAAAGCAGAATATTTGCTTCAGCTTGCTTAGGTTTTCGTTTAAATTACTGCTAATAGGTTCTTCCTGAGCTTTTATGCTAAAATCCATACTTTTGCTCTCATTATAATAAGCAGTTTTACCTGGGCTATTACTTGTTCCGCCTCCGTTCATATCGCCTGCCATAAAAGCTCACCTCTTAATTAAATTTCACCTATATGTTAGTTTTTGCAATAAATGAAAATTTAAACAAAAAAATAAAGCATGAAATCTAGTTATAGTTTCATGCTTTATTTTTTTGTTCATTTGATTAAATTTCGTATGTTTTAAGCTCTTCGGAAAGCTCTACCTTATTAAATTCACCTTCAGCATCTCCTCTGTAATTCTCCTTAGGCTCTTCAAACCAAAAATGAGTTAGAAGAAGCTTTTTAACCTTAGCCTTTCTTGCAATATCACAGGCCTCCTTAACAGAAAGATGCGGCGGGTTGCTTGTCTTTCTTATGTTTTCTGTAGCATTTGCCTCACACAAAAACAAATCTGCATTTTCTGCTAGCTTTATTATATTTTCTGTATAGGTTGTATCTGCACTATAGGCAAAAACTTTTCCATCCTTTTCAATTCTCATACCATAGCACTCAACAGGGTGAGCAGTCTTATAAAAGGTAAAGCTAAAACCCATAATATTAAGCTGCATTCCATCAGATATATTATGAAGGTTAAATACATTGTTAAAATCTAATTCTTTATAATATTTATCAGGAGTTTTAGGCGTATACACATCTATGGCTTTATCCATTGTCTTAGTCATAAGCTTTGCTTGTACTGCATATCTTAACACAAACATATCTGAGCTGTGATCGCTGTGCAGGTGCGATAAGACTATAGCGTCCAAATCGCTTATCTTGCAGTATTTTTGAAGCCTGCTTATAACTCCCGCTCCACAATCAATTAAAATATTTACCTCTTTATCCTGAAGCAGAAAGCCTGTACAAGCTCCCTCTGGTCCTGGAAATGGTCCTTGATTTCCTAGTACTGTTAATCTCATAGTATCTATCCTTTCTATTTTATGGCACTAATCCTTTGTGATTAAAATTATTGTATGTAAAAACATCTATATTATCGTATCTGTTATTTATTTTATCGCAAAAGGGCTGAGTTATGTAGCTGTCAAATTTAAGAATACTGCCTGTAAAGCATAAATTATACTTGCAGTCGTACATGCTCAATCTCCTAACTATTATATCTACCATGTTAAAAAGCTTTTCGGAAGCACTTTTTATAATGCTTAAACTAATTCTGTCTCCTTCCTTTGCACACTCTAAAACTTCCTTGCTTAAAGCTAAAATCTTTCTGTCAGTTAACCTTTTGTAATATAAAATATATTTCAATTCCTCCAAACTGTCAATTTTAAGCTGACTTTTAACCTTATCAGTTAATATAGTTTTTCCTCCTAGCATTTCATATTCAGCAATAGCGGCCTTAATTGCACATAAACCCATATAGTATTCGCTTCCATCCTCCACTATTCTCGAATCCCAGCCTCCAATAGTTATGCTTTGTCCTATGTTGTTTACTCCAAATGCATAAGAACATCTGCCTCCAACTAACAAAATCCCAGAATTACTGTCCAGATAATAACGAAACATGTTTTCCAATTTTTTATCCCCCGTCCTACATATTAAGTAATTTATACTAAATAAATATGATAGGTTTTAGCTTTCAATTACAGGTTATTGAATGAGACCTGTAATTTTAACAGGCAATTAAATAAATATTAAAATTTCCAAAATTATCAACATATTTTAATGTTTAACTGTAAGAATTTAATTGCTGCTAAAATAGTTATGTTAAAGGCTTTTAGGATATAATAAAGAATGAAATATTTTTTTAAGTTTAAAGGGGTGTTATTTATGGAAATAACCTGGCTTGGTCATTCTTCTTTTTTAATTAAGGATTCAAAGGGAAGAACATTGCTTACAGACCCATTTGACGACAGTGTAGGATATAAGGTTTTTGAAGGTCATGCTGATGTGGTTACAATAAGCCATCATCATTTTGACCACGATTATATTGAAAAGATAACAGGAGACCCAGCTGTACTTGATAAGGTTGGTTTTTTTAATGTATGCGATATAGACATAAAAGGCATACCCTCCTATCACGACAACGTTCAAGGTGCAAAACGCGGAGAAAATGTAATATATGTTTTCAAAATGGATGATTATAGAATCTGTCACCTTGGAGATTTAGGTCATTTGCTTACAGTTGCTGATGCGGATCAAATTGGAGAGATTGATGTGCTCCTAATCCCTGTTGGTGGAAACTACACAATAGACGGAAAGGAAGCTACTGTGGTCTGCAAGCTTCTTAATCCAAAGCTTGTTATTCCTATGCATTTTAAGACTTCTTCGGTATCTATTCCAATTGAAGGAGCAGAAAACTTTTTAATGCATATGAAAAACGGTGAAAGAATTCACAGCAACACCTTAAAACTTGAAGGAAAATTAGAAGGTGCAAACCTAGTTAAGGTTTTAGATTTTAATAAAACAAAATAATTTGATTTTTCAATGTAAATATACCCCGCACTTTTTAGATGCGGGGCTTTTTTATTAATCAATTTTTTGTTTATAGGAAGAAGAAAGCTGCAGATACTACTATTCCGGCATAGATTAAATCCATTAAGCAGTAGCCCATTATATCTTTTGCACTAAGTCCTGCTATTGCTAGAGCTGGAATAGCCCAGAAAGGCTGAATCATATTTGTCCATGCATCTCCCCATGCAATTCCCATAGCAACCTTACCAGCATCTACGCCAATTTGAGCTGCTGCAGGCATCATTATTGGCGCTTGAACTGCCCATTGTCCTCCGCCTGATGGAACGAAGAAGTTTATAATTCCTGCGCTTAAGAAAGTAAATAACGGGAAGGTTCTTGGTGTTGAAATAGCAACAAATACATTTGCAATCTCACCTGCAAGACAAGCTCCTGAAGCATTTGTACCTACCATCATCCCCATGATACCTGCATAGAATGGGAATTGAAGTATAATTCCTGATGCTCCCTTAGCTGCCTCTGTAACAGCTGCAATAAAACGTCTTGGTGTACCATGAAGCGATATACCTATAAATAGGAATATACCGTTAACAACGTCTAAAGTAAGGTTAAAGCCCTTGGTTATAAAATAGTAGATAATATAAGTAAAACCCATTGCTGCAACTAATAAAGATATTGTACGGCTATTTTCAAGCTTATCAGCTGGAGTCATCTTTTCCTTTGGAATTTCTTCTAATTCTGGTTCTTCTACTAACAATTTTGGATCTATAGTTACTGTTTCTTCTTTCTTAGGCATCATAGCTTTATTAAGTAAAGGAAGTGTAACTATTAAAACAATAACAGCTACCAGGTTATATACTGAAAATATAGTTTGGCTGGTTGGTATTGGGCTTGTTATAACTCCTGCAGTAGCCTTTTTAACAGCATCTCCACCACCTGCTATTGTAAGCGGTATGGAACCTGAAAGTCCAGCATGCCATACTAAGAATCCTGAATAAGCAGAAGCTATTAAAAGTCTATAATCTACACCCTTAACTTCTTTAGCCAGCTGTTTAGCAAAGATTGCACCAATTATAAGTCCAAAGCCCCAGTTTATCCAGCAGGCGATGGAAGATATTAAGGTAACAAACACAATTGCCTGACCTGGAGTTTTAGGAATCTTGGCTAATTTTTTTAAGCCTCTCTTGAAGGCTGGTGCATTAGCTAAGGTATTTCCTGTAACTAATACTAAAACCATCTGCATTGTAAAGGATAAAAGGCTCCACAACCCATTACTCCAGTGCACTACCATTGCAAGAGGCGATTGTTTAGTAACTATAATTCCTAGAATAAAGGTTAAAAATGTAAGAAAAATAGCAAATATGAAAGCATCAGGCAAATATTTTTGTACAAGATTTACACAGGCTCTAGTTAATTTTTTAAACATATATTTTCCCCCATTTACTTTTTATTTATTAACACTCACTTCTCTTTCTTCCTTTGCTGCTTGGAATATATTATCTTGTGTTAAATTTCAATGATGGGATTGTGGCAGTTGTCATGCTGCCACATATAGGCTTTTAACTGTGAAACTAAACTTCTATCTCCTTTAAATCTTCAGCTATAATTAGCTCAGCTCCTGTAGCCTTCTGAACCTCTTCAACAGTGTACTCAGTATTTATTTCCTTTAATACAAGACCTTTCTCAGTAACCTCCATTACACCCATTTCAGTTATAATTAAGTCCACAGTATTTACTGCTGTTAATGGCAGCTTGCACTCCTTAAGTATTTTGTGCGCACCCTTTGCAGTATGGTTCATAGCAACAATAACCTTTTTAGCTCCAGTTACAAGATCCATTGCTCCGCCCATACCAGGCACCATCTTTCCTGGCACCATCCAGTTTGCAAGATTTCCCTTTTCATCTACCTCGAGAGCACCAAGTACGGTTAAGTCTACATGACCACCTCTTATAATTACAAAGGATTCTGCACTATCAAAAAATGCTCCCCCAGGATTTACAGTTGTATAAATTCCACCTGCATTTACTAAATAATTATCTTCTTCACCCTTTTTGGGTGCTGGTCCCATTCCAACAAATCCGTTTTCAGACTGAAGAGTTATTTCTATGCCTTCAGGCACATAGTTAGCAACAAGGGTAGGAAGACCAATACCTAGATTGACAACATCTCCATCCTTAAGTTCCTTAGCAACTCTTTTAGCTATATAGTCTTTTTCTAAGTTTTTATCCATCTCCTACTCCCCCTTTACAATATAATCAACAAATATTCCCGGAGTCATTACATCGTCTGGGTCAATTTGTCCAGGTTCAACTATTTCATCAGCTTCAACAATTACTAAATCAGCTGCTGTAGCCATTATAGGATTAAAGTTTCTTGTAGCCTTTGCATATCTTATGTTGCCCTTGGTATCAACCTTTGCACCTACAATAAGTGCAACATCAGCTTTTAAAGGCTTTTCCAAAAGATATTGTTTTCCATCTACTTCTACAATTGTTTTACCTTCTGCAACTATTGTCCCAATACCTGTCGGAGTAAGTACACCGCCAAGACCACCACCTGCTGCTCTTATCCTTTCAGCTAATGTTCCTTGTGGTACAAGTTCAACCTCAAGCTCTCCGTAGTTCATTTGATTTCCTGTTTCCTTATTTGTACCAATATGTGAAGCTATAACCTTTTTTACTTGCTTGTTTACAATAAGCTTTCCAATCCCAACCTCTGGAAAGGATGTATCATTTGCAATCAAAGTAATATCTTTAATACCTTTTTCTATAAGTGCATCAACAAGCTTAAAAGGGTTCTTGCAGCCTAAAAAGCCCCCAAACATTATGGTCATCCCGTCTTTAATCATATCCGCAGCTTCTTCAATAGAAATAAGCTTATTCACACGTAACCCCTCCCACAAAAATATCTATCTCTTAATAATTAAAGCAGTACCTTGTCCTCCACCTATGCACAAAGTAGCAAGGCCTGTTTTAGCATCTCTTTTAATCATTTCATGAATCAAGGTAACTAGTATTCTAGTTCCAGAACAGCCAATAGGATGTCCGAGCGCTATAGCACCGCCGTTAACGTTTGTTTTTTCAGCCTCAAGCTCTAAATCTTTAACAACTGATAGAGATTGAGCTGCAAAAGCTTCATTTGCTTCTACCAAATCGATATCCTCAATTGTTAAGTTAGCTTTTCTAAGAGCCTTTCTTGAAGCAGGAACAGGTCCATATCCCATAAACTTTGGGTCAACACCTGCAGATGCAAAGGCTGCTATTGTAGCTAAAGGCTTAATTCCTAATTCTTCTGCTTTTTCTTTTGCCATTACAATTACTGCAGCAGCTCCATCGTTTATTCCTGAAGCATTTCCTGCTGTAACTGTTCCATCCTTCTTAAATGCCGGCTTCAGCTTTGCCAAGCCTTCTATAGTAGAACCAAAGCGTGGGAACTCATCTGTGTCCACAACTATTGGATTACCTCTTTTCTGTGGTATTTCAATAGGTACTATCTCATCCTTAAATCTTCCGCTTTTTATAGCTTTTTCAGCTCTTAGCTGGCTTTCCAAAGCAAATTTATCCTGAGCCTCTCTTGTTATATTCCACTGAGCTGCAATGTTTTCTGCAGTTACTCCCATATGATAGTCATTGAATATATCCCATAGTCCATCATGAACCATTGTATCAACTATAGTTCCATCTCCCATTCTTTGTCCCCATCTTGCCTTAGGCAGAACATAAGGTGACGAGCTCATGTTTTCTGTTCCTCCAGCCAGAACAACATCAGCTTCTCCAAGCATTACTGCTTGAGCAGCTAATATAACAGTTTTTAAACCCGAACCACAAACCTTATTTACAGTCATAGATGGAACTTCTACAGGAATACCTGCCGCAATAGATACCTGCCTTGCAACATTTTGTCCAAGTCCAGCTTGAAGCACATTCCCAAATATAACTTCATCAATAATTTCAGGCTTTACACCTGCTCTTTTAATAGCTTCCTTTGCTGCTGCAGCTCCCAAAGCAACTGCTGGTACATCTTTAAAGCTTCCTCCAAAGCTGCCTATAGGTGTTCTAACAGCACTGACAATAACTGCCTCTCTCATAAAACATCCTCCTAAAACAAAAATTACTTTATGTTAAAATGTCACTTAAATACAAAGCAACTTTCATGCCAAAATAAGGAACCTAGGCTTTACACAGCTTGTTCTAAAAATTAATAAACACAAAAACAAAGAATGTAGAAATTTTTCTACATTCTTTGTGTAAACATTTTCACGATAATTGTATAACCTTCTAATACAGCCAAAAATATGTTGTAGAAAATATTCTACAGCGTATTTTTAATGTAGAATATTTTCTACATTAAAAATTCTTTATATCAAATCCATACTGAGTTAGCTTTTTATATAAGGCTGTTCTATGAATTCCAAGACGCTTAGCAGCTTCTGTTCTGCTTCCATTAGCTAATTTTAAGGCTTCCATTATAGCGCTTATCTCTGCCTTTGCCACTACATCCTTTAAAAGACAAGAATCTTCCCTATAGTTATTCATAATAAAGCTGCTGCTTATATAGCTTGGCAAATGCTCTAAATTTATATATTCACCTGAAGAAATATTTGCTGCCCTCTCAAGTACATTTCGAAGCTCCCTCACATTTCCCGGCCAATTATATGAACTTAAGGCGGTCTTTGCCTTATCAGTAACTGTTTTGTTTTCAAACCCCATATTGCTAAATAGATGGTTTAAAGTGTATTCGCATAAAACAGGTATATCATCAAGCCTGTCCCTTAAAGGAGGAATTTCTATTTCTACAACATTAAGCCTGTAAAACAAGTCACTTCTAAATCTGCCCTCCTTAACAGCTGTCTGCAAGTCCTCATTTGTACTTGCTATAACTCTCATATCTATTTTTATTCTAGAGCTCCCGCCTATTCTTTCAAATTCCCTCTCTTCTAAAACCCTTAAAAGCTTTGATTGCATGTTATAGGGCATGGCACCAATTTCATCAAGCAAAAGAGTGCCTCCATGGGCAAGCTCAAGCTTGCCAATTTTGCCTTCTTTTTTAGCACCAGTAAAAGCACCACCTTCATAACCAAAAAGCTCTGATTCCAAAAGCTCCTGTGGTATTGCAGCACAATTAACTCTTATAAAGGCTGCATGCCTTCTACTGCTTGCGCTGTGAATAGCATGGGCAAAATACTCTTTACCAGTGCCGCTTTCTCCTTGAATTAGTATGGTAGAATTTGAGTAAGCAGCTTTTCGAGCAGTCTCTTTAAGCATAAGCATATTTTTATTTTGAGTAATAATATTGTCAAAGGAATATTTAGCATTATGTACTCTGCTTAACTCTCCTTTATACTTATCAACAGTATTTTCAAGCATTTTCAGCCTTATAGCCAAATCTTTAACTTCCTTAACATCCTTAAACAGCACCGTTCCGACAGCACCAATTATTTTGCCATTTTTAATTATGGGAGTTCTGCTGGCAATCATATCCCGCCCTTTAATTCTCTGAACTTCGCAAATTTCTTTTCTGCCTGTCTTTGCCACTATATGAAGCCTTGTATTTTCAATAACCTCCTCTATAGGTTTGCCTAAAACATCTTCTTCTTTTATTCCAAACAGCTTTTCATAGTTCCATTTAACTATTCGCCCTTCGTTATTAACAAGCACAATCCCCTGATAAGCATTATCTAAAATATCCTTCATAGACTCCAATACAGTTTTTAGTTCATTAATCTGATGATTTACATCTTCTGTCTTCCGCTCCATTATATCCCCCCCATAAATATATTATGATGGAGTTTTAATCTCATTGCAAGGGGACACTAACTAACCTTTAGCTGAAAAAAAACGGCGGTGGAAACCTACCACTGCCGCTTTAATATTTTTATTTTATTTTAAATTTGCTAACCCCTGCTCTAAGCTTTTCAGAAAGGCTTTGAAGTGCTTCCACATAATTGGTTACTTCCTGCATAGTTGCATTTATCTGCTGTGCTGAAGCTGAAACCTCTTCTGTTGCTGAAGCTGTTTCCTCTGAAATTGATGATATGTTTTCAATTTGGCCAACAACTTTTTGTTTTCCTGAAGCTATAACTTCAGTATCCTTCTTGATTCCTTCAATTCTCTGTGCTAAAACTGCTATTGCAGAAATTATTTCCTTGAAAATCTCCTGGGTTTCTTGTACAGCCTTCTCCTGATCCTTAACAGTTATTTCTGTTTCGCTCATAGCTGCTACTGCTGTAGAAGATTTTGATTTTATAGTTTCAACTATTTTCTTAATCTCTTCAGTAGATTTCTTTGATTGCTCAGCAAGCTTTCTAATCTCATCAGCAACAACGGCAAAGCCTCTTCCTGCCTCCCCTGCCCTTGCAGCTTCTATAGAAGCATTTAAGGATAAAAGATTAGTTTGCTCAGTGATTTGAGAAATAGCATCCGATATTGTATTTATCTGCTCAGTGCTTGAATTCATATCTACTACAATTTCACTAACCTGAGCGGTTGATTTTTTTGTTTTATCAGACTTCTCACCTAACATCTGCACCATCTCTAAGCCTTTTGAGCTAAGCTTCTGAGTTTCCCCGGAAATAGAAGCAATTTCCTCTGTAGAAACAGTTATTTTATCCATTCCTTGAGATAAATCATTAATCTCCACTGCTCCATCTTGGGAGCTTTGTGCTGTTTGTGTAGCACCCTGAGCTATTTCATCTATTGCATGAGATACTTGTTCAATAGATGCATTAGTTTCCTCCGCCATGCTGGCAAGGCTTACGGAAGTCTCAAAAACAGTTTCAGAGGATTGTTCTACCTCAAACATAAGCTGTGCAATATTTTTAATCATTGAATTAAAATTATTACCCAAGCTTCCAAATTCATCTTTATCTGTAATATCTACAGTAACGGTTAAATTCCCCTCAGCAGCCTCGCTGAAAGCTCCATTTAGCTTGCGTGCATTATCAGACATCTTCTTGCTTAAAATATATGCAAGTAATATAGCCACTACTGCAACTGATAAAGTCACCACTAATAAAAGAATACCTATAGCCTCTACATCCTTGCTTATCTCCGAATCCTCCATTAAAGCTATAAGCTTCCACCCAGCTACCTTATTAGTAACATATGTAGCGTATTCTTTTTTCCCATCTGCATCATATTCTGAAAAGCCACTTTCGTTTGCCTTTATGTTAGACCAAATATTTAAATTATCGGCTATATTACTTCCAATTTTGTTGCTATCTGGGTGAGATAAAACTATACCACTACTGTCTACTATAAAAACATAGCCCTTTTCTCCAACTTTAATATTTGATAATTCTTCAGATATAGCTTCAAGAGAAATATTCATGGAAACTACACCAACAACTTTTCCATCTTTTTCAACAGCCTTTGAAATAGACACCACTAGTTTTCCAGTTCTAGCATCTTTAAATGGCTGAGATACAGTAATCTTTCCTTTATTATTAATAGCTGATCCATACCAGGGTCTTGTTTTATGGTTAAAATCTTTTCCCATATCGCCATCAGGATAAATAACAAATCTTCCATCTTCAGTTCCAAAGTATGCACTAAAAATGTCCTTATCACTTTCAGCTATATCCTTTAATAGAGACTTAGCAAAATTGATCTTTTCACCCTCAGTCTCTACTTGAGTAAAGTCACCATTGTTAGAAAGCATTGTAACTAAATTGCTAAATGCTTCAATATGTTTATCTAGTCCTCTGCTCACTTCTCCAAGAGTCTGCGTGCTTGTTACTTCAAATTTGCGCTCTAAAATTCCCTTTGCCTTGAAGTAAACTGATATTCCAAGAACTAACAAAGGTATTAGACAAATTGCCATAAAGTTTACAATAAGCTTACTCCTAATACTTCTCAATTTAAGTTTGTCGAAAATTCCTTTCATAAAAACCCCTCCATGTCGAAATTTGTATTATCATACTTATTTATCGGGAGGTTTTACCTGTACTTAACTAAATTTCATGATAAATAAAACATTTATTTTTATAAACATGTAGTGAAATTTTGCTTTTTATAAATGTCACATTATATTTCTCATAAGTAAAAATTCCCTCAAACTATTAGTTTGAGGGAAAATAAAATCGATTCATTATTTACGTAAAAAAACTTTATATTCTACTTTAACTCTGGCCAATATCCCTTATTTGCTTCTATCAAAGCATCAAGAATTTTTCTAGCCTTCTTAGCATCAACAATTGTTCTATTTAATGTAAGTGCCTGAAGAGCTTTATTATAGGAGCCTTCAAAATATGCATCTACAGTAAGTTTTTCATAGGCAAGCTGCTGCTCCATCATGCCTTTATAAAAGGTTCCAATCTTTCCTACTCCAAAAGGTCTTGGTCCATTTATACCTAGAGTCGCTGCAACTTCAACCATAGCATCGTCCTGGATATTTGCTACCAAGCCATTGTTTTCGGTGATAATGATATAGATTCTATTTCTATTAAAAGCTATGGACTCAGCAACTTCAACAATCATGTCACCGTGGGCATCATTGTGAACTACTGAAGAACCCTCAGCTGTTCCAACTTCTGAAATATGTCTGCACTCTTCAAATACACGTTTTTCACGCCCATTCATAACTTCATTGGCACGGGTGAAATTAGGATCTAGCTTTTTAGCCTTGTATTCTGGATAATAATAATACTGTAGATAGGTGTTTGGAAGATAATCTGGGAAATCAGTTACCATATCCTTAACTGTTGCATAGGTGTCAAGCCATGACTTATCTCTTTGCTCTGCATCTACAGGAATAAAACCGCGTTCATTTACAATGTCCTTAATAACAGGAACTAAATCCTTGCCTTCCTTATCAAAAAGGTGTGTAAACCATCCAAAGTGATTTAATCCAAAATAAACCGGCTCAAACTCGTATGGGTCTCTTCCTAATAAACGTCCATAAGAACGAAGTAAATTTACAGGCTGATCACAGATATTCAGTACTTTTTTATCATTTGGGAATTGTCTATTTAATGCTTCAGCTACAATTGCAGCAGGATTTGTATAGTTTAATATCCAAGCTTCTGGTGAAAGCTCTCGAACATCGTTAACAAGCTGAATCATATCTCTTATAGATCTCATACCGTATGCAAAACCGCCAGCACCACAGGTTTCCTGACCTATAACCCCAAAGCTTAAAGGAATCTTTTCATCCTTTTCTCTCATTGCATAGCCGCCAGTTCTCATTTGACAGAAAACAAAATCCACATCCTTAAAAGCAACTTCCTTGTCAGTAGTATATTCAAAATCCAGCTCAGTATATTTTTCTTTAAATAGTACCTTTGCAAATTCTCCTATAACCTGCTGACGCTCAGCGTTTATATCATACATAACTAGTCTAGCTAGAGGAAAGCTTTCCTTCTTCTTGCATAAGCTTTGAAGTAACCCAGGTGTCCAAGTGCTTCCTCCACCAACAATTACAATATTATATCTTTTCATATTATTGCCTCCTTATAAGCTGCCATTAAGCGGTTTATTTCTTAATAAAGTTAGACTATGTTTTTACCATAGTCTAACCAACTGCTTTAGGCTATTTTGATTTTTTTAAGCTGTATATATAGTCATCAACTAAATTACGAACCTTAGTTATTCTTCCTCCGTAAACAACATGAATAGTGTTTGCATCTGGAGTAACGATTCCGTTTGGATTTGTCTTATTGATTAAAGCACGATTAACCTTTGAACCATCTTTAAGCTCAACACGTAGTCTAGAAATACAGTTGTCTACATCTACTATATTGTCTAATCCTCCTAGTCCTTCAACGATGTTCTTAGCAATAGCTTTATCGTCATTATTAAGTGCCTTTGCACCTTCAGATTCTTCTTCTGCTTCAACAAAGTCAGATTCTTTTCTTCCAAGTGTCATAACATTGAACTTTCTGATTATGAAGCTGTATGTGAAGTAGTACATTGCAAAGAATATTGGTCCTAGGAACAGGTATATAAACCATTTAGTTTGTGCACCTTGAACTACTCCAAATACTAGCCAGTCGATTATACCACCTTGGATATTTCCTATTGCGGCACCAAATATTGCAGGAACCAAGAAGGACAAACCCGCGAATATAGCGTTAACAATCCATAGTATTGGTGATATAAATATAAAAGTAAACTCGATTGGCTCTGTGATACCTGTTAAAACAACAGCTGTAAGTCCTGCTAGGAAGAATTTTATTACTTTGTCTCTCTTCTCAGGAAGGGCCTGACGGTATATGGCATAAACTACAGCCGGCATACCGAATACCATGTGTAGAATTTTACCTCCTGCAAGGAATTGAGCTGCACTCTTTGAGAATGGAAGACCATTATCAAGCTGGTAAAGATATATTTGAAGAGCGCCAACCAGGCTCTTTCCATTTACAGTTTCCATACCGCCTAAAGCAGTAAATCTAAAAGTTTGATTTAAAATATGGTGTAATCCAGTAGGGTTAATTATCTTTTCTACGAAGCCATATAGGAATACTCCAAATAAACCAGTTTCACTAATTAATTTTCCTGCAGCAATAATCGCTGTATTAATTGCTGGCCAAATATATGTTAATAGCATACCAACTACAACCATTATGAGAGCTGATATAATTGGAACAAATCTCTTTCCGCTATAGAAGGATAGTGATGGATGAAGCTCTGTGTTTCTGAATCTGTTATGAATAACAACTCCTAGAATACCAGCTAAAATACCACCAACAACGTTTGTGTTGTAAACAAAAATACCTAGTGTAGTTGTAAATAAGGAATTCCTTAAAGTTGCATCAACCTGACTCATTCCATTATTCTTCATTAGAAAATCAACTGCAGTTGTTGCTGCTGTTAGGTTTTGAACACTTAATATATAGTTCATCCCAATAAGAAGAGCTATATAGCCTACCGCTGCGGAGTAAACTGCAACTTCTCTATCACGCTTTACCATTCCTAGAGGTATTGCCATAGCAAACAGTATTGGAAGATAGGTAAATGGAAGTCCTGCTACCTTACGAATAAGTCCTATAAATATTTGAAGATTTTTTGCACCTAAAAATGGCACCATCTTTATGATATTTGCATTTTGAAGAGCTGCAGACAATCCTAAGAAGATTGCCATGAAGGATAGTAGAGAGATTGGAAATAATAATGACTTACCAAAGCTTTGAAAGTTCTTTTTGAAATCTTTCATTTAAACCACCCCTTAATTTTTTATATATTTAAATAATATTGACCCTTTTAAAAACTATATTTAATATTTCCTGCGGCTTTATTGTGTGTAATACAGTTTGTTCTACAGGCTGCTCCAACGGCGTTGCTATATAAGCACCTTTGGGCAGCTTAATATCTATAGCATGCTCCGTAGGATTAAATATTCTTATAAATAAGTCATTTGTTTCTTCTGTAAGCTTTAACGCGCTAACTACACAACCTTTTAAGTCTAGATTCAAGTTTGTTTTAATCTGAGCTGAAAGCTTCGGAGCATTGATATTGAAGCGGTTAAATTCCTTCAGCTGATAGCCCTTTAAAGGTGTTAAAAACTCCTTTGCCTCAAATGCCTTGTTAAGCAAAGGCTTATTAAAGTTAAAGGCAAAATTGAAAGTAAACTTTTGATTCTGAAGTTGATTATCCGGTGTTTCAATTTCGATTCCTGAAGGTCTTCCAGGACGATTTATGAGCTCCCTCTTTCCAAGGTGCGAAAAGCTTCTAAACATAGTGATATAAATATTTTTATCTACAACCTCATATTCCTTTAAGCCCTCAGCGTAGATAACAGCCGCTCTGCTTTCATCCTCTAAAGCAACATAGGACTGGAAGGTTTCAATAGAAACTGGCTTTTCTGCCCACTTTTCCTTCTCCCATACCGCAAGCTCCTCATGAAGATATACAGGCTTTTTAACTGTACTTAAATGCGAATCTACTTCAACCACTTGTGAAGCTATATCAGTGTTAAATACAAGTCGGTATCTTGAGTCCTTAACCTTGTTTGTATGGTTTATTTGAAGATAAACCTTTGGATCTCCCTGCTGCAGCGTGAGCTTTACCTCAAAGCTTACCTCAGCAGTCACCTTGCTCTCGGCTCTTTCATTTAAATCCTTTGGAACAATATAATTGATTTCATAGCTTAACTGCTCTAGTTGTTTGTATTTCATTGAAGTCATGTTCTTTATTACTGCCTGTTCATGATTTATCAATACATCCTTGTGAGGAGGAGAATAATCATAGCTGTCTCCGGCATCACCACTGTTTTCTATAGAAATTACATTTTCTACAAAAGCTCCAGTAATCTTATTCTTAAGCACTATCTGGTTGCTTTGAACCTTTAGCTCGTAAAACTCATTTTCTATAGACTCAACCTTGCTAGTTTTAAGCTCCTGCTGTCCTTCAATTTCTCTATAGTTTAAATAGCGAATGCTGAGTCCATCTATCTTATCTATTCTAACTTTTACCTTGCTCTTATAAACCTTTATATCTAAAAGCCTTGCAGCTACTTGCCTGTCTATAAGTCCAGCATCTACTGTTTCCTGCTCAAGAAGCACATGCTCTACTTTATTGTTATTTTCATCAAGTATTTCAAAGCTATTTGTACGTGTAATCATTTCAACTTCTGCAAATCCATTTTCTCTAACATAAGGCAGGAAGTTATAAATAGTAATTGTCTTTTCTTCCCTTTCCTTGTTTGCCATGGAAATCAGTCTCATATAAAGTTCGATTTGCGTATCAACAATCTCTTTAACATTTAGCAGTCTTTGCTTTATATCCTTATTTACACTGTCGGAATTGCAGCCTCCGATGCTATCATGTGCATGTGTACCAAACAGTATCTTGTAGCATTTAGCAAATATCTCGTGAGGATAGTCCAAGTTTATATTTGTCGCTAATGCTGCCAGAGGTTCCAGGATATTGTACAGCTTATATTCTAGTTCTGTGTTTAAAAGCTTGATATCCATTCTTGTTGAATTAATAGTTCTGTGAATTCTTGAGTGCTTGCTATGGGTAAGCTCTCCTGTAACTATTTCAAGCTCAGCTTTTCTTAATTCATCCACATATTTTTCAAAATCACTTACACTGATTTTATCTTCTGGATACATTTTCTTTAAATATTCTATTATTAATGGTATATCCTTTTGAATTGGCATCTGATCATGACCATTCATGATTAATCTAGCTTCTGTTGCAGAGTAATTATCCAGTACCTTCATCAGCTTTTCCATGCGTACCTTTAAATCTTCAAAACTACTTTCAAGGTATTTTGCACCTTGATAACCTGTAGCTAAGTTTATGCCATATATGCGGCTGCCATCAACACCCTCCCAGATAAAATCTGATTTATCAGCCTTTAATTCACTGAAGCCTCTCCAGAAAAATGTGCCATCTATTCCAAACTGCTTATAAATCTGAGGCATTTGACTGGAGTGTCCAAAGGTATCAGGCGCATATCCAACCTTCATGGGTTCCCCGTATTTCATTGCTGTTGTCATTCCATAGTATAAGTTACGAATTATTGACTCACCATGAACTATTAAAAGGTCGGTCTGAGTATACCAAGGTCCTATCCTAAGCTGCTTATTCTCTATCACTCTCTTAAGTCTCAGCTCCCATTTTGGTGCAAACTCTAAAAAGTCATCAAGCATAACGCTTTGCCCATCTAAAATATATATGATATCTTTATTTTCTTCCAAATACTCAATTACTTCCTGCAAATGGTTTCGTAGTAATACCTGAGTTTCATCCTTTGTAAAGTACCACTCACGATCCCAATGCGTATGCATAATTATTTTAATGTCTCTCTGCATTGTAATTCTCCTTGTAATCTGAAATCGTTTCTAAGCCTATTATAATAGATTGCTCTTTTGATTTGTGTCCAACCTTTTGGATAATTATCCAAAGCAAATAAAAGCACAGTAGTTTGTCTACTGTGCTTTGTCTAATCTTATTATTCACTTATAAAGCTTCAGCTATTCTGTCAATGAGCTCATTTACCATTATAATCATATGAAGCTGCTGCTCCCTGGAGATATCATCAAGCTTATCTATATTAACCTCATGAAAAAAGCTATCGTCAGCCATTTGAGCAAGGGTGCTGTCTTTCTTCGTAATAGCTAATACATGTGTACCACACTCTTTAGCATTTTTAACAACCTGAAGTATCCTTTGGGTTTCCCCTGAACTTGAAAAAACCACAAGCATGTAATCTCTAAAATGTGCAAGCATGCTTTCTTCACTGATAAGTATCGCAGGAATACCTAGGTAAAGCAGCTGTCTATGAAAATATTGAGCTGAAATACTTGAGGCTCCTAGGCCATAGATCATAACCCTTACAGTTCTGTCAGAAAAATGCCTTGTAATGTTTTTTGCACTGACAAAATCTATTTTCTCAAGGAAGAACTCAGTCTTATTCATATACATCTGGCTTGGAGTATCCATAAAGACTAAATCTTCCTTTATGGCATATTTTAGTTCACTGAAGCCGTTAAAGCCTAGTATTTTACAGGCTCTATTAATGGTTGCCTGTGAAGTATAGCTTTGTTCACTAAGCTCCACCACTGTCATATCAGGTATTTTATTAAAATGCTTCTGTAAATAATCAAGTACCGCCTCTTCGCTTTTTGTAATTTTATCTGCAAATCTTCTTTCTCTTAATTTGTGAATGACTTTGTATTTCATATTTCTTTAGCCCCCTTAATAGCAAGTGCATGGAGATATTATATTGCAGTTTAATTTAAAGTGAATCTACTACATCCGAAATAAACCTTTCTGCTTTTTTAATATCTTTATCATTGGGGTGCCCCTGTGATAATTTGCTCATAATATCAAAAATTTTTTTACTGGTAAAATCTCTTGCTATAAAACTCCCCTTGCATGCAAAACTTCCTTTATTTATTGCTCCCTTTGATTCCAATTGTTTAATGAGACTATTGTTATAGAACTTAATTCCAACTCCACTAGTTGAAAACACAAAAACATTTTTGCCTTTTAAATTTAGCTTATCAACCAATCTGATTATCTTTGGTGACAAGCTTTCTCGATACACGCCTGAACCAAATCCAATTAGATTGTAATTTTCTATGTTAACCTCATTAACATTCCTTATATTTATTAAATCGCAATCAACTTTCTCAGCAAATATCCTCGCAATTTTTTCTGTATTCTTATTATAGTCTGAGCAATAAACAATTAAGGCTTTCATAAATCAGTTCCCCTTACTTAATTCCTTTAACCATATTGTACCATAAATATATCTAATAATTGGATTATTCTATAATTAAATATCATTAACTTGTAATTCTTACATTTATAACTGTCTTAGCTATCTTTTTATTAAGATTTCACTTAATAGCCTCGCGAGTTCAATTGCCTGCGTTCCATCAAAATCCTTTATTCCTGAAAACTCAGCTACTTCCATTCCTATAACACGTTTATCAAGCAAGATATCAGATAGTAAAGTTTTAGCTTCTTCTAAAGATAATCCTTCATTACTTGGTGAATAGACTGCATGTAAATCAGTCTTACATATTACATCTAAGTCTAAGTGAATAAATATCCTGGCAATTTCAGGCAGTGAGGAAAGTACACTTGCAGCTGTCTGTTCAAGACCACGTTTACGAAGATTTTCAAGGCTATAAAGAGTACTTCCATACGTTTCTGCATAGTTATGCTGAATTCCTAACACATGAACATGCGAGCCATCAAAATCTTCAGGTTTACTAAAGAACATATTGTTATTGCATAAAAACCATAATCCCATAGCAGCAGCACCAATACATTTTTCCGGTGAAGGCTTTACTGCATCTAAGTGCGCGTCAATACATATTAAATAGGTATTATTTTTATATTTATTATACAATCCTTTTGTTGCACCTGTTATTATACTGCAATCCCCGCCTATTATGAGAGTAAACTCATCATCTTTAAACCAGTTCTCAGATTGTTTTATCATTTCATCCCAAATAATCCTAGGTGCTGGCCAATTTCTTATAGGTGGGACATTATTGCGCGGCATAAAGCTTGAAACCGGTATATCCCCCAAATCTTCCACTTCTGTTTTCTGTCTATTTAACATTTGCACTAACCCCGCTTCACGTAAAGCATCAGGAGTCATATCTGTTCCAGAATATAATCCTCCAGCATAACTAGGAATTCCAACTAATTTTATTTTCATATATACCCCCTAAATTCACATAGTTAGTGTAAATTGCTTACACAATTCTTCTTAAATTTTTCTATATATAATGCAAAAGTCCTAATACACTAGCAATGTCCCAAAAATCCTTGAAAACTGGATATTTTGTGACATTGCTAGTGTAAGAACTTTACTGCATTATATATATCAAAGCTTACTAAGTTTTTTATAAAAAAACAATGCCAAGCTTGTTATTTATACATAACAAAGAAAAAATCCCGCAAACTAATCAGTCTGAGGGAATATAAAACACACTTCAATTTTTACTTTAAAAACTTCAATGCTTTTGATATCTACCTATTTCAGTTCTAACAATCTTCTTGCTATACCCTATTTTGCTATTCCAGTAGACTCTCTAATAATTAACGAAGGATTAAGTATTACATTATCAGATGTTTCTGTCTTGTTTTCTATCTTGTTTATCAGAGTGCTGCATGCTAATGATCCTATCTGATAGGCGTTCTGTTCTATGGTTGTTAACCCTGGATATGCCACTTCAGAGATAGGAATATTATCAAAACCCATTACTGAAATATCATTTGGAACATTAATTCCCCTAACGTGAAGTTGATGAAGTACACCTATGGCCGTCATATCATTTATGCAGAATAGGGCAGTTGGTACTGGCTTTATATCTAGTACTCGATTCACAAAATACTCTGCGTTTTTATATTCATAAACCTCGAAGGTTTTTTCTACTTCCTTGCTTCCTTCAATAATATTTTTAGGTTCCAATTCAACACCTTGCTCTGCTAAGGCTTTTTTGAATCCCTTAATAATTTCTCTTCTACTGTGCCTGTCCTTTATAGGTGATGATAAAAATGCTATATTCTTGTGTCCTAGAGAGACTAGGTGTTTTCCTGCTAGATACCCTCCTTGAAAAAAGTCAAAGGTTACCTTATCACAAGGAAATTCAATAGTTTGATCCATTGATACTATGCAAGTCCCCATATTTTTATATTGCTGCAGGTACTTATGTTTCTCGCCTATTGATGCCAGAATTATGCCAGCAACCTGTTTCTGCATGAGAGATTCAATAAACTTTCTTTCTTTTTCCGGCTGCCTGTTAACATTACATAGAAACAAATCATAATTGCTCTTTGCTGCAGTTTCTTCCACCCCTTTAACAAGCATAGTATAATAAGGATTGGTGATAGTTGGTATAATGACTCCTATATCTGAACTTTTATTAGACTTCAAATTCCTTCCAAGTAAATTTAGAGTATACCCTAGTTCCTTTGCTGCATTTAACACCTTTTCTTTTAATTCATCGCTAACTCGATAGTCTTTATTGCTCAATACTCTTGAAACAGTTGCAACTGAAGTATTTGCAAGTTTAGCAACATCATAAATTGTGTTTCGTTTCACTTCCACACTTGACTCCCCATTCTCTATTTTATCTATAAGTACAGTATAGTATATTTATCCTATTTTGCAACCTGATTGTATTATAATATAATTAATGGGATTTTTATACTGCTTGTTTGGCTATAAAAAATAAACTTAAAAATCCCTAGTCTAAGACTAAGGATTTTCAAAAACTAAATTTATATTTTTCGTTCACCCATTACCCATACATTTTTGATGCTTATAAAGTTGTCAAAGATGATTATATCAGCATCCTTTCCCCTTACAAGACTACCTTTTCTGCTGCTGATTTCCATTACTTTTGCTGGATTTAGAGTTAGCATTTTTACGCATTCAACCAGAGGCACTTCAGCGATGTCTCTCATAGTTCTAATCAATCTATCAGCAGTAGCAACACTTCCTGCAAAGGCAGTCCTATCTTTAAGCTTAGCTACACCATCTTCTACAATAACCTTTTGGCCTGTTTCAGTATTCCCTAGAACATACTCGCCTTCAGGCATTCCCGCAGCTCTCATTGAGTCTGTAACCAGGCATATCTTATCAGATCCTTTTATTTTATATATCAGTTGAAGAAGGCTTTTAGGCAGATGCATACCGTCTGCAATAACCTCTACCATCATTTCATCAATAAGGTAGCCAGCTTCAACTGCTCCTGCAAACCTTACACCTTTTATTCTCTTAACTGTAGACATTGCTGAATAAAAATGTGTCATCAGGGAATATCCATGCTCATAAGCCTTTACTATATCTTCATAAATTGCATTAGTATGCCCTATACAAGGAATTATACCTCTTTTTCTAAGCTCAAGCCCCATCTCAAGTGCGCCGCTCTTTTCAGGAGCTATTGTCCATCGTACTATATCCCTGCTGGAGTCCAAAACTTCTAAGTATTCTTTTCTTTCAGGATTCTTAATATATTTTAAATCCTGAGCACCCCTTTGTTCCTCTGCAAAATAAGGTCCTTCAAGATGAAGCCCAATTAATTCAGGACCCATATTTTTATTCTTTGCCTCAGTAAAAATCTCAAGAGTTCTGTACAAATCCTTTATAGTGCTTGTAATAGTAGTTGGAACTATGGATGTTGTACCATGCTTCATGTGAGTTTCTGAAGCCTTTAAAAAGGCTTCTACTGTAGCGTCCATAAAATCATAACCACCAGCACCATGTGTGTGAATATCTATAAATCCAGGACTGACATAGTTTCCTCCTGCGTCATATACTGTATCGTTTTCACTAATGTTATATCCTTTTTTCTCCCCAACATATGTTATTTTGCCACCCTCGAACGCAACTATCCCATTATCAATAATCTTCATTGGAGTTATAACATTACCATTAACTATTATCTGCGCCATTTACTTCCCCCCTTGTCACTACAGCTTCTTTATCTTGCCTTTAAACTGGCTTATGAACTGATTGTTCCATTCATCACCGCCAGTTGCGTTGCCGCTCATCCAAATCGGCGGTTTTATGCCTTCCTTTACTAAAAGGTTTATGGTTTCTGCCACCATAGAATTTAAAATAAATGCATTTGCAAAGGTTGACATGGCAGCTACCTTCTGCTCCAGACCTTCTATATTTATTACTGCGTCACCAACTTTTATTTTACAATCTAAAACTACATCCACAAGTTCACTTAGATTCTTCTTTGAAGGATGTCTCGCAACATGAGTTTTAGGTGTTAATTCAGCATGCTTTACCGAGGTTACACCTATGGTCTTTATTCCTCTTTTCTTCGCCTCAAGAGCTGCATCTATAGTAGCGGAATTTATTCCATAAGCGTTTATTATAATAAGTAGATCTCCTTCTTTAAGACCATAATCATCCAGAACTATTTTTGCATAACCCGGTGTTCTTTCAACAGCCATAGATCTTAAGGCTCCTCCGCTTAATAATGTTCCTTCATCAAGAATAGCACTAACATGCATTAGACCGCCAGCTCTAAAAAATATTTCCTGAGAACCTAAATTTGAGTGTCCCCCCGGACCATAAGCATATATTAACTTATTAAGTTTAATCTGCTCTGCTACCATTTTGGCAGCAACCATAATTTTATCATGTTCTTCAGCCTCTATCATCTCTAAATGTCTTACTACCTTACCGAGGTATTCTCCTGTAACTGACATTCCATAAGACTCCTTATCAAGATAAAGCCTTGCATTCTCGTGTTTTCTTAATATAGTCGCAGGACAGCTTTCATCTACAGGATTATTCAAAACAGCCTTAACAGCATCAGTTTTAGAGGATCCAGGAACCATGCAAAACAAATATTTACCTCTCATCAGCATAGGAATTGTAAGTGTAATAGCGTGTGTCGGTACCTTGGCTAAGCTTTCAAAACACCCATCGTTAACCTGTTGCTGCCTGCATTTTTCATCAAGTTCTACTATCTTGACTAGCTTATCATCCTTAAAATCAGCTACAGGCGGATCATTAAAGGCTATATGGCCATTTTCGCCTATACCTAAACATACAATATCTATGTCCTCTTTCAAAAGTTCAGTATACCTTTTTACTTCCAATTCAACATTCTCTGTGCTTCCATTAATATAGCTGACTGATTTCACCTTAACCTTGCTGGTGACGTTATCCTTTATAAATTTGCTGAACAGATTAGGAGAATCTTCTTGTAAGCCTATATATTCATCCATGTGAAGCACTTCAATCTTCTCCCAATTAATACCTTCAATGTTTAGCAGTTCCTCTAAAAATTCTACCTGTGATGGTGCTGCTGCAAATATAATTCTTATTTTTTTCTTGTAATTTAAAAGATCTTTTATGCAATCGGCTACATCCATTGCAGCTGCTAGCCCAAGACTTTTCCTATCTTCATAAACACTTACCTTAAGATTGTGCTTCCTAAACATCTTTAATTCTGTAATATCTTTAAGCATTACTTATCCCCCATTTCATTTAAAAGCTCTTTTATTTTTTTCTTAAATATACTTTCAAGCTCTTTATCGTATTTGCCCGGCAAGGCAAAATAATAGGCTGATTCATCCGGTTCATAACCGCCTTCATTTATCTGCTGCTCAGTAGGAAGATACCCTATCATTCCATTTGTATATCCCACTGATAATACTTTTGAGCTGCTTACGCTTTGTGCATACATAGCATATTCATTAACAACTTCTCCATTAATAAATATAAAGCTAAGCTCCTTTCCTAATCTAACACAACTAATTATAAGATCTTTGTAAGGACAAAGTCTTGATTTATCTTCAAGCAAAAACCTGCTCCATTCTCCAGTTATATCTTCATTTCCAATCATCGAAATTAGCAAAACTTCATCTGGAACCTTATTTAAAGGCACCTTTATAGTTTCTTCCTTCAGTATTAGGTTGTTCAATTTCAGTTCAATCTTGTCCTTTTTTATAGTCTCTAAAAAAATACCATATAGATATTCTGCAGCTTCATTAACTTCTTTTGCTGTACCTCTAAGAAACTTCCCCTGCTTTTGAATATTAGGCCTGATGTTTCCAGTAAAGCCTTGTAAAAATAAGGCTGCAATCTGGTTGCCTAAGTAATTCTCTATCTTCGACATGGCGATGCCAGTATATTCTGCTGAGATTTTATTTTCTGCTGAAATATTCGGATGGCAGGTTCCGTGGCAGATGACTGCCTTCATATTATTTGTACCTTTAGTATAAAAATATATAAAAGTAAGTATATCATCTTTTATGCCCTTATCATTAGGTGCCATTTCTACTCTGTCATCCACTTTTTTACGTCTATTAATACCAAGATTCCACGTAGTTTTGCAAATATATGCCTCAACCTCTTCTTTATTGGATTTTGCCAATGCTATTCCCTCAATTACTTTATTAGCCAAAAAACTCATATAGGCTTCATCAGCTAATCCTAAGGAAGGTGTAAATTCCGTACCTGTCTGAGGTCCCGAATGACTATGAGTAGCATGCAGTAAAACCTGTTCCGGCTTGAGTCCATACTTTTCTCTACAAACTCCTCTTATTTTTTCTACAATATCTTTCCCAAACCATATTAAATCTGCGCTTACAAGCACTAATTCAAAATTCTTATCATGAAAATATATTGTTCTTGCATGAATATCCTCTGATACTTCCTCATAAGCATTTTTTCTAAAGGCAAACCCGGCTAAAGGCACTGGTTTTTCAGGTGTTATAACAAGCTTTGATATTCCTATCTTCATAACCGTCCCTCTTTCCCTATTGTGTAAACTATTTTGATAGTAATTTAATTATTAGAAGCAGATTTCTTAAAATATGATAAGGATCCTTCACTGGAAGCGCTACTACCTTTTCTTCAGGCTCACCATTCCTTCTTCTTATCTGAATCCACTCACCAACTTCCTTATCAGCATTAGGGAAAGTGTTGAATACATATTCATGAAACTTATTATATAAACCAATGTACTTATCATCCCTTAGCAAATGATTTAAAAGCAAAGTAGAATATAATACTTCAGAATGAGGCCACCATAATTTATAATCCCAGGTTTCAGCTATTAACTTTGTGTAAGGATCGCTACCTGCAACACCCTTAGGTTTTCCTCCTTCATAATCAACAAATCTCAAAAGTCCTCCGAACTCGTTATCCCAGCCTAGCTCGCAGGATTTTTCAACAATTGCTGCTGCCTTATTTATATAGTTCCTGAGATTGTATTTTTCTGCAGTATGCATAACAAACCACATGGATTCAATTGAATGTCCAGGATTCAGATGCCTGCTCAGCATGCTATTATCTCTCTTCATATCCGTGGCAAGCATCTCGCCTATTCTGTTTTCACTATCGCAAAATTCATCCATAATTGACTTCATATATTCAATACTTTTATCTCTCAACTCCATGCTTCTCACATGATTAAACTTAGCAAGCACAGCCTCCAGTTCTTGAGTTACATTAAGCATAATCATTGGAATAGAATGTGCTTTATAACCAGCAGGTATTGGGTATGGTTCACTTCTGAAATTTCCACTTGAAAGTCTCTTTTGAACAGAATCGTAAATACTTAATATCCAATCTATCAGGCTATCATCTAAAAAAACTTCTGCATATCTCGAAAATCCAAGAATTACAAAGCAATCAGCATAAAAGCTGTTGTCATAGCCACTTCCTTCAGATATTTCTTTTTTTGTTCCATCTTTTTCAAGAAGAAAAGCACAACTACCATCAAGCAAAAGTACATTAGTTTTAAGGAAATCCTTAAGCTTAATGCATTCTTCTTTGAAACTTTCACTATCTCCCCTTAACTGCCCATTCACGATCATTTCATAGACAGTGCTCCATATCCATAAAAATCTTCCTTGAGACCAAACATATTTATCAGTACTTATAAGCTCGCTTCCATCATTTTTAAAACAAGTGAATACACCGCCATGCTCCTTATCTAAAGCTCTTTTCCAAAAGGGCAGCATATTTTTCTCAACATGTTCTTTGTAAAAGTCCAATAACTCGGTTCTTTGATTTTCCATAGAAACCTCCTGCTATTATATTAAATTTAAAGTATAAATCTCAGATACAATAATGCTTAATTACTACCTGAGATTTATACTAAATAATATTAAGCTTTTATATCAATATTGGTTTTCTCATCGTTGAGATATATTAATAGTTCTTCTATCTCTGGTTTTACAGCCTTATTGCTGTTTAATAATCCCATTATTATAAATACTGCTAGTGATATTAAAACTGGTGTAGCAACTTTTGTTGCCTGGCTTGTAGTTAAAACAAAGTTAACTAGCGCAAAGCCTCCAAAGCCCGCAAATATCGAAACCAATGCTGCCTTTGAATCACAATGCTTGAAGGCTGGAAGCAAACCTAAAAGCATAGGAATTGCTGTTGGCCCAACCAGTCCGCCAAACCAAGTTATAATAAGCCCTAGAACCCCTCCGAAAAGATCAGAATTTAAGGATAGAATCAAGGTTGCACCTGTAAATATCAAAGTTGCCCATCTTGCATATTTTAAAGATTGCTTTTCAGAAGCATTTTTAATTTTAGGATTGATAACTGGAAGAATATCTCTTACAATTACTGAGGAAATTACATTTGCATCCGAGGTAGTCATAGACATTGTATTTGCAAACATTGAAGCTAAGACAAATCCTACCATTCCTGCAGGTAAAAACTGCTTGGTTAATAATGAATATAATCCCGATGGATCCTTTAGTCCTGGGAATAGTATTGGTCCTGCCCACATTGGAAAGAATAGAAATAACGGCCAGATAAGATATAATGCTGCGGAAAGAAGTGCTGACTTTTTAGCACTAGAGCCTGATGGAGCTGAAATATATCTTGTAGCCAAGTTCCATGTTCCTCCGTTATAACTTAAGAAAGTTATAAGCACATAAGCAAGTGCAAAACCCATTGTGTATGGTCCGTTAAAAGGCTGTGAGTTTTGAGGAGGAAGTTGCTTCCATATACCGGTTATACTGCTTATTCCACCTAAGTGCTTAAGCGCTCCAAAGAATACAAATAATCCACCTAGAATTTGAATTATAAACTGTGCAAAATCTGTAAGAAGATCTGCCCAAAGCCCACCTATTGTTATATATAACAATGAAACTCCACCAGAAACTAAAATACCTACACTTACTGGTATACCAGCAAATCCATTTAAGAGAACCCCCATAGCAGTCCATTTTGCTGCCACGTCAAAAAGCTTAAGTATAGTACCTGACCAAGCCATTACCTGCTGAGTTGGTATGTTATATCTTAATGACAGGTATTCTGTTGGTGATTGTATGTTTAATCTTTCTCTTAGTCTTGACCATTTAGGAGCAATAAGGAAAGCACCTACTATACATGCTATCGTTATTGGAATTGCCCACCAAACATACATAGTAAAACCAAAGTTATAACATATTACAGCATAACCAACAAAAACTGCTCCACTATATCCTGATACGTGGTGTGAAATTCCTGCCAGCCACCAAGGTACCTGTCCACCAGCAGTAAAGTAATCATCAGAGTTGTCTACTTTCTTGTATGAATAAATCCCAATAAGTACCATAAGTCCAAAAAATGCAACTACAGCCAAATAATCTAGAAAATGCATATATTCCCATCCCCTTTATATATTTATAGTAATCGATTACTTAAAAATTAAACTCTCCCCCTTTTTTTTTATTTTTAACATTACCCGCTATTGTAAACAGGTTTGAAATACCACTTAGTATGAAAGTAATGATTGTAATATTTAGTAATCGATTACTTATATACTAACACAATTACCATTACATGTAAATATATTCCGTTTAAATTTTAAAAATTTTCTGATAAAATAATCATCTAAGGCAGCTTACTAGACAAAAATATTCGTTTCTGTAAGGCGCTAATTTCTTATGATTGACTATAAAAATACTAATTATCTTAATCCAATTTCTAACGTTCTCTGATACAGCAATACCAGGTAGAATATTAGCTTTTTATCACTTTTTAGCTATATCATTTTGAATTTACCCAAATCCGCTGCCTCCATGAGTACAAAATGGAATTACTGTTTTGCCTGTAAAATCATGATGACTAAGAAAGCTCGTAACTGGTGGCGCTATTGTTTTAAACCAATTAGGCGGACCTATAAATATTGTCTCATAATCACCTATAGACTGATTCCCAGATATTAACGTAGGGCAAAATCCTCTGGCGATTTGATTTCTTACTTCTTTAGCAGCGGTGTTATAGTCAAAGGAATAATTCATATCAGGAATTAACTCTCTTAGTGTACCATCGGTCTGAACAGCTATTTCCAGAGCTAAATTTGCTGTATTTTGAAAAAGAGAATACTAAACTATCAGTATATTGTTCATATATACTATTTCCTTTCGTAAGACTTAGATATATTGGGTTTTTATACTTCCTTACCTGTTCTTAAAGTTTTGCTAAATTCATTAGTCAATACTCAACTTTTCAACTCCCTGATTTTCATCAGCTACAAAAAATATATGTTTACCATTATTGCTCTCATAAATAAAATCTCTTAAACTTTTGCTTGAATAAGCAGTGAAATCGCCTACAATTGCAACTTTCACGTTGTAATTAACAAACTTCTGCAAAATTTCTCCTGCTAGTCTAGTCTTTAAATCAAAGAATTCCTCAACTATTGCTGATTTGTTTATGATTATTCTGTAACTGCCTGCCTCATACCATATAGTGGCCATTAAATCCAAGGCAGACTGAACATCCGTAATCAGCACTTCCTGACTGTTAACAATTGCAATTTTAAACTTAGGTTTTTCTATAATAGTTAAATTCATAATTTTCTCCTTTATTATCAATGAGACATCTGTAAGCACACCCACAGCATAATCTTTAGTCTATCTTCTTTTTCATTATATTTCATATTTATTGTTAAAACCACTTTATTTATATTTTTAGTATACATTTGTGTACTTTGGGTAAACCATCTTGTTTAAACCTATGTTATATCAAGCCTTTGCTTCGTAGGCGTTTCTATAAATGTATCAAGAACTATAAAAAAGAAATATGGCAGCTAAACTACTTAGCTGCCATATTTCATATCTTTATAAATACTTCTTAATCTCATCAACCTTATTTAAGCTTTCCCAAGGTAAACTTATATCAGTTCTTCCAAAATGGCCGTATGCTGCAGTTTGCTTATATATTGGTCGTCTTAAATCTAGCTGCGCAATAATAGCAGCAGGTCTTAAATCAAAAACCTTACTAACAATTTCAACAATCTTATCATCAGATATCTTGCCTGTACCAAAAGTATCTACCTCAATAGAAACTGGTTTTGCTACCCCTATTGCATAGGCCAATTCAATTTCAAGTTTATCGGCAGCTCCAGCAGCTACAAGATTCTTTGCCACCCATCTTGCAGCATATGCAGCAGAACGGTCTACCTTTGTTGGATCTTTACCAGAGAAAGCACCGCCGCCATGTCTTCCATAACCGCCATAGGTATCTACAATAATCTTTCGTCCTGTTAAACCTGAATCTCCTTGAGGACCGCCAATAACAAATCTTCCGGTTGGATTAATTAAATATTTTGTGTTTTCATCTAGCAATGCTTTGGGAACTACAGCCTTTATAACATGCTCAATTAAATCTCTTTCAATTTCTTCTCTAGTAACCTCTGGTCCATGTTGAGTAGAAATAACTATTGTATCAATTCTTACTGGTTTATCATTTTCATATTCTACTGTTACCTGTGTTTTACCATCCGGTCTTAAATAAGAAAGTGTTCCATTTTTTCTAATTTCAGATAATCTTCTTGAAAGCCTATGAGCCATGGCAATTGGAAGCGGCATGTGTTCTTCTGTTTCATTTGTAGCAAAGCCAAACATCATACCTTGATCTCCAGCACCTATAGCTTCTATATTATCAATTTCACCTTTCTTAGCCTCTAGAGCTTCATCAACACCCATGGCAATATCAGAAGATTGCTCATCTATAGAAGTAATAACTGAACAAGTATTAGCATCAAAACCATACTTTGCTCTGACATAACCTATTTCCTCTACAGTTTTTCTAACTACTCTAGGAATATCAACATAGCAGTTAGTTGTTATTTCTCCCATTACAAGTACCATTCCAGTTGTAACAGCTGTTTCACAAGCAACCCTTGCATTTGGATCCTTTTCAAGTATAGTATCTAATATAGCGTCAGATATTTGGTCGCAAATTTTATCTGGGTGTCCTTCTGTAACTGATTCTGATGTAAATAATCGTCTCATTTTTTCCTCCTATATTTAAACAATATGTTTTACACTCTTAAATTTCTTTTATGTAAACTATATGTTTATTATAGAATTAAAATATTAATATTTAATTGTTAAAAATCTTAAGATTTCTTAAGATTATCTTCCTATAAAAAATGAAGACTCTTAAACCAGCTAACTCCTAGACAAAATTCCACCAGACTGATTAGTTTGGTGGAATTCCTAAATGATTTCTTTCTTAAATATGATTCAATCTCATTAATAAGCATTACCCTAAAGCAACGTCTAATATCATCATAACAGCAAACCCTAACATGCAGCCTATTGTAGCAACATCAGTTTTTATACCTTCACCTTGCTGTGCTTCTGGAATTAATTCTTCTACAACAACATAAATCATAGCTCCAGCTGCGAAGGCTAATGCATAGGGAAGCAGTGGCCGTATAGCAGTAACTGCAAATGCTCCAATAACACCAGCTATTGGTTCAACTATACCAGATGCCTGACCATATAAAAATGATTTTCTTCTAGAAAATCCTTCTCTTCTAAGTGGTATTGATACCGCTGCACCTTCAGGGAAGTTTTGCAATCCAATACCTATCGCTAATGCTATAGCACCTCCTAAAGATGCAGATGGCAATCCATATGCCACAGCACCAAAAGCAACACCTACCGCAAGTCCTTCTGGAATATTGTGAAGAGTAATTGCAAGCACTAAAAGTATACTTCTTTGCCAGCTTGTTTTTACACCTTCGGCCTGTGAGGTATCAAGTCCCATATGGAGATGCGGTAATACTTTATCTACAACAAATAAAAATAGACCGCCTCCTAAAAAACCAATGGCCGCAGTTACCCATGCAATCTGTCCTAAATCTTCTGCCATTTCAATTCCAGGTGCTAATAAAGACCAGAAGCTGGCTGCAATCATAACTCCTGCTGCAAATCCCAGCATGCCATTGAGCACCTTCTTATTTATTTTTTTAAAGAAAAACACTAATGCCGCACCAAGTGCTGTTACTCCCCATGTAAACAATGTTCCAATAAGTGCCTGCTGCACCGGGCTAAATTGTGATATCCATTTAATCATTTAAAACACCTCCATTAATCAACATAAATTTTGCTTGCAGCTTCTCTGCCAATGATTATATACTTTTCTTTTTTTCTCAATGTAATTGGCCCATTATAAAGAGCCAAATCTACAATTGTTATACTGTCTCCGATATTAAGTCCCAGATGAGTCACATATCTTAACAGCTCGCTATCATCAGTTACTCGCCTAATTATTGTACTTTCATTAACCTCTAAGGAATCAAGTGTCCTACAATTGTTAATTTCTATAGTGTCTGAAGGAATAGGGCTGCCATGAGGGCAAGTTTTGGGATAACCCAAATACTTTTCTAAACGCTCTTCAAATCTAGAGCTGGTTACATGTTCAAGCTTTTCAGCCTCATCATGTACTTCATCCCAGGTGTAACCCAAATGATTTACCAGGAAAACCTCCCATAACCTATGACGTCGTATAATTTTTACTGCTTCTTCTGTTCCATATTGAGTTAACTTAATTCCTTTATATGGAGTATATTCAATATATTCTTCCTCAAGAAGCTTTTTTATCATTTCACTTACTGAAGGAGCAGACACACCTAATGCTGTGCATATATCCTTATTGTTTACTTGACTGGTACTTCCTCCAAGTTCATATATTACCTTAAGATAATCTTCCTTATTTTGTGTCATCACTTTTCCTCCTGAATTCCTCATACCGCTTAAATAATTGTTAATTATTTATCCACGGCTACCTAAATTAATTTTTAGGTATGCCTAATATATTATTATAGTATCACAAAATATATTATTTGTGAATAGTAATTATTAATTATTATAAATTTACTAGATAAAGGCCATGGCTCTATAACTACCACCCCCAAATATCAATATAATTATAAAGGCCTCCGTCAAACTTAAACATGATGAAGGCTTTAAAAATAATACGTTCCAGTTCTAGTTTGCTAGAAATATAAACAATTTAAATATTTTTTCCACTTATTATATGAATTCTAGCACCAATTTAGAACTCAAATCATAGATTATATTAGAGTTAGCCTAGGGAAACAAATTCAGCCTACTGCAATATTCTTTCTTTAATATAAAATTCAAGTTATACATAATTTCAAATTAGTAAAATTTAAAACTTTATTAAGGCTTATCTGAAATAAAATATAAATTATTTAGGAGGTCATTATATGCTAGGATTAGATGCTGCATCAGTTGGAAGCTTTGTTACAGTTCAAGATTTATCATCTACTGGAATGCTTAGAGAAAGAATGCTTGCCCTGGGGTTAACCAAGGGTGCTAGGATAGAAGTAGTTAGAAAAGGTCCTTCAGGAGATCCGACAGTATATAATATTCGAGGTGCTATGATAGCATTCAGAAGAGAAGAAGCAGCTTTAATAAAAATTAATCATAATTAGAGGTAAATTGAAGCAGATTACCCCTGCTTCTAATAATTAATAATTTTCAGGAGGCATACAATGGGCTTAACGTATCAATCAACACAAAATGCTGCGTTAACAGATATCTTTACTATTGAAAAAAAAGAAGGACAATATGTAATTGCACTAGCGGGCAACCCAAATACAGGCAAAAGCACTGTTTTTAATTCTCTAACTGGACTTAAACAGCATACTGGAAACTGGCCTGGTAAAACTGTAGTAAATGCAAGGGGAGAATTTACTCACAAAGGCAAAGAAAACATTTTAGTGGATTTACCTGGTACTTACTCACTTTTTGCATCATCTGTGGAGGAAGAGGTAGCAAGAGACTTTATATGCTTTGGTAATTCAGATGCAGTAATAGTAGTTACTGATGCAACCTGCCTTGAAAGAAACCTTAACCTTGTTTATCAGGTTATGGAGCTTACAGACAAGGTTGTACTTTGTATAAACCTTATAGATGAAGCAAAAAAGAAAAATATAATTATAGATGGTCACGGCATTGAAAAGGCATTAGGTATACCAGTAATTTTATGTGCAGCAAGAAGCGGCATAGGCATTGATGAGCTTAAAGAAGCTGTATATAGTGTAGTTTCGGAAAAAATTGCTCCAAAGCCTAAAATAGTATACTATGAGAACTATATAGAAGATAGAATCAAAATACTGCAGCCTATTATTGAAAAACATATCACAGGAATAAATTCCAGATGGCTGGCTTTAAGAATTATTGATGGAGATAATAAGCTTATGGAAGCTATCTTTAAAAACCTAGATCAGGAGGCTATGAAGAAAATACAGGAAGTGTCAGGTACTGAATCCAATAACAATAAAAGAAGTATTAGAGATGTTATTTCAGAGCAGATATATAAGTCTGCAGAAGAAATAAGATATAAATATGTAAAGGAAGACAATGCTAAGCTTAATAGAGACAGGTTAATCGATAATTATATAACCTCAAAAACTTTTGGAATTCCTTTGATGCTTTTGACCTTAGCAGTAGTATTTTGGATAACTATTACAGGTGCAAATGTCCCTTCTCAAATAATAGCAGACTTTCTCTTTAAAATTGAAGATAAAATTACACTATGGTTTACAAGCATAAATGCTCCAGCCTGGCTCCACGGTATTTTAGTACTTGGACTTTATAGGACACTAGCCTGGGTTGTATCTGTTATGCTTCCTCCAATGGCAATATTCTTCCCTCTCTTTACAATACTTGAGGATTTAGGATATTTACCAAGGGTTGCTTTTAATCTTGACCACTTATTTAAAAAAGCTTGTGCTCATGGAAAACAGTGCCTCACTATGTGTATGGGATTTGGATGTAATGCAGCAGGAATAATAGCCTGCAGAATAATTGAATCTCCAAGAGAAAGGCTTATAGCAACTTTAACCAATAACTTTGTTCCTTGCAACGGAAGATTTCCAACCTTGATTGCAATTTCTACAGTTTTTCTTGTTGCAAAAGGCGGCGTGAACTCAGGTATTCTTCCTGTTCTTTCTGTAACAGGTTTAGTTGTTATTGGTATAGGTGTAACCCTATTAGTATCCTATATTTTATCTAAGACACTTTTAAAAGGAGTTCCTTCTACCTTTACTTTAGAGCTTCCACCCTATAGAGTGCCTCAAATAGGAAGAGTTTTATATACTTCTATAATTGACAGAACAATATTTGTTCTGTGGAGAGCCGTAATTATTGCTGCCCCAGCCGGTGCTATAACTTGGATACTTGGAAATATATATATTGGCGATTTAAGTATCATAGGTCATGCCGCAGCTTTCCTTGATCCTCTTGCAAAGCTTATTGGACTAGACGGTTTTATATTAATGGCTTTTATTTTAGGACTTCCTGCCAATGAAATTGTGCTTCCCATACTTTTAATGTCTTATTTATCAACAGGCGCAATGATTGAATTTGAAAGTATAGATTCTTTAAGAAAAATATTACTTGACCATGGTTGGACCTATCTGACAGCATTAAATACTATGTTATTTAGTCTGCTTCACTGGCCTTGTGCCACCACACTTTTAACCATAAAAAAAGAAACAGGAAGCTTCAAGTGGACAGCGTTATCGACACTTGTTCCAACAGGAATAGCTTTTGCTGTATGCTTCTTAACAACGTTAATTTTCAGAATCCTAGGTTTAGGGTAAAAATATTTACACTAAAAAGTACGGGACTAAGTTTTAAAGCGTCCCGTACATTTTAGTCTTTATTTTTCTCTTTTCTATAAGCATTAAACCTTTCAAGCAAGTCAGGATAATCTTGAAAAAAATCTACCAGATCTTTAATTCCTTTTAATACTTCTTCATTTATTGTGTGTTCAATTTTTTCAGTTTCTAATAATAAACCTTCTGTAACATTTAAAAACTTTAGAAACTTTTCTATTAAATTATGACGTTTAAGTAGTGATTTACCGATTTCAACTCCGCTTGCCTCAAGCATTATCACACCATATTTTTCGTACTTTACAAGCTTCATTTCGGACAATTTGTGTATCATTTTACTCACAGAAGAAGGTTGAACATTAAGTGCTGAAGCAAGGTCATTCACTCTTGTAAATCCATTACTACTTGAAAGTCTATATATCATCTCCATATAATCTTCAGCTGAAGGAGTTAATAAATCTTGGTCTTTTCTTATATATTCACTAAAAGTAAAAAATTCATATTGAGACACTATATCCCTACTCTACGAAGTATTGTTACTTAATTATATGATTCTTTAGCATTAAATATTTGTTTATTTATTCTAAAAGACTATTATCACTATTGCCATTAATAAACATATCCAAATCCACCGCCTACTAGCTTTCATTTATTTTTCAATTCCTAAGGAGTAGACAACAGCTTCCCTGTTATAGTATTTCTACATATCCTTCTGTTCCATTCACCCGAATGCGCTGACCATCTTTTATCAGTTTGGTAGCATTTTCTACGCCCACAACTGCTGGCAAGCCATATTCACGTGCTATAACTGCTCCATGAGTCATCAGCCCGCCAACTTCGGTAACCAAGCCTTTTATAGCTACAAAAACTGGTGTCCAGCTAGGGTCAGTAAAAGATGTTACTAATATATCTCCATCTTCTAAATTAGCATCTTCCATGTTTAAGATTACACGTGCTCTTCCCTCTATGATTCCAGAAGAAACAGACAGACCTGCAATAGCACCCTCTGGTAGACCCTCTCGTTTGTATTTACCTGTTATGATTTCACCGTCAGAGGTGATAACACGCGGAGGAGTTAGTTTTTCGAATAATTTGTACTCATCTTTTCGCTTATTGATGATTGCATAATCTAGTTTATGTGTGCACACTATTTCGCGAAATTCTTCAAAGGTGAGGTAATATATATCTTCATTTTCATAAATAACGTTTGCTTTTACTAGTCGTTCGGCTTCTTTAAGTAATGCCTGTTTATAAACAAAATAGCGGCTAACCATGCCGTATTTTGGGTATTCTCTATATCCGATGAAATTCCGGATCAGATCGATCATCCGTTTAGTTTCTTTGGCTTTTTCTTCACCATCCGATAATTGCTTCAATCGCTCTAATAGCTCCTCTTCCTTTTTCAAAGCTTCCTGTCGCCCTTGCTCAAATTTTTGATTGCCAGCATTAGGCTTAAAATTTTTGATATTACTTAGAATCATGGGTACAAGCGTAGTTGGTTTTTCGCTGAAGCGGGGTCTAGTAATATCAATTTCTCCGGTGCATCTCATTCCGTATTTATCAAGATAAGATAAAATTGCTTCTCGAGCTTCCTGCCCGCCATTACATTTAGCCAATTCCTCCAAAAAGTTATTATCTTCTGCATGCTGTAAATACTCAATTACTTCTGGATAAGGACGAATAGCATCTGACACATCCATTAATGCCAGCCCCATTTCCGAGGTAATATTGTTTGGTACAGATTGAGAAAGCGTATCTGCAGCGTTTTTTTCATCCAACCATTCGTTCATATTTTTATTGATCCAATATGAAGCATTCATCGCAGCCGTAAATACAGCTGTACTTTGCGGATCAAATAAAATCCTTTTTAATTCCTCTATATCTTCTAGTATAAAATCTATTAGGTCTATTCCTGATTTTCCTTGAATGTTTTGTTTTAGCTCTTCTATGGATGTTTGACTCTTCTTAATCAAATCAGACACGATTGATGGATTGTTTTCGAACTGTAACCCTGAATTTGCAGAAGATTTAATTTCATTATTCTTATGGTCACTTTGTTGTTCTTTATCATCTGGTAAACATTTTATAAAATCTCGTTCTATTATAGTCATAAGTGCGTCTTTTATGAGAGGGTCGTGTTGCCCCATGTTATTTAATAGCATTTTTCTACTATCGGGTGAAGCCAGCATTTGAGCCACATCAACAAACAACCTTCCGCCAGCTTTAAACCTGTGGCCAAAAGATATTAGCTCCATTAAAGCTATTCCCAATGGTTTTAATGGGTCTGTCATCATTTGTTGATGGCCCACAGATATATAAACGTGTTTTTCCTCATCCTTTGCTTCAGGTATGGGGTATAAGGTAGTGATTGGACGGCTCTGGACTATATAAAATATATCATTATCTAAACACCATTCGATATCCTGCGGACAGCTGAAATGCTCTTCGATTTTTCTGCCCATGCTCTCAAGCTGCAAAATTTGATCATCTGTAAGAGCTTGTTTATTCTGCTCTTCTAGCTCAATGTTCTGTTCTCTTGTACCACCATCTTTTGAGGCATAAATAGCTAGCTTCTTAGTGGATATCTTCTTATTAACAATCTTACCGCTCTTTACTATATAATTATCAGTATTAACAAGGCCCGAAACCAAAGCTTCACCAAGTCCAAAGCTGGCATCAATAGATAATACTTTCCTATTAGAAGTGACTGGATCTGCAGTAAATAAAATTCCTGACACTTCAGGAAAAACCATCTTTTGAACAACCACAGACAGGTATATTTTACGATGATCAAAGCCATTTTGAATGCGGTAAGTTACTGCCCTCTCGGTAAACAGCGATGCCCAACACTTACTGATATGCTTTAGAATTGACTCTGTTCCTATAATGTTCAAATACGTATCCTGTTGACCTGCAAAGGAGGCTGTCGGTAAATCCTCTGCAGTTGCGCTTGACCGTACTGCATAAGCAGCTTTTTCACCAAACCTTGTGATATAAGCCGTGATATTTTCTGCTATATCCTTAGAAATAGATATTTCTTCTACGACATTACGAATTTTCTCGCTAAATTCAATAACCTTTTCCCTATCCTCTAGTCTAAGTTGTGATAATCTTTCCAATAAATCATTAAGCTCCTGATTATTTTCAGTTATCTTTTTATATGCTTCTGTGGTAACACAAAACCCCTCTGGTACTATGATGCTATTAACCTTGGATAGTTCCCCTAGATTAGCACCTTTCCCACCAACCATTGAAAGCATTGTTTTGTCAATCTCTTGAAAGCTAAGTACGTATGGATTCATACCTATTCCCCTTTCTTTTTTAGGTATATATGAAGTAATGTTCTATTAAGATATTTCTGTTCCTATGATACACACAAAAGGCTCAGCTTATAAGCCTGTTATTTGAAAATTTTATATGATATAATAATAGTGGGGATGAGTAGTTGAATTTATTCATACCTTAGCGCAAATATTCTTAGTTATGAGTAAAAATTAAATTCTCTATAAGAAAGAGGGCGTCAAATTCCAGCGCTATTTAATGTGGGACAATATATCCTTGATATATTTATAAAGTTCTCCACTCATGCCGCTTCCTTTTGCTGCATGAGGGTTATCTGTGTAGTAGCGTTCAGCAGAGTGCATAATCCCTGAATCTCCTCCTGTAAAAAAATCCATTTCCTCCTTCCATCTCTTTACCAACTCAATGACTCTTGGGTTGTATACTGATGTACCCTTTTCCATTTCAGATTGAAGTAAATAATTTATTTCATTCCAATTGTAAGCAAACTTATCTGAATCAATGTTATTAAGCTTACCATATTGCTTTTTCATTATATTTATTTGCTCTTGAGTAAAATAATCCTTTTGATTCTTAATCAATTGTATTGAACTAATAAACTGTTCTAAATTTGGTTTTTTCAGCGAATTGAAAACTTCCCATAGTTCCTGCAGTTGCAGCATTAATTCTTCTTTCAGCTTAATTTCCTGGTTTAACCGTTCAATCTGCATCTCAATAATTTCCTTTGGATTATATTCAGGATTCTCAAAAAATTCTTTAATTTCATCTAAAGAAAAATCTAATTCCTTCAGTGACATAATTTGCTGGAGTTTCACTATATCATCTTCTGCATATAAACGATGACCTGAGTCTGTTCGAAACGTGGGACTTAGAAGACCAATTTCATCGTAATGATGAAGAGTTCTTATTGTAAGCCCTGCGAGCTTAGATAGCTCACCTACCTTCCAGGTTCTATTCTGCACTATCATCACATCCTTCTAAAAGTTTTATCTATCTTACAAGATTTTCTATCTCCTGAGGACTAAAAGAGTATTTCTCTCCACAAACATTACATACAATCTCCATTGACTTTTCACTTTTATATGCATGAGCCAACTCTTCCTTATTTAGAGAATATAGCATAGGATAAAAAGCTTCTTTAGAACACCCGCAAAGGAATTGAACTGGATAGTGTTCAACTATTTCAATATCTTTAAATAATAGGTAAGGGATTTCTTTGAAATTCTCCTTCCTTCCCAAATTTAATAAAATCGACTGGTTTTCAGAAAAAATTTTCTGAATATCATCAATAAGACTACTATGACCGCCAGGGAGCAGTTGAGCCATTATACCTCTACATAAAGCAATTTCATTATTTTCATTATAAATCATATTTACTGAGAAAAAAGAATCAGTCTGCTCACTTTGTTTAAAAAAATATGAAAAATCATCAACAATATTTCCATAGGGCATATCTGTTATTCCTGTAAAAATACTGTGCATTCCTAAATCTTTTAATACTTGAATTGAGCCTTTGTCCCCTATTAATTCTTCAACGGACAAAATATTTGTATTGCCTAAAGGTGCATTTAATAATGCGTCATTAATGTAACCACGGATATTCCCACTAGAATCCACATCCGCAAAAATTTTATAATTTCGATTGCTTGCATTAATCTTTATACTAACCCTCTGATTCCCTTTTAAGGTTCCGGATATTAAAGTTGCAGCTGATACAGTTTTGCCCAGTGCAGTTTTTAAAGTCTTACTTATATTTTTACGATTACAGATTTCTTTTATCATATCTGTATTTTCCATAAAAAAAATACGCACTTGCTTATTATAGGCTAATGTTTTTAAAATATAGTTTTTCATTCTAGTTTAAATTCCTTTCTAAATTTTTAGTTTACTCTCAGTTTTTACTTGGATAATCTCGCAAGCTGCTTCATCACATCTTACGTAAGGCTATACTAGATATTAAATAAATCATACAACCTAACGTAAGGTGAGGTTCAAGAGTTATTTTTCATTTACCAAAAATATACGTTTATAAGACTTTACCAATTTTGTGTAGTAATCTAACCTGACGGCAGCTTATGGAAAATTATCTGCAATTTTGATGAATTCAAAACTCAGCTTAAAAGTATCTTTAGTTCTACTATGAGATACGCCCCAATAAAAAAATTCCCTCAAACTAATAAGTCTGAGGGAACATACCGGTGCTAATATCACACCGCTTACGAATCTTTTACTTCTAACGCTTTCTTCGCCATCTGAACATATTCCGGAGCACCAGATATCATTGCAAACTCAGCAATTGATACTGGATACGCTGCAACCAGTTCAATAATATGCTCTTTCATCTTAGTCCAGCAATATCCACCCGCTTCTTTATAAGCAAGAATCAAGGCTTCTAGTGCTTCTTCTCCGAATGCTCTATAATGAAAAACAAAGTCATTTGATATATCTGTAACCTTAGCTTCAGTCCAGTCAATTAATCCAGTCACAGTAGCCTCTTTATCAATCATAGTATGTCCTGCATGAACATCTCCATGGATTAGCCCTGTTTTCTTAGGCCACATTTCATCATCATTAATCCATGCCTGCCACCTGTTCCATAGCTTCTCACCCACATCAAACTTTGCTTTTACATCATCCATACGCTGCTTCATTGATACTCTTGCCTGTTCCGGTGTTTGCACTGATAAACCGAATTCACTAGCTTTATCACTAGGTATTCTATGTAGCTCTGCTAACACTCTACCAAGAGACTTGTGAAATGATTCTGGAACATTGTTGATATCTATCTCCCAAACATAGTTTCCTATATTATGATCTATAGTTCCTGCTGGTACACCATCTAACTTTTTGTATGCTATTAACTCATCTGTGTAAATGACCCAGTTTGGTGCTTGAAAGTTATTACTATATCGATTCACCAAATCTAAAGCCTGCTTTTCAACTTTTGTCCTTGGCATTACATCATCACGTCTAGGAACGCGAAGAACCCATTCATTGCCTTGCTGATCAGTAGCAAATATTGCTAAAAAGTCAAGCCCTGATTCATTAAATACTAAAGTATCTTCCTTTAGAACTAATCCATGTTTTATTGCAATTTCAATAACTTCTCTATTTGTTTTACTCATTCTTATCACATCCTAAACATTTTTATTATTTTGTAAGTTCATTTGCCACTGCATTAAAAAGAATTTCTTGAACTTTAGGATAAATTTTTTCACCAACGTCCTTTTTATGAATAATCATTGCCAAAGCAGATCGAATAACACCTGCAATAACCTCAATATCCTCATCTATTAATTTTTTTAACTCCTTATTCTTCTTTATGAAATCCATTTGTGGCACAATACTCCTTAATGTCCTGGTTGCTGAATATTGTGGATTTATCTTTCTAGTTACCATATTATACTCATCTAAATTAGTTATTAGTCTTTGTGTTAGTATATTAGATTCCAGAGCGGAGGACATTTCGTACAGATAAACCTTTATTGCTTCACGTACATTCTTCTCTTTTTCTACTTTTGGCCAAACTAACCTTTCAATTTCTTCACCTTCAAAAACTAATAACTCAAGATAAAGCATTTCCTTAGATTCAAAAAAAACATAAAAGCTGCTTTTTGCTATAGATACTGAAGAGGTTATATCTTCAATAGATGTATTTTTTAGTCCCTTTGTAATAAAAAACTTATGCGCAACTAGCATCATTTCAGATTTTATTCTTTCCTTCTCTATTTCTGTGAATTTTGGCATTATACTTTTCACCTCTAAATAAGAATAAACACAAATCATAAAAACAATTTGTTTATTTGTTTTTATTATATTTAAATATAGTACTCCAGTCAAGCATATACATTACTATAAAATTTTCATTACTCAAAAAAGCAAGATATTATCTCTCTAAGTAATATCTTGCTTATATATAACAGTAATTAATAAGAGAATTATAATGTTACTCCTAAATTAAATCCATCTCTTATTGCCTCACCTATTAATCTTGCATTATCCATTTTACAATCCCCTATTAAATGATGACTTATGCCAGCTTCATTAAGCTTAATTGATAATGTCTTTTCTGGTTTTGCTCCAATTGCAACAACTACCATATTACATGGTAGTTCTTTTACTTCCTCTCCATGTTCAACCTTTATATAATCCTTTTCTATTGATAAAAGCTTATGACTTTTAAATATTTCTATATTATGGTCTCTAAGGTTTTTCATCATAGCATTTATATTAGATACATTTTCGCCATTTAATATTTTATCGCTTAATTCAACTATAAAAGCTTCTTTATTTCTTTCTCCAATATATTCAGCTGTTTCAATACCCACAAAGCCAGCTCCTATAATTGCAATTCTATCATTTAATTCTTCTTTACCATTTAAGACATCCCAAGCTGATACGACCTTCATATTTTCAATACCAGTAAATTTAGGCACAAATTTTGTTGCTCCTGTTGCTATTATTATTTCATCACAATTTAATTCTTTTACAATATCTACAGTTGCTTCCACGCCTGTCCTAACTTCAACCTTAAGAAGCTCTAATTTTTTCAAATAGTATTCCATTAATCTTTCCATTTCAGATTTATTTGGTGGAACCATAGCGATATTTAGTTGTCCAAATAGTTTGTCCTCTTTTTCTAATACTATAACCTTATGTCCTCTTTCAGCCGCTACACAAGCTGCCTCAAGTCCGGCCACACCAGCACCAACTACTAATACTTTCTTAATATTTTCTGCTTTAGTTATTAGAACTTCTTTCTCTAATCCATTAATTGGGTTTACTGTGCATTCAATACTTCCATGTGCAAGCAGCCTATCCGCACAGCCCTTATTACACATAATGCAGTATCTTATTTCATCTTCTCTTCCCTCTAAAACCTTTACTGGCCAATTAGGATCTGCAACTAATTGTCTTCCTAATGCTACAATATCAGCCTTATTTGTATCTAATATCGCTCTAACCATTGATGGTTTTAATATCCTTCCTACACAACTTACAGGAACTGTAGCAACTGATTTTATTTCTTCTGATAAATCCAAGAAACATCCATAGGGCTCCATGCCCATTGAAGGTATAGTGTTTATTAGTTCTCCATGATTTGCAAGGGCTACATGGAAGGAGTTAACACCTTTTTCTTCTAGCCACTTTACTAATATTTTTGCTTCATCTAATGTTGGGCCACCGAAGCCCTTTCGTGGATTCATTCTGATAATAGACATCTTATAGTCTATCGGCATATCTGGCAGTGCAGCTCTAAGCTTATCCATCACCTCTAAAACAAATCTTGCTCTATTTTCAAATGAACCTCCATATTCATCAGTTCTTTTATTTAAAATAGGCGAGCAGAACATACCAATTAGCCTATCTCCATGTAATTGAAGAATATCATATCCTGCTTTTTTAGCTCTTATTGCTACATCTACAATTAAATTCTGGATTTTTTCAATACCTGCCTTATCTACTTCATTTACATACTCATTGAATAATTTATGATGAAGCTTCAATGCTGCAGGCATACCATTAGCTTTCATTTCATTAGTTATTATATCTGGATCCACTTCTGGATAATATATTTGTGCTGCTATTTTACTTCCTTCTTTGTGTACTGCATCGGTTAAATTTTTATGACCTTCTATTAATCCATCATGATGAAGTGTTGGAGTTTTTGAAAAAGCAGCAACTGCTGAAACGTCTCCTACTACAATTAACCCTGCACCACCTTTTGCTATTTCTCTATAAAATTCTATAGCTTTAGGCGTAATAATTCCTCCTCTTTCCTCAAAAGAAGTAGTTAATGGCGGAAACATAATTCTATTTTTTATCTCCACATTTCCAATTTTAATAGGCATAAAAATATTCATAATGCACTCTCCTACTCGATATTTATTTCATAAATTGAAATATTTATTTTATTATATCATGCCCTTTCATTTACTTCAATTACTGAAATAATTAGGATGCATCTTTTATTACCCTTTTATGGTATAATTTTTTATATCATATTTTAATATCTATTATGGAGGATTAACTATGCTGGTAAATAGATTAATAGAGATGAACTTTGATGAAAATAAAAAATATAAAGATTGGTTTGGTAAGCCTTTTAATATTAATGACCAAATTATATCCTTAAAAAAAGAAGAAAAAATAGTTTTATATTACTTATATAAATATGGTGAAAGTCCTATGGGAGATATTACTTCTTCTTTCGGGTTTGCTCACAGTACAACAAATTATGTAGTAAAAAATTTAGAAGCAAAGGAATTAGTTTCTGTAAATCCATCTCAAAATGATAATAGAGTTAGACTAATAAACTTAACTCCGAAAGGCCATGACTTGCTCATTTTATTAATGGATCATTTAGAAAAGATATCTCTAAAAATTATATCTGACCTATTCCCAATAATATGTAGCAATCTAAAAAATGAACTTACTGACGAAGAGGAAAAGGTTTTAGATAAATTATTAACTAAAATCCACACTTCAATTAAAAATATTGAATAAAAAAAAGCTATCAACGGAATTTTTAAATAAAGTTCCAATTGATAGCTATTTTATTATCCTAAAGCTTTAGTTTCTACAATTTCAAAGAATATAGTACTTTCATTTGATTTTCCTTCTGTCTTTTTCTTCAATTCTTCTATTTTAGCTTTATCCTCAACTATTTTTATAACCAATCTAGCACCCTTATTTCTTTCAAGCTTGTCTGCTGCTGATGCATTATATTGATAGAAAGAAACAACTCCTATTTTATTTCTCTTTAAATTTTCTAGAGTTTGGTTTTGTGATATTCCAGCCATTGCATATTTTTCGTCAATCATACCAAATCCAAATACAGCTAAGTTTGGTGAACCATCTTTATTTGTTGTTGCAAATGTAAATGATCCACTTCTAGCGTTTACTGCATCTACTAGCTTTTGTCCTTTTAAAGAGCTTTGTTCATAGAAATTTTTAGTTGATGCTTTTGATATGCTATCAACAGTGGCCTTTTCAATTTCTATTCCTTTATTTACATCTGCCTTGCTTCCACAACCTACTAAAGAAAGTGTCATAATCGTTACACATAATAAAGTAATTATTCCCTTTTTCATTATAATTCCCCCTAAGTTTTTTTCGTTTACTCTTACAAGAAAAATTATATCAAAAACTGAAATAATTTTCAATGTTTAATTGTTATTTTTTAAACAAATATAAAAAAAGGGTTAAATCTCTTTAACCCTTTGATATCAGCCTATTTCCTCTCAAGCCTAACAACCGTATCCAAGTGGCACGGCCCTAAATTAAAATACCTACTTCAGTACCTTCCTTAACCGCCTCTAAAGCTTGTCTCGCTTCTTTAGCATCACCTATACAATATACTTCGGAATATTTATCTTTTAAACTTTCATAAAGAGTATTTTCAGCTTTTGAGCCACAAGCATAAATAATGTGAGTAAAATTCTGAAGTGTAACTTTCTCGCCTCTAACCTCAACGGTCACATTATTTTTTTCTACTGAAAGCAGCTTTGTGGATGGCATCATCTTAATACCTTGTTCATTTAGTCTTTTCATTGTCGGTAAAAGATTATTTGGAATCATTCCAGCACCAATCGTATCAGCCATTTCAATCATTGTTACAAATAATTGGCCACGTTTATTATGCATTAAATGCTCACATACCTCAATTCCAACCATTCCACCACCAACAACAAGAACATTTCCACCTAAAATTGTTATATCATTGTTTAATACCTTTTGAGCGGTTATTGCTGTTTCTACGTTTATGCCTTCAACTGGTGGTAGAATTTCTTTTGCACCTGTTGCAACAACTATGCTATCTGGAGAAAGACTATCAATAATTTCAAGATTAGCTTCACAATTATATTTAATATTAACATTTAAGCGTCTTAATTCATTACTTAAATAAATAACCCATTTGCTAATCTCTTGCTTATGAGGTGGAACACAGGCAAGTTTTAATTGACCGCCTAAGCTATCTGTTTTTTCAAGAAGAGTAACCTTATGCCCTCGTAATGCAAGAATTCTAGAAGTTGCCATTCCGCCAATTCCCGCACCCACTACTACTACACTTTTCTTCGTTTCAGCAGGAACAATTTTTAAGGAACTTTCTCTGCCTAAGAAAGGATTAATAACACAGGATGTAGGTTTTCTCTTAATTTGCTGTCCAACACATCCAATACCACATGTGGCACATGGAGCAATTTCATCATACCTTCCACTTTGAGCCTTATTTACTAACTCAGGATCTGACAACAATGCTCTTCCCAAAACTACACCATCAACTAAATCATTATCAACTACATTCATAACTTGTCTAGCATCAACATTTTTTCCAACTACAATTACTGGAACTGCTGATACCTTCTTTATCTCCATAGCTTCAGGTAAATTAACACCTTCTTTTTCGCCATGGCATGGAATGATTTTATTGCAGTGTTCATACTGAGTTCCACCACTTATTTCAAAAGCATCAACACCATGCTCAATAAGCTTTGGAACAAGGTATTTGATATCCTCCACACTATTTCCTTGCTCATCTCTTTCACTTCCGCTGATACGTAATATTATTGGAAAATCCTTACCACACTTTTCTTTTATAGCGTCAATTACTTCAAATAAAAGTCTCGCTCTGTTATCTAGGCTTCCACCATATTGATCAAGACGCTTATTGCGCATCGGTGATAGGAATGAGCCTAGTAACATATATGCGTGTGCACTATGCAGCTCAATACCATCAAAGCCAGCTAATTTAGCATTATATGAAGCAGTAGCATATTTCTCGATAATTGCTGGAATTTCTTCTAGTTTTAATTCTCTAGTTTTTTGTCCCATAGAATTAATATAACAGCTGCTTGCAACAGGGGTAATTCCATAAAAAGCACTTACGCTTTCTGGGCCTGGGTGGGTAATTTGAGGAATTACCTTTGTACCATACTGATGTATTTTGTCTGTAAAAGCCTTATATTTTTCAATGCTTTCTGGAGTTCTAAAGCAAAGGGTATTTCCAAGATAAGGGACACTAGGGTCAACGCTTAAAGCATCTAGGATTATACAACCAACCCCGCCTTTTGCTCGCTCTACCCAATATTGTTCTAGTATTTCATTTACAGTTCCATCCTGACTTTCATAACCCAAAGACATTGGCGCCATAAAAGTACGATTCTTTAAAGTCATACTTCCAATACTAATTGGAGTAAATAGTTTAGACATATCCTCACCTATACCTTTCTTAAAACTAAAATCGCCTCTTTTTCGCTATCTTTGTTATAATATTAACGTATTCAAGGATATAAAACTATGCAAAATTTAAAGTTTTATTATCAAATACTCGTATTGGTGAGTTTTCTATATTCAGTTGGGCTCTGGTTCATATGCTTAGTAAACGCTCTTTGAAATGTAGAAATGCTATCAAATCTACAAAGGTTTGATATTTCTGTTACACTCTTATTCGTTGAGGATAAAAATGAACATGCATATGCAATTCTAGTTTGCTCTAGTAGTTCTTGGAAGCTTACTTTAAAGACATTTTCAAATATTAACTTAGCAGTATATTCTTTTATAAAGAATTCATTAGCCAAAGATTTTAAACTAATTTCATTCATAAAGTTAATATGAATATATTGTAAAAACATAAGTGCACTACCACCGTACCCATTTAACATATACTCTTCTTCAAAGACACATTTTTCTTGATATTCCTTGGGTGTCATATGAACATATTGGTTAAATACTCTATAAAATGAATTCTTAGAGGAAAAGTTTAAAATATCACTTATATAATCCATTGATAACTCTGGAAAATGAAGCAGCGCGCAGGCATTTATTATTTTCCCAAATTTGTTTAGTTGAAAATATGTTAACCCACAAGCATTTTTAATTCTTTGATTTAAATGAGTCTCTGATAAATTTACCTCTTTTGCAAAATCACTTAGGTTTATATTCTTTTCCGTAGATAGTATAATTTTAGGTATTATATCCCATTCTATTTGCCTTTTATCCTTGTTTTCAGTTACATTTTCAAAGGCAAATCTACAAAAATAAGCATGCAATTGAAGAGTTAAATAAATAACCATGTTCATGCTGCTAAAGCGCTGTTCTTCTATTTCTAATAATAACTCGTCAATAAGCCTGCTAATCCTATTAAAGTTAGAATTATTAAGCTGAACAAATGGAATTGTATCGTAAACAAGAGTTGCATTTGCATTCATTGGGTGCTTTTCGAAGCACATAAACATAAAATTACCGATATAAAAGTTGACTTCTATTATATTAAGAGGTTTTAGAATTTTAGTAAATCTATAAAAATGATGCATATATAAGCACAAGAAGCTACCTTCTTTTAATGGATAATAAGTTCCATTAATCTCAATGATTCCTTCACCACTTTTTACAAATAGTATTATAACCTGTTCGTGAATGCACAAATCAGTTATTGAATCTACTACTTTTTCTCTTACATTTATTTGTTTTTCTTTACTATTCTCATAATAATCAATGCCTGTATACCAATCATTTTGACGTTTCATATTTATCTCCAATTCATTATCATCACCTTATCAGCTTTGGTCATATCATTTCAACATGTAACTATTATTCAAAATTTGAGTATTGTATAGGAATAGAATATCCTCTGCCTCGGAGAAATCAACATAGTCTCCCAGTATATCTGTAGCTATATAACGTAGGTCAACAAGGGTAATTTTAGAATATCCTCCTATCAATAACGGTGCAATACTGCTTCCAAAGGAATCCCTGAATATTATTAACTCCTTATGAGTGTCACAGGATGGATTGATAACAGAAATAACTGGTTTGGGCCCAGAAAGGAACAAGTCATATGAATCTATGTTCTTAAAGTTATCTATCATGTTCACTTTGCTGTATTCCTTGTCAATAGTGTCAAAAACAACTGCATTTTCTATTATATTGTTAGTAAGATACACCATGGTATCTGGTTCCTGCTTAAGGGCTGCCTGACCATAATAGGATCCGTAAAAAGGGGTTAGCCTTTTCTCCTCATATTGAAAATCAGACGCCTGAATATCGTTGCCCATCTCTTTTAGAAGCTTATCGGCTATATCTATTGTTTTATCCTGACTCCAGTGAATATCTGTTTTGTAAAAGTCTTTTATATCCAGAGTACTAAACAAATCAATATAATTCATGCTAGAGACATTTTGCTTCATAATCTCCAGTAATCTTTCGTAGTCCATGGTTAAATAACCGTTTTGTGCTGCAGTAAAGTAATTCTTATCAGGTATTATAGCATAACTTACATTCTTGTTCGCAAGATATTTACTATAAACTTCATTAAGCTTTTGCGCTGCATTCAATATGGCTTTTTCATTCAGCGGATATTCTATCTTGTAGATGCTCCCATCCACCATATATAAACCGTTATTATCCTTTTGCTTAAACAGGTAACGGCTTGTCAGGGCTTTTATACTCCTGAAGGAGTCGCGAAAAGCAAACTGGTCAAGGAAATACTTATCGTATTCTTCAAACAAATCTCCACTTATGAGCTTCTTAAAAGAATAAGTTGGAACCGCTGCCAGCCTGCGCCGCTCACTATATGAGAATTCAGCATCCTGCATTATAATATTGGTAAGCATAAAACCACAGGTTATAATTATAAAGCATATGGTCACCGCTATATTTTTAAAGTTACTTTTCATTCCAGACCTCCCTGACGTTTAAAAACGGAAATATAAAAATGGATTAAAGGAACCATCTACTAGATAGCCTGTTATTAACAGCATAAGCAATATATGAGCTACAGGCACCATAATGTTCAATGCTTGCCTTCCCTTTCTATATGCTGCTAGCTTTTGTTTTATTTTTACAGCTGCAGGCGTTGCACCAATACATGCAATTATTAATACAAAACCATAGCTTTTTAAATAATAAAAGCTCTCAGCCCCCCAGAGAGGTACATCAAGCATTCCAAACATACCTTCCAAATTTTTCACTGCCTCACCCATACTGTTTGCATTGAACAGTACAAAACTAACTGTGATAAAAAACAACATATATATATGACCTGCTACAGGAGGCAACCTTTTCAGCAGCCTTTTCAGAAAATATTTTTCAACAATCAATAATAAGGCAAAATATAATCCCCATACAATGAAGTTCCACTGTGCACCATGCCAGAAGCCTGTAAGAAACCATACAACAGCTATGTTGCAGACCCACCTTACCCTGCTTACACGGTTGCCGCCCATTGGGATATATACATAATCCCTAAACCATGTCCCCAGGGATATGTGCCATCTTTTCCAAAACTCTGTTATGCTTTTAGAAATATAGGGGTAGTTGAAGTTCTCAAGAAAATGAAACCCAAAAATCCTCCCCAATCCTATTGCCATATCACTGTAGCCTGAAAAGTCAAAGTAAATCTGGAGCGTAAAGGCCATCGCTGCAATCCAATAGAACAATACAGTTTTCTCATTTGTATTGGAAAATATTTTTCCTAATTCTCCTAAGGTATTTGCTAAAAGCACCTTTTTGGACAATCCAATAATGAAGCGGTTTATACCATAGGAAAAATTCTCAATTGAATGGGTACGCTGTTTAAGCTCGGCTTCGACTGTTGTGTACCGTACTATAGGCCCCGCTATTAGCTGAGGAAAAAGTGCTACATAGGTGGCAAAGCTAAAAATATTTTTCTGGACCTTTGCTTTCCCCCAGTATACATCAACTGTATATGATAAAATCTGAAATGTGTAAAAGCTAATACCAATTGGCAGTGCCAAATTTACAAGCGTCACCCCTGACTTAAATATTTCATTAACATTTTTAATAAAAAAATCAATGTATTTAAAATATATCAGCAGTCCAATGTGGATAATAACTGAGGAGATAAGAGGGATTTTAGCATACTTCCCACCTCTTGCCCTGAATATCCATAATCCATGAACATATCCTGAAATTATGGATATCATCATTAGAATGGAGTAAATAGGTTCTCCATAGAAATAAAAAAACAAACTGGCCAGCAGCAGAACATGGTTTCTAAATTTTTGGGGGGCTATAAAATATAGCCCCATAACTATCGGTAAAAAATAATATAAGAAGGTAATACTTGAAAACAGCATAATTATTTCTTTAATGCAAGGAATGCATCATGCAGCGGCTTTGCATAGTCATCGCTCATAACAAGGAATATGACATTACCAATGCTATCTACTATTACATTTTTAGGATCAACACCTACACATATCCACTTCCTAGGGTTCACGTTTTCTTTGATATCTTTCTTTATTTTTTCAATATCTGCGCCTTCCTTAACCTTGACCAAGCACAATGAATAGGCACTGGTCCTCATCATGGACTCAGAAACTATGGCAGTCTCAAACTCAATACCTGCTTTTCCAAGGTAATATTCGGTTTTCTCCGCTGTTATCTGGTCTGTTTTCAGCTTTGGTTTTACATATTGGTTGAAATCATTATCTACTTTGGCAGTATCATATATCTTTTTCAAAATCTCCTCAAGGCTACCTTCTAGGTTGCTCTTCTTATTGCTAGCCTGATTGCTGTTCTGGTTACTGCTGCTAGTTGCTGCCTTGCAGGCTGTGAAACTGAAGGCCATCATCAGCGCCATAAGTAATGTCAGTAGTTTTTTCATAATAATTCTCTCCTTTTATAAATTAATTCTTAGTTCTTTATTGGACAATCAATATGTTATACGTAAAACTTTTAAGATAGTTCGAGAATACTTGAAAACCTTTCCTTAATCCTGCGCAAAAGTAAGACCCCATAAATAAAAGTTCCCCCAAACTAATCAGTCTGAGGGAATAATAACACACTTGAATATTTACTTTTATACTTTGTTCTTTTAAATATTATAGTATTTATTGTTGCTTATTTATTACATTTAGTAATACTCATATAATATATTTAACCTTTTTATTATCAAATAGTTCTTCTATGTTTTTTGTGAAGAACTCTTTTATTTCACTTATAACTTCACTTTGATATACATACTTTCCATATCCAAATTGTCCATATTTGAATTTACGCTCTTCATCATTCATAGGTAATTCACTTTCAGGGAATACCTTAAGTATTCTATTTTTAGCTATTGTTGTATACCTGTGAGATATTACTTCAAAGGTTACTGGGAATTCTAAATTATTTGGCAGCTTACTACTTAACTTTAGCAACAAATCCTGATAGTCTTCTTTCCAGCTTGGATAAATAAATATTGGTGCAATTAAAAAACCAACAGGATACCCTGACTGAGCTGCCTTTATAGCTGCTTCTATTCTTTTGTCACTGGAAGCGGTAATATGTTCATATTTATTTATCACATAAGAAGTATTAATACTAAATCTTATTTCTGTATGACCATTGTGTTCTAAGTTAAGCAAGGATTCTATGTCATTATATTTTGTTACAAATCTAAATCTAGCATTAGGATTTTTCGCAAAAAAATCTATAGCTTTCTGCAATGAATGTGTATAAGGTTCTAAAGGTATAGGGTCAGATGTAGCCGACCCTTCAAATATAGTTATATCAGGCAATCTTTCATTAATATATTTCTCAGCTTGATTAAGAATATCCTCTATATTAGCATATACCTTTACAAAAGGCTTATCTCCTAACTGAGTATTTAAATAACAGTATTCACATTGTCCCATACACCCTGATACTAAGGGAAGCTGATAGTGGGCGGAGGGTTTGCAGGATTGAAATTTTAGGGCTTTTTTAGTTCCAACTACTAAAGTCCTTTTGCCTTCTCTATATTGAGCGAATAAATCATTACCTGGAATATGTTGTTTTAGTTTATTAGAGGTCAATTTTATTATCTCAATATTAGCATTATCTTTAAACTTGGAAAAAATATTCTTGCCCATTTCATATTCCAAGGAATCTTTTTCAAATATAATTCTTTTAGGTATAAACATAGTTCCTACTAAACAAATCACTTTATATAGTGACTTATTATCCCCTTTCTATAGTTTCATTTGTACTATATAAAAGCTAATATTATTAATAGTAAGTTTAATTATCAAATCTATCTACTTTAAATAGGTTTAAATCCTTATGTACTTCTTCTGAATATAATTTACTTAACATCATTCCACCTAGCATAGCAAACAATATTCCATTTGCCCCATAACCTAAGCAATACCACAATTTAGAATTATCCGGTTCTTTTCCTATAAAGCCTAAATTATCTTGGGTAGATGCAAAAGCTCCACAATATCTATATTCTATCTCTATATTTAAGTTTGGAAATAAACTTTTTAGCCTTTGCTCTAATCTTTCGTATACATATTGTTTCCTAAACCTTGTAGCTATATCCTAGAAACACTGAATTCACTATATTAAAAATACAAAAATATAGTTAACTAGCAAGAAATTATAAAAAGCGAAGGAGCATTAATTTACACCTTCGCTTCATTTCGTTATCTTGGCCCTGTTAAAAGCACTGCTTCTAAAGCTGGAGACTTGCCATCAAGGCCAACCGTATAAATTGTATAGTACATGTTGTTATACAGTCTAACATTTGGAACAGTCAAAGCTGTATTATCGGTACCAGCAATATTTACTCTGAACTCTACCTATTGGTTTAAAAATAATGTCTTCTTGCAAAATCTATTCCTCCTTTGAAGCGCTTCTGTTATTTATAATACAACATTTTCTTTTATGGCAGCTATTACAACCACATAATGGTTCACTATCATCGCAAAGCTTATAGTCTCCCCCTTCAATTTTTAATAAGTGCCCATTTACTAATGATTTTGCTATCTTGAAACGAGCATCATTATATATCCGCTGCACGGTTGTACGCGCAACATTCATTTTTTCTGCACACTCTTCTTGCAGCATTCCTTCTAAATCCATTAACCTAATCGTTTCATATTCATCTACTGTCATAACAATAATTTCTTCATCTATGTTTTTCATGTCTACTGGTCCAAATAAATTATTTTTTGGTAGACAACATACTTTTCTGCATTTTCTAGGTCTTGGCATTTTCTCTCCCCCTTTGCGAGTAATTATTGACATATGTTTTTTATAAGTTTATTATAATATATAAAGGGCATATGTCAATAACATGCTTATTTAAAGGCTCCTTTAAATAAATTGTATTGGAGGAATAATTATATGAAAATTGCATTACCATCACGTCAAAATCAAATTGATAACCATTTTGGACACTGTGAATATTATACAATTTTTACAGTTGACAATAATACAAAAGAAATAATTTCTTCTGAAACTCTTCCATCACCATCAGGCTGTGGATGCAAATCAAATATTGCACAAATTCTTTCAGAAATGGATGTTAAATTAATGCTTGCAGGTAATATGGGAGAAGGTGCAGTTAAAGTGCTTAACAATTCAGGAATTGATGTGCTTCGTGGTTGTTCAGGTGATGTAAAAACTGTAGTACTTAAATGGCTTGAAGGCTCACTTGTGGACTCTGGTGATAGTTGCCATGAACATGAATGCCATTAGCCATGCTCGTTTGTGGAAACATGTCAATCGGCTTTTTTGCTGCTTTTTCACAAATCGAGGTTTATGGAAATATGTCGATAGTTTTCAGCTATCAATTGATAACCACAGGATGAAATCTCCACCATTTCCACCTGTCATTATACCAATTCGATACAATATTTAACTTTACATATTCAAGTTACTAGGTCATACCATGTTGCAACATTTTAAATTTAGCAAGACAAAATGCTCTCAGACTAAATCTGAGAGCATTTTCTTGTTTTAAAATTAGCTATAAATAGTTTTAATGTGAGGTTATTTCATTTCTTCTTCAATGATTTTGATTCTTTCTTCAAAGCTTAAATTTTTGTAGATTTTATGCAGCATCCACATATAACCAAATGGATCTATAAAGATAGAATTACTAACAGCATCGTCCATCATTTTCGTAATTCCCTGAACTTCTGTACAACCATTTTCCAAAGCAGTTTTATGTGTTTTTTCGATATCTTCTACAGCTATATTAAACCAAACTGTATTTGGATGTTCTTTATCCGGCGCTTTTAGTCCATATTCCAGATTTTCATCCAGTATATGAAATCTTGTCCCATACAAAGTAAAGACTGCTTCATTAGTACCTTCTGGATAATCAGTTGCCTCTACTACCTCAATCTCAAAAATTTCTTTATACAACTCCAAGGCTTTCAAACTATTCTTTACAACAAAATCAATTTCTGCACCTTTAATCACTTGATTTTCCTCCTTTATTAATTTCAATTGCTCTTCTATTTTTCTGATTTTCTGCTGTTGAATGTCAATCTCCTGATTTAATTGTTCCATTTTTTTCTTTAAAGTAGCTTCCAAAAAATCATTATCATTGATTCGTTTCAAAGCATCGTTGATTTCATCTACCTTAAAACCCGAATCTCGCAGCAATAAAATTTGATTCAAATGAGAGATTTGATTGGGACTGTACAAACGATAGCCAGTCATCTCATCAACATGAGAAGGACAAAAAATCCCACATTCATCATAATATCGCAACATTCGTGTTGAAACTTTCACCAGTTTGGAAAATTGGCCAATTTTATACATTTTACCTCCTATTAGCATTATAGTTCGAGCTATGACTTTATCATAAACCTTCTCACTGTGTTAAAGTCAATAGAAAATACATGTTTATTTATTTTTACAATAAAGAAATTGTCAAATGTACACTACTATAAAACATACTGAACCGAACCAATTCCTCTAAAGCTTACTGCTATTATCCTTAACTCAATTTCAAATGTTATTCAAGATTTGATGATTCTTTCAGCCGGTCAAATACTTTCTGTGCTTCTTTATGCGTAGGTACCATTGCAGCAAGCCTGACTATATTCCCCTTTACTGCTCCCCCAATTTCCTCAAGCCACTTTGCAACCTCTTCCGAAGCAATAGTACCATTTACAGCAATACCTGGTAGAACTATGGATTTTGAACACTCTTTAGTTATATCATTTTCAATTTGGCCAAATCCGCCGCCCCCATGAGTACAAAATGGAATTACTGTTTTTCCTGTGAAGTCATGTGCTCTAAGGAAACTCAAAACTGGTGGAGCTAATGTTTTAAACCAGTTTGGTGAACCTATAAATATTGTTTGATAATCATCGATAGACTCATTACCAGATTTTAACGTGGGGCAAAAGCCTCGGGAAATTTGATTTCTTACTTCTTTACAGGCTGTATTATAGTCAAAAGAATAATCCTTATCAGGAATTAATTCTCTTAAGGACCCATCAGTCTGTATTGCTATTTCTAATGCTAAATTTTCTGTATTTCCAAAAAGCGAATAAAAAACAATCAGTGTATTGTTCATATGTGCTATTTCCTTTCGTAAAATTTCCATTCATCGTTTTGTTTAAAATGATTCATACTATATTACTTTATTATTACGGGTATATAGTACACTATGACCTTACGTCGTAGTCAAGTATAAATTTTGTCCATCTTAGTAAAGAATCTTATGGCATGAGTTTATAGAGTATTATATAATACAAAAATGAGGAAACTAGATGGATTTTATTTATTCTTAAAGAATTAGAGGATTATTGAAATGAAAGCACAATTTTTTGCAGTTAAAGATATTGTACGGATAACAGGTGTCACAGCTAGGACATTACACTTCTATGATAAAATAAATTTATTAAAGCCCACCCGTTTAGCGGATAATGATTACCGAGCTTATAGCTTAGAAGATTTGGAAAGACTTCAAACCATTTTATTTTTAAAAGAAATGGATTTATCTTTAAAAGAAATATCAGACATTATGCAGCTATCAAAAGAGGAACAGCTACAAATTTTAAAGCTGCATCATCAAACCTTACTAGCAAAACAGCAGCGCTTAGGTGCAATTATTAGTGCCTTAGAAGATTATGTATCGGGAAAAGAAATATTTAATTTGAATATCTTTAATAACTCGCCAATTTTCCCATTACAAGAACAATATAGCCGTGAAGCCAAAATAGTATATGGTGAAACAGAAAAATACAAAGAATATGAGAAAAACCTAGAAAAGCTATCTAATAAGGAAAAAGAAAATTTATCTTATGAATTTGCAAATAATATGGAAAAAGTATTTAAAAAATTAGCAAACCAAATTCATAACCCGCCTTCTTCTGAGGAGGTTCAGAAATTAATCGCAGAGTGGAAAAGCTACCTGGAACAAAATATGACTTGTGATACAGAAATTTTGAAATGTATTGCTAATACCTATAAGTGTGATAATAGATGGAAAAACTATTTCAACCAATTCAGTGATGAAGATTTGACTGAATTCGTTTATCAAGCAATTATGTATTATTGTAAAACTAGTAGATGGTAATAAAGCATGCTGATTGTGCAGCATGCTTTATTACATTAATTTAATTTTTAATCGTAGCCTTCTCTATCCTTGCCACACACTCAATATGAGCAGTCTGAGGAAAATTATCAACTGGCTGCACTTCTACTGCCCTATAGCCTAACTCCTCTAGTATTCCTAAATCACGAGCCAAGGTGGCTGGATCACAGGAAACATACACAATTCTCTTTGGCGCCATTTTGCTTATAGCTTCAAGCAAGCTTTTTTCACAGCCCTTTCTTGGAGGGTCTACAACCACTACATCTGCCTTTACACCTTTATCTATAAGCTCTGGAATAACTTTTTCAGATTGGCCAACCAAAAACTCAACATTATCCACGTCATTTTGCAGAGCATTTTTCTTTGCATCCTCTATAGCCTGTGGTACAATTTCCACTCCATAAACCTTTTTAGCCTTTTGTGAAAGGAAAAGTGAAATTGTTCCTGTTCCGCAGTAAGCATCAAAAACTGTTTCTTCACCAGTTAAATCAGCATATTCAAGAGCCTTGCTGTATAAAACCTCTGTTTGAGCTGGATTAACCTGAAAAAAGGATAGTGGAGATATATTAAATCTAAACTTTCCAATGTAATCAGTAATTATTGCCTCTCCCCAAAGTACCTTGTTTTTATCTCCTAAAATAACATTTGTCTTTTTAGGGTTTACATTTTGTATTACACTCTTTAACCCCTCTATATTGCTTTGCATTAAGCTAACAAATTCATCTGAGTAAGGCAGCTTTTCATCTCTGGTTACAACAACTACCATAACCTCACTAGTTTTAAAGCCGCGTCTTATCATTATGTGCCTTATATTTCCCTTATCCTCAAGCTCATTATAAGGCTCAAGGTTATGCTTTAGCATCCATTCCTTTGTTAGGCCCACTACCTTGTCTGCTACCTCATCCTGAATATGACAGGTATCCATTCCTATGATATCATGGCTTCTTGGAGCATAAAAACCAATTCTAAGCTCCCCATTAACCTTGCCCACAGGCAGCTGAACTTTATTTCTATATCTATAAGGCTGTTCCATTCCTAGGGTATTATGAACGGCTACATCATTAAGCTTGGCAATTCTAGCTATAACCTCTTTAACCCTTTGAGTTTTAAACCCCAGCTGTCCTTCATAGGACATATGCTGCAGCTGACATCCTCCACAGTTCTTATATATGCTGCAAACAGGCTCAGCTCTATGTTTCGAAGTCTCAATAATATCTAAAAGCTTTCCATAAGCATAATTCTTTGCAACCTTAACTATCTTAACCTTAACCTTCTCGCCTATAAGAGCACCCTGAACAAAAACCGTAAAGTTCTCTATCTTTCCTACACCCTCGCCCTCATAGCCCATACCACTTATATCTATAACATAATCCTTATTCTTCTCAACCACGCAATCACCCTCGTCCTTTGTTTCTTATAGGGTTTTAACTATGAAACCTAACCTGTTGTGCTAGTTCAGTCTCTAATCACCGCGAGAATGTATAAATTGTGTTCCATGAGCTGTTCGCTGCACATGAAGTTCTAAGGCTCGGAGCAGCCATAAAACCAAGTGTTTTCGTAAAACTTGCTTCGCTTCAAACAAACGAACAACACTAAGGTTTTATGCCTACTCCTTCGCCAAGAACTTCTAGTTGTTTGCTCAATGCTCACTTCACACATTTTACACATTCTCGCTGGGTTAGGCATTAACTAGCACAACATGTATAAGTTGATAGTTAAATCTAAAACCTATATATGCTATTAGTATTATACACTAACTTTACTAATAAACAACAATAGATTGCAAGAGCGCAGAAAAAATAAGTTACGCAAAAAACAGTGGAAGTATATAAAAGAGGATATATGAGCTTTTAGTGAGTAGGTAGAAGTTCTTAACGAAGGAGCAGATATAAAATTTTAGTGTTGTTCGTTTGTTTGAAGAAGGAGGTTAAAAGCCTAAATGGCTTTTAACGGGCAACTTGCGAGTGGGAACGAGCGCTCTTTAGTTGCCCAGTGGAAAACACTTAATTTTATGTCTGCTCCGAGTTTAGAACTTCTTACGCAACGGTCAGCTCAGATAGCGTATTTTATATACTTCCACGGTAATATTTGCGTAACTTATCTTTGCACAAAGGTCTCGCATTGAGTTCCTTCACTTTCCTGTGCTCTAGGACCATAGACTTGAACATAATCTGCCTGACAGATTCTGTTGTCGTTGTATCTGCAGTTTGCAGCCTCACACTTTATTACTGGACTCATCTCCACAGAACCCTTAGTAAAAAGCTGTTTTACTTCTCCAACTACATTCATATTTGGAAAATGAGTAACAGCATTTTTCAAGCTTCCTTTTGCATAGGTATCGCACATGGTTTGATCACTTGTATGAGCACCAGAACCTAGTACATGAATTGTATTTGCTGAGCAAAGCCCGCTCAGATTATGTACGCAGTTTAAAGCACTGCAGCTTAATTGTCCATTCATAAATAAAAAACCTCCTGATTAAGAATATAACTTGTTTTCTAGTTATATTCTTACTCAAGAGGAAACTTTTATACAAAGCTATTTATGGTTTTAATGTGAAACTTACCTTATACATGCTCAAAATAGTGATTCTTCAACACTTTTTGAGCATGTATAAGATAATAGTTGAGCTTAAAACCCTATAATTATCTTTGAACTCTTCCAGAAGCATCGCCCTTAGCAAGTGCATCAACTTCTTCTACTGACATTAAGTTAAAATCACCTTCAACAGTGTGCTTTAAGCAGGAAGCTGCAACAGCAAACTCAAGAGCTGCTTGATTATCCATTCCTGAAGATAAACCATAAATAAGTCCGCCGCCAAAGGAATCTCCGCCACCAACTCTATCTATAATAGTCATGTCGTATCTCTTTGACTTATAGAACTCATTGCCATCATAAAGCATTGCTGACCAGCCATTGTGTGAAGCTGAGAAGCTTTCTCTTAGTGTTATAGCAACAGATTTAAGCTCGAATCTTTCAACTAATTGCTTAGCAACATCTCTGTAGCCTTCTTCACTTAATTCTCCGCCTTCAATGTTAGTAGCAGCAGCTTTAATACCAAATACTTTTTCAGCATCTTCTTCGTTAGCTATAACTACATCGCAGTACTTAACTATTTCAGCCATTACCTTGCCAGCCTTTTCAGTGCTCCAAAGCTTCTTTCTGTAGTTAAGGTCAACAGATACTGTAACTCCTGCTTCCTTAGCAGCCTTAACAGCATCTAAAGTTATAGCAGCACACTCATCTGAAAGTGCTGGAGTTATTCCTGTAAAATGGAACCATTCAGCTCCTTCAAAAATCTTCTTCCAGTCAAAATCTTCTCTTTTAGCTTCAGCAATTGCAGAGTGAGCTCTATCATATATAACCTTTGAAGGTCTTTGTGATGCTCCTTTTTCACAGAAGTATATACCTACTCTGTCTCCGCCTCTTTTTATTAAATCAGTATGAACTCCAAATTTTCTAAGCTCATTAACTGCAGCCTGACCTATTTCATGCTTTGGAAGCTTAGTAACAAAATAAGCCTCTTTTCCATAGTTAGCAAGTGAAACAGCAACGTTAGCTTCTCCACCACCATAAACTACTCCAAACTCCTTTGATTGTACAAATCTATCATAGTTCATTGGAGCTAATCTTAGCATTATTTCTCCAAAGGTTATAAACTTACCCATTATTAATATCCTCCTGTGTTTTTAAATTATATTACAAAATGTACAGCCTAAGCTGCTTATTTCAATGATTAGTATAAATCTAACCTAATACTTAGCCTCTTGCTTTTCTAACTGCTTCAACATAAGCTTCAGCTGTCTTTGTTACTGCTTCGTAGTCGCCAGTCTTAGCACCCTTAGTTAAGTCGCTTCCTATTCCTACGGCAACAGCACCAGCCTTTATCCAATCCTTAACGTTATCTAAGCTAACTCCACCAGTTGGCATAAAGTTTCCTTGTGGAAGAGGTCCCTTAAAGGCACTTATTATGGATGGTCCAAAAGCATTTCCTGGGAATACCTTAAGTATTTCTACACCAAGCTCTAAAGCTTCTACTGCATCTCTAACAGTCATAATACCAGGCATTACTGGAATTCTGTAACGGTTGCAAAGCTTAATTGTTTCTGGATTTAAGCTTGGACTTACTATATACTTAGCTCCTGCTAATATACAAAGTCTTGCAGTTTCTGGATCAAGTACTGTACCTGCTCCAATTATAACGTCTTCATCCTTGTAAATTTCTGAAAGCTCCTTAATAATGTCTACAGCACCAGGAACAGTCATTGTTATTTCAAGAGCCTTTATACCACCCTTTTTAACTGCATCAACAATTTTAATTCCTTGCTCCTTTGACTCTGCTCTTATAACGGCAACAACACCGCTTTCTATCATTTGTTGAATAGTTTGTAGTCTTTTCATGAAAGCTACCTCCTGCTTTAATTTTTATATAAACTAAATTTAGTGTTTCCATATACTAATAAATTAACTATGTTCCACGATATGAAACACAGTTTCATAATCGCAATATAATTTTACTACTTTAAATAAAGAACTGCAATAGTTTTATTTAAAGTAGCCTAACTGATTAGAAATTTCCTCAGCAGCTTGTAAAAGCTCACTCTTAACCTCTGGAAGCCTATCTTCAGTCATGTAAAATATTGGTCCTGAAATACTTACTGCTGCAATAATTTTACCTTTCCTATCATGAATTGGAGCAGCCACACAACGTATACCCTCTTCGTGCTCCATCTCATCAGTAGAATATCCTGCTTTTCTCACTTTGTGAAGCTCTTCAATAAAATTATCAACATTATCTATAGTACTTCTAGTAAACTTGTACATTTCCTTATGCTTAAGAAGCTCCTTAACCTTTTCATCCTCTTCAGAAGACAATAACACCTTACCTACAGCTGTGCAGTATAAAGGCACCCTTTTGCCTATCTGTGAATGCATTCTAACGCTTCCCTGCCTCAAGCTTTCTACCTTGTCTATATAAACAGCCTCATCACCATCTAAAATTGATAAGTGAACAACCTCGTTAGTTCTTTCTGAAAGCCTTCTTATATAAGGCCTTGCCACAGTTCTAACATCCATTCTGTCTAAAACAGAGCTGGCTAAAAACAAAACTTTCTTTCCAACTGTATAATTATCTGAATCAATATCCTTTTCAATATAGCCCTTGTTCATCAAGGTTCCCAAAAGCCTGTGAACAGTACTTTTATGCAGACCTACAGCATTACCAATCTCAGTAACCCCGCAAGATCTTTTTTCTCCTGCCAAAAACTCAAGTATATCCAAAGCCCTGTCCACAGACTGAACTGAATTTTCTCCTGACATAAACTCACCTGCCTAAACTTTATTGTATTATATCTATTATAAACCAAAATAAAAAAAATAGCAGCTGTTGAGCTGCCAAGTAATAAATGTGAATCAGTTGCACAAATATTCCATTAATGTATCTTTCCCATTTTTGAGCCAAGTTATACATTCTTCTTGATGTAGTCCTTGATAAGGGCCTTTAAGAAAAGATACAAAACTGGCAAACCATAAGCAAGCATACCCACCTTCTCAATCTGCTCGCCACCGTTTGGGACAACCAAAGCCAGGCCATCTCCAAACATTGAAGCTCCAATGTATATCATAACAAAAGAAATTATATCAAACAATATGCCTAAATTAAGTTTAAGTCCTCCCTTAAACAATAAATAATTAACGCCGAAAGCTGCAGAAAAACCAATTAAAACTCCAGCTATAATAATCAGCTTATTTCCACCAAGCATAGGAATGATAAACATAACTATTTCCATAGTCTCTCTAAAAACTGTAAGGAAGGTAAATATAAACATTCCAAAGCCAGTAGCGCTAACCTTATACTTTTCCGCAACATCCATATTAAAGGTCTTTTTCTGCCTCTTCATCCAAACTATATAGTAAATAACCAATATAGAAAGGAATATCATAAGTGTTCCGTTAAACAAATCCTTAGCATAACCTTCAAGGCCCTTTGTCTGCTCATACAGCATTATGCTGCTAAAAAGACTAACCCCAAAGCCTGCAAAAGCGCCTCCGTATATAAACTTTAAAAGCTCCCGCCTATTTATTTTAACAGCATAGGCAGATAAGGCAAAAACCACCATTAACATTTCTATGCTCTCACGCATTGAAATTATACTTACGTTTAGCATTTTTCTCCCCCTCCCCTTTTGCTTATATTTTTCTTGGTATATTATAAGCAGAAGAGAAGGGTTCGGTTACTATAGGCTTTCTTTATAAAAAAATAAAAGTTATGATTACTATTTTTCTAGTAATCATAACTTTCAAGAAAATTAGTTGTACTTAGCAAAGAGCAAGCAATCCATGGCTGGAAATTTTCTTATGTAAAGCTTTCCATCTGAAACCAAATAAGTATTGTTTGAGAAAACCTCAGTGACAACATCATTCTGCAAATCCAGCTCCTCAATTGAATCTAAGTCTGCAAAAAGCTTTATTGTAATATTTGAAAGATTAAATAACGCAACATAGCTTGCCTTAATTCCCTCGGCATGCATTACTAAAATATTTTCTTTTAGTATGTGCGAGCTAATATTTCTGTTAGGTATTATGTCATCTACAACCATTTGCAGCTGCTTAAACCTTAGGTTTCTTCCTGAAACCTCACCATTTAGTGCCTTAACTAATTCCTCAAGCTTCTTTCTCCCTCTCGAAAACTTGAGTCTTAACTTTAGCGCTATCTTTTGGCTAATGCCTTTATAGCTTTCTACGCAATTAAAGTATAAATTGTCTAGTGTTAGTTCATTCCCCATTTTCACGACTCCCCTCCACATAATAAATTATACCAGATAAATAACCTGCATCGCCTTATGTTTCGGTTACAAAATTACGCCATAAAATTACAATTTTGTATCATAAACTACAAAATCTTGTTGCAAATTTACAAGATAAACAAGCCATTTTCGGCAACATTTTTTTATAATTGTCAAGTGGTAATCTAAATTGCTCTATATTGCTTAACCCTATAAAACACTTTTGTTGCCTAGATCTATAAGGTCAGTCTTATCTATACTGGCTTCATCATTTGAAAGTAGCTTTGTCATTACAGCTACGTAAGTACTTGTCCCCTTGAACCTAACCTTATTAAATAAAGCTGATTAATTTGCCCCCGCCCATGGCATCAATAATATTAGTTAATCTCTCAAAGTTAACCTTAATATAATCCTATATTTCATTAGTAGTCTTAATCGTAAACTGAGTACCACCGTAGTGATAAGCATAATTTTTTAAACCCATCGACCCTCAGAATCGATATAGCTGTTTCTTATTCCAAGGGAGCTATTATCAGTAGTATTTTCTACTTCATTTACCTAACTGAAATACCCAAAATCAACTACACCTAAAACTAAACTCAAAACAACTTCCAGTACAATAAAAATTGCTTTTTTGTTCTTCCTATCTTTCAAGTTACCCCCTCAATCCTAATTACCACTATAGAACAAAAAAATACCCTTTAAGCTGTAAACAACTTAAAAAGGGTATGTAAATCTTATTTAAATAAACCAAAAAAATTAAATTTACTCTTAGATTTTTTTATTGAAAGAGGGTTAATCTCTTTTCCTTGGATTATATTATATTGATTTTCCTTAATCCAATCATAAAGCTCTCTATTTGTGTTGCTTATTATATCAAAGGTCTTGCTCATTTTGGTAGTTCTTCTATGATCATCATGCGCATCGCTTCCAACCATATGAATTAGGTTTCTTTTAATTAACATTTCTGCAAATTCCTTTATGTCTTTGCCGTATATTCCCCTAAGACTTCCTGCATTTATTTGTGCAAGCACACCTTGATCCACAAGGTTTTCAAGCAGTGATACATCTTTCATTATTCTGAAGTTTCTTTCTGGATGAGCAAGTATAGGCATTGCACCTAGAAGCCTTAGCTCGTAGAATATGTCCTCAGTATAAACAGGAAATTGCTGCATTGGAAGCTCTATAAGGATATAATTCGTATTGTTTATCCCCCACACTTTTTTTTCTTTAAAAAGTCTTGGAAGCTCTGGATGCATGTAAAGTTCTAGTGCAGGTATTATATTTATATCTATTTTCTTTAAAGCACAAAGCTGCTTTATTTCGTTTATTTTTTTAAAGTATTCTTCTCTGTTTTGCTCCACTTCCCCTGGTATAAAATGAGAGGTAGCACATATATAATCTGTGCCCTCTTCAACTGAGAGCTTTAACATATCTATGGACATATCAAAACTCTTTGATCCATCATCTATATAGGGGAGAATGTGACTGTGAAAGTCTACCATGTTTTTCACTCCCATATTATACTTTATTTATATTCATAGTTATAATAATAGTGATTCTTATCTCCTGCAGGAACCTTGTTTATTACTACACCTAATATTTTTCCTCCAACTTTATCAATTAGCTCTTTTGCTCTTACTATAGCTTTTTTCTCTGCCTGTCCGTAAGCTGCTACAAACATAACCCCATCTGTAAAGGTTGATAGTATTTGAGCATCTGTCACTGCTAATACTGGAGGCGCATCTAGAAGAATCATATCAAAATATCCGTGAAGTTCATTAATAAAACTTTTCATTTTTTTACTACCTAAAAGCTCAGCTGGGTTTGGTGGTATTGGTCCGCTTGTTAATACATAAAAATTTGGTATACTTGTTGCCTTAACAACTTCTTCTAGAGTTTTTTCCTTTGCCAGCAAGGTAGTTATACCTTCCTGATTGGATAGTCCAAGTTTTTTATGGACTGTAGGCTTTCTAAGGTCACAGTCTACAAGAAGTACTCTTTTACCGCTCTGAGCTATGGTTATTGCTAGGTTTGAAATAACTGTGCTCTTTCCTTCGCCAGGTTGAGTGGAAGTAACAACTAAAGTTCTTATATCTTCGTCTAAGGAAGAGAATTGTATATTCGTTCTCAAAGTCCTAAAGGCTTCTGCTGCCTGAGACTTTGGATTGCTTATCGAAATCATATCATTAATCATTCTGCTGCCCCCTATTTGTTTGTATCTGTTATCATCGGAATTGATCCTATAACTGGTAAATCCAGTATCTTTTCTAATTCATCTGGTGATTTTACTGTGTTATCCAAATATTCTATTAAGAATATTAGTCCGATTGAAACCATTAATCCTAGAAAAAACGCAATTGCCATGTTAAGCATTGGCTTTGGGCTGTCTGGAGTTGTAGGAAGCTGCGCAGGGTCAAGTATTTGAACATTGTCTGCTTTCTTTATATCGGTGCTAACTTGCTTTAGAGACTTTGCAAGTTGATTTGCTATATTCATAGCCTCTTCAGCATTATTTGATTTAACTGTTATTGTTAAAAATTCAGTATCTCCCTTTGGCGCTACAGAAATCATTCCTCTAAGTGCATCTGGCTTAATTTTTAAGCCTAATGCATCTATAGCATGTTCTGATACTGTTCTTGATTTGGCAAGTTCACTATAAGTTTTAACTAATTTCTGATACATCATAACATCGTTATATGTCATTGAAGGGGTCTTGGTATCTGCTGTATCCATTTTTCCAATTATTACAGATATATCTGATTTATAAGTTGGCTTAATAATAAAGTAGCTTACAATCCCACTTATCAAAGTTGCTACTAAAGTTATTATAACTAATAAAGACCATCTTTTCTTTAAAATACTCAAGTATTCTTGTAATTCCATCATTATTCCTCCTAATACACCTTAAAGCTACACGCCAGTTGCATACATGCGACATTGTATATTATACATTACCACACAATTAATAGAAAGTATTTTTTTATAGGAAAAAGTGCCTAAAGATAGTTTAACCCCTATACATTACATATATAGGGGTTAAACTAATAACTTTTATGGATGTTTATACTAAATTAACTTTTCCGCCGTATATAATCCCTCTTCTAACATCTAAAGTTATGAAGGAACCAGTTTTTAATACGTCTGTTACATTAGCTGCGTCATATATTAAAGGAATTTCTTTTAGCATGCATTGGATAGTTATTTCTGAGTCTACTGAAGGCTGCTCTGTTATTATGCCAGAAACCTTGTCTAATAGATTAAGGCAGCTCTTGTCTAGCTCTTTAACTACTAGTATATCGCCCTCTTGAATGTTTTCATGAGCTTCCTTCATGTCCTTTACTAAATTTGCAGAACCAAAGCCATGAACTGAGCCTGAAGGCTTTCCTTGAGCTAGTATATCTCCAACCACGTGAACCTTCATCATGTTTGTAGTTCCAACATAGTTAGCTGGTATTCCTGCTGCTATTACTACTAGGTCACCGTTTCTAACATAGCCTGTAGCACGTGCTATATCAACTGACTTTTCAATAAGCTCATCTGTTGATTCCATTCTTTTTGCAACTATAGGGAACACACCCCAGTTTAAAGCTAATTTTCTTGCTACACTATCATATGGAGTTACAGCTATTACCGGACACTCTGGTCTGTAGTTTGAAACTATTCTTGCTGTATGTCCGCTTTGTGTTGCAGTTATTATTGCTGCAGCATTAAGATCCATTGCAGTGTTGCAGGTTGCAAGGCTTATTGCGTTTGGCACGTTTGGTACATGATTTCTTCTTCTTTTCTTTAGCTTTTCTTCATAGTTAAGAGCCATTTCTGCTCTTTCAGCTATTTTAGACATGGTTACAACTGTTTCTACTGGATACTTTCCATTAGCAGTTTCTCCACTAAGCATTATTGCATCTGTACCATCGAATATAGCATTTGCAACGTCAGAAGCTTCTGCTCTTGTTGGTCTTGGGTTTTTAATCATGGAATCCAGCATTTGAGTTGCAGTTATAACTGGCTTTCCTTGTGCATTACACTTTTCTATTATCATCTTTTGAACTACAGGAACATCTTCTGTTGGTATTTCAACTCCAAGGTCTCCTCTAGCTACCATTATTCCATCGGAGAACTTTATTATTTCATCTATATTATGAACTCCTTCGTGGTTTTCGATTTTGGAGAATATAAGTATATCTCCTCCGCCGTGCTCTTGAAGGAATTTTCTAATGTGCAGTACGTCTGCAGCTTTTCTTATAAAGGAAGCTGCTACTATATCGACACCCTGTTCAATACCAAATTTTAAATCATCTATGTCTTTTTCTGTTACTGCTGGAAGAGTTGTTACTACTCCTGGAACATTAACATTTTTGTTGTTTCCAAGTGCACCGCTGTTTTTTACTGTACAGCTTATTTTTGTGCCTTCAATTGAATTAACCTGCAGACCAACAAGCCCGTCAGCTATTAAAATTGAGTCTCCTATTTTTACATCCTTATAAAGGTCCTTGTAGGAAACTGAGCACTTTGTATTGTCTCCAAGCACTTCTTCACCACAGTAAACTGTGAAAGGTGCTCCTTCTTTAAGCTCTACAGCACCGCCTTCAAACTTTCCGGTTCTTATTTCTGGACCCTTAGTGTCTAGGATTATTGCTATGGACTTGTTGTATTTAGCTCTAAGCTCTTTTACAAGATCCATTCTTTTTCCATGTTCAGCATGATCTCCATGGGAGAAATTATGTCTTGAAGCATTCATTCCAGCTTCTATAAGCCTTGAAAGTATTTCTTCATTCTGGCTTGCAGGACCAACAGTGCATATTATTTTCGTTTTTCTCATAAATTTCCCTCCGATATATCTTGTACTGCATGTAAAGATAATTATATTTTAATATGATAAGGACTTAGCTATTTCGTAGGTTTTTTCGTCAAACTTTCTTGGCATAGCTAGGGCTTCTGTAGTGTCCAAATCTATAATGTTCATACCATTGCAGCCTATAACTCTAGCTGTTTTTCCTTCAACTAAAAGTTCTACTGCTCTTGCTCCCATTTTTGAAGCTAAAATTCTATCAAAGGCTGATGGACTTCCACCTCTTTGGATGTGTCCAAGTATTGTAGCTCTTGTTTCAATTCCTGTTATTTCTTCTATTTTCTCTGCAAGGTCATTAGCTCCACCAACACCTTCTGCTACTAGTATAAGGTTGTGAAGTTTTCCTTTTTGCTTTCCATCTAATATTACTCTGCATATATCATCTAAATTGTATCCCTTCTCAGGTACAATTATGCTTTCAGCTCCACCTGCAAGACCTGCATACAATGCTATGTCACCGCAGTTTCTTCCCATAACCTCAACTATGCTTATTCTTTCGTGTGAAGTTGAAGTATCTCTTAGTTTGTTTATTGCATCTAATACAGTATTTAAAGCTGTATCAAAACCTAATGTAAATTCAGTGTATGGAAGATCGTTGTCTATAGTTCCTGGAATTCCTATTGTTTTAACTCCAAGGTCAGATAATAGTCTAGCTCCTGTAAAGGAACCATCTCCCCCTATAACAACTAGTCCATCTATTCCATAAACCTTAAGTATTTGCGCTGCTTTTTTTCTTACTTCTTCTTTTTTAAATTCTGTGCATCTAGCTGTCTTTAGTATTGTTCCACCTCTTTGAATGATATCTGATACACTGTTTCTGTTCATTTCAAAGATTTCTCCATTTAAAAGACCACTGTAGCCTCTTTGGATACCCATTACTTTTAAACCTTTATCAAGACCTGCTCTAACAACTGCTCTAATAGCAGCATTCATTCCTGGCGCGTCTCCTCCACTAGTTAGTATTGCGATAGTTTTCATGATTATCTCCTTTCATTAGAAGCATTATGTTATTGCATTGTTATACCAAATTTGTCCACTAGGGACAGTTCTTGTCCCGCGAATCTTAAAAAAATCTTAAAATTTACCCAGACTAATTTTATCGTAATTTGGGGAAATAAGCAACTGTAATTCAGTTAATAATGAATATTTGGTGATTATAACAAAGAAGCTGGCTAACTGGTTATAGGGTTAGCCAGCCCTATGGTTAAATTGTTATACGGTTATATTTCTATTGTACCTTAACATTACTTTCACCAAATTGCTGCTTTAAGTAATCTATCAATTCATCGTTTGGTTTTACGCTAAATTCTCTGTCCAATTGGAATTTTAATCTTTCTTTTTTAGTGCATATAAAAACTGCCTGATTTCCTTTGTGCTCCAGCAATTTGTTTTTAATTTTTTCAAAGGCTTCTTTCCTTAGTGTCTCATTATCTATTAGGATATATACTTTTTCATTGCTTGCCTTTTCTAAGGGCACCAAGGTTTCACAAAGAATTTTAGGCTGCTCTTCTTCCCTTATGCTCACTCTTCCAGTAATTTTTATTACTGCATCCTCTTCAAGAAGCTCCCTGCATTTTTCTAAAACCTTTGGGAAAATTATTACTTCTATTCCGCCATACATATCCTCAAGCCTTATAAAAGCCATCATATCATTGTTTTTGGTGAATTTTTTAGTTACCTCTGCAATCATTCCGCCAATTATAACCCTGTCGCCGTCTCTAATTCTGGAGGGCTGCTGAGTTGCTCCTTCCTCTAAGGCTTCGTTAGTTATAATTTCTGTAATTCTGGTGTTTGTTGCAAGCTTTAAGGTTTCCTCAAATTCCTCCAGCGGATGACCAGACAGATAAATGCCTGTCATTTCTTTTTCCATAGCTAAAAGATATTTCTTTTCAAATTCTTTTAAATTTGGAAATTGAACCTCTACATTCCCCAGCGCTGCATCCTGAAAGTCTGCAAACAGGCTCATCTGACCCTGAATATTTTTCTTGCGTTCATTATGCATGCCGTCTAATAGCTTTTCGTATACCGCCATCATCTGTGAGCGGTTAACCTTGAAGCTGTCAAAGGCTCCTGCTTTTATTAAGCTTTCAATAGCTCTTTTATTTATAAGTGACACATCTATTTTATTATAAAAATCAGTAAGGCTTGTGAAATTGCCTTTTTCTTCTCTGGACTTCACTATGCTCTCAATAACATTCATGCCTACGTTTTTAATAGCTGCCATTCCAAAGCGTATCTTATTTTCCTTTACCGTAAACTTAGCATAGCTTTCATTTATATCAGGCACAAGCACCTCTATGCCAAGCTCATTTGCAAAGCGAATGTAATACGCTACCTTTTCGTTTATACCCATTACACTATTCAGCATTGCTGCAATGAATTCTGTTGGGTAGTAACGCATAAGGTATGCGGTTTGGAAGCCTATAACTGCGTAGGCCGCTGCATGCGATTTGTTAAAGGCATAACTTGCAAAGTCCATCATTTGATCAAATATTTTATTTGCTGCTTCTTCACTTATTCCGTTTCTGATGCAGCCTGGTACTTCTATATTTCCGTTTTTGTCTACAATTCCATGAATGAAGTTATATCTTTCTTCCTCCATGACCTTGTGCTTTTTCTTAGACATGGCACGTCGTACTAGGTCCGCACGTCCCATGGAATAGCCTGCGAGCTCTTGCACTATAAGCATAACCTGTTCCTGATATACCATTACCCCGTATGTCACATCAAGTATTGATTCAAGCTCAGGGGTCTCATAGTGCGTACTTTCAGTATTCCTCTTTCCTTCTACATACCTGGGTATCTCAGCCATAGGACCTGGTCGATACAAGCTTATACCAGCTATGATATCTTCAAAGCCATCTGGTTTAAGGTCTTTCATGAAGGAAGTCATACCTGGCGATTCTAGTTGGAATACTCCAACGGTTTTGCCTTCGCCAATCATCTTGTAGACTTCTTTATCATCAAAATCTAATTTATCTAAATCAATGTCTATTCCTCTGCCTTCCTTAATCATTTCTACAGCATCTCGCATTACTGTAAGTGTACGAAGACCTAAGAAGTCCATCTTTAAAAGTCCAAGCTCCTCAAGGGTTCCCATAGGGAACTGAGCCACTATATTGCCTTCATTTCTTTGCATTGGAACATAATTAACCAATGGCTGAGAAGCTATAACTACCCCTGCAGCATGAGTTCCTGAGTGTCTTGGAAGACCTTCAAGGGATTTGGCAACGTCTATAAGCTCCATGACTCTCATATCATTTTCATAAGCATTTTTCAGCTCAGGATTAATGTCCAAGGCTTTGTTAATTGTTATTCCCAGCATGGTAGGTATCATCTTTGCTATTCTATCTACCTCGCTGTAGGAATAGTTCATGGCTCTACCTACGTCTCTTATACAAGCCCTTGCTGCCATGGTTCCAAAGGTTATGATTTGGGATACGTTGTTTACCCCGTATTTTTCTACTACATAATCTATTACTTCTTGACGACGTTCGTAGCAGAAGTCAGAATCAATATCTGGCATGGATACACGATCCGGATTTAAAAATCTTTCGAACAGCAAATTATACTTAAGTGGGTCTATTTTAGTAATTCCTAAGGTGTAGGCAACCAAAGACCCCGCAGCACTATTGTGTACAGCTATAGAATTTGCTACATACGACCTATCTGGTGGAACTGATAAATCATATACTTTTCCTTCATATTTTTGCTTGCTTACTTTTGTAATCTTAATATAAATATAGTTATCATCAACATAGGAGCTATCATTTCGATAAAATTTCTGCTCTCTAATTGGGATTGTAAAATATTTAAAATCCTCATTCCATCTAAGCAGCTGACCACCAGATACACAAGCAGAGTACTCTTCGCTCCAGTTTTCCTGCTGTTTTTTTCTTATTTTAATAGAAGTCCAGTATCCTAACCTTGCTAGTATAAGTCTTAACTGAGTGGTCAATTTATACGAAGTAGTAGTATACTTAATCCTAAAGCTATTTGATCCACTGCTTATATCCGAGTAGCTTCCGTCTCCCCTAAACATATATGCTATCAGTATTTTCAGAAGGTCATTGTTTCCACCCTCTATAATCTGATTTGGTATATGTTTATAGTTAGCACCTTCTCCACAAATACACCTCATAAACTGAGCTATAGGCTTTGAGTTGAATTCTATACTTGTTGCATATCTCGTTTTATTATCATGTATATAGCATTCTACCCCGAATATTTGCTTTGCTAATGCAGCTACTTCTTCAATATATTCTGTCTCTTCTCTATTAAAGCCGAAGCCAAGCTTATAAGTTCTTTGTTCTTCATTAATATGAGTCCAACCTTCAGCTATAAAATAACCAAGAAATCTAGCAAAGCTTTCATCAAAGCTTATATGTCTGTTTACTTTTTTGCTTTCAAGCTTATTGCTTCCTATTTCATACCATATAAAATTTTCATCATACTTCAGGTGCTCGTCTAAAGTGCAATACTCTAAAATATCATAAACAATTTCTCTTGGCTCTATGTGGTTTCTTGGATACACTACAAAATCGTTCTTATTAAGCTTTTGAGCCTCATTCCACTCTAGTTTATAATCTATAAATGGAGGCTGCTTACATCTTTTTCTTGCATAATCACCGCAGGTTAGCTTGCAAACTGTCGGAAGCTTTGTTATATCAGACCATTCTTTTTTACACCTAGAGGTTATGACTGACAAAACCTTATGATCATTAGTTAAATATAATTTTTCATTAACTGCTTCGATGCATGTAATCTCTTCGTCACAATCATAATGAAGTTGTTCTTCAACCTCATGTACTCTTCCCTGCGCCGTTACAATTTTGTCTCCTTTTTTAATCTGCTCTATTTCACAAGTACTTCCATCGGCCATTAAAATTTTAGTTCCAGGTAAAAAGCAACCTCTTCCAGCCCCTGTCGCTATCTTATTTTCATTTGCAAACCTTATAAAATCCCAAACTATAAGGAAGTAATCCACATAGCCCATGTTTTTTATTACTCCAAGCTCATATTCTAGCCTGTCTGTAAGCTCCTGAGTCATGTCCTTATAGCGTTCTCTTAAGCCTTTATAGCAGGTTTCCTTTAGATAATCGTAAGGGTCTACCCCCTCAGGCAGAGGAAACTTAGGCAGCTTTGACACGTGAAACTCGTAATCAAAATTGCACTGTTCTGCTATTTTCACTGTGTTATTCAAGGCTTGCGGCACATAGGAAAATACCTTATACATTTCTTCAGGAGACTTAAGATAGAACTGGTCTGAAGGATATCTCATTCTATTCTCCTCATCTACAGTCTTTCCTGTTTGAACGCAGAGAAGAATGTCGTGAGCCTTCCAGTCCTCCTGATTTATGTAGTGAACGTCATTAGTGCAGATTAAAGGTATATCAAGCTCTTCTGAAAGCTTTATGAGCTCTTCGTTTACCCTAAGCTGCTCGTCGATACCGTGATACTGAAGCTCAAGATAAAAGCCTTCTTTGAAAATATCCTTGTAAATAAGGGCTACTTCTATGGCTTTTTGTCTGTTTCCACTGGACAAGTAGGATTGAACCTCACCACCAAGACAGGCACTTGTAGCTATCAAACCTTCACTGTGCTTTCTTAAAAATTCATGGTCCACTCTTGGCTTGTAATAAAAGCCTTCAATGGAGGCCATTGATACTATCTTCATTAAATTTTTATAGCCAGTGTCGTTTTTAACCAGCAAAACCAGGTGGTGGGTTTCATTTTCTTTGTTATTTGTTTTATCATACATGGATTTTGCCGCAACATATATTTCACACCCTATGATTGGCTTAATTCCCTGATCCTTTGCTGCTTTATAAAAATCTACGCAGCCGTACATTACCCCGTGGTCTGTTATGGCAATGCTCTTCATTCCAAGCTCTTTTGCCCGGGCAATTAAATTAGGAATCTTGCCAGAACCGTCTAAAAGACTGTACTCTGTGTGCACATGCAGATGAACAAAATCCCCATTAAAGCTGTTCTCCAATATTTCACTTCCTTTCATAATGCCGCAAAAGCGACAAATATAGGATTACTTTAATTTTATAGTTTTAGCTTGATTAATTCAATATTAATTGAATGGAAGCAAAAAAAGATACTGCTTTGAGGCAGTATCTTAATAAAATTTCTTATAAACTTTTTCTAAGCTTTTAAAGCCAATGATTGAAATTGAGTTATCACTCACAAGACTTTTTATAGCCTCTTCATCTTCCTTCTTATACTCCATGCAAATGCCGCAGGACACTGAAAGCTCTCTTGGCGTTGGAACTATTGTATATTTTATCTTTTCTTTCTTTAAAAGAGCTTCAAGTGTCAGACCTGTTGTGTAGTTAGGAAAAAGAATATAGTTTTTAATTGCATTTTCCATAGCTTTTATAGCATTTCCAAGAAGGCTTCCACTCTTGTTTTAATTTGTCCAGCATCTTCAGTGGAGTAATCAGTTTCTATATTTATTATTGGAATTCCTGCTTCCTTTAACTCTTTTTCTACCTTGTTGTATTCAATAGCATAAGTATGGCAGAAGGAAAGATTTGAGTAAACAACTCCATCTACTTTGTATTCTTCTACATATCTCTTGATATCATCTATTCTTCCTGTGTTTGGTGTAAAGCAAGCACAGTTTATGTTTAAATATCTGTCAGCAAGATTCTTTATTAGGTTTTCTATAGTTTCGCCTTCCAGTGATACTTCATTTTCAAAGTATCTTGTACCTGTACAGGTTTCTTCAACTACAACCTCAGCCTCTAAATTTTCTATTATGTCATGAAGCTTCCAGTTTGGAAGAGCCATTGGAGTTCCTGTTATCATTATTCTCTTCTTACCTTCGCTCTTCATTGCTTTAGCTCTTTCCTCAAGCTCATCGCACAAGGCATTAACTTGAGCAACAAATCTTTCTGGATCATCATAGAAGGCTATTTGGGAAATTAAGAGTGCATCCTTACCGCTTATTGGTGATGGTGTCAGCTTTCTAAAATCATAAAGTCTCTTTAAAGCTCTTCTCTTGCTGTTAGCTATTTCAATACCTTTCTTTAAGCTTTCTACAGTAACCTTGTTTCCTGTAAGCTCTTCAACTTTTTCTATAAATATTTTTATTTCATCCATCCACATGTTATAATCTTTTGTTCTTTTCATTTGAGGAAGATCCATAACATGTACTGGTACATATTCATCTAATATCTCCCAAGCTTTTTTCTTTCCATCACAAGTAGTTTCTCCAACTATCATGTCTACAGATTGAAAATAAGGACAAGTTCCGCTAACCTTTGCTCCTACAGCTGCTTTTATTAATGGACACATATTTCTTGGAAGATGCTTTTCACCATCCTCAACCCAAAACTGTGAACCAGCGCAAAGCCCAACTGATATTGCATTTGCAGCAAGTATAACTTCATCTGGTACAAATACGCAGAAGGTTCCAAGCACCTTGCCGCCCTTTTCCTTATGAGCATTAAGTTCAGCTGGTCTTAAGCCATGAACCTCTGAAACAACAAAATTAAAATAGTTCATTCCCTCTGGTCTGTTTTCTTGGCTCAAATATACTGAACCATACATCTCAGGAAGCACTGCACATAATTGGTCGTGCTTTTCTAAATCCATGTTTAAATCTTTCCATAATTGTCTGTAGTCACCCATAACCCAATCCTCCAAAATTTTATTTAATGACCTGCTGTGCTAGTTAAGTCTCTAATCACCGCGAGAAGGTATAAAATATGCATTATTAGCAGTTCGCTTCACATATTTTATACCTTCTCGCTGGGTTAGGCTTTAACTAGCACAACGAGTTAATTATTTATTCATAGCTTTAGCTGCAACAGCTGCTCCTATTGCTCCTGCGTATCTTCCGAGCTCATGGGACTTAACCCTTTTGCCAAGCTTCCTTGAAAAGCTTTCAAGAATTGCGCTGTTTTCGCATAGACCTCCAGTCAAAATATAATTGCCTATGGTGCTATGCTTTTGACATAAAGACTTAACCTTTGAGGTTATTGCATCTATAACTGCAAAAGCTATATTTTCTCTTTTTTCCCCTCGGCCAATTAAGCTTATTACCTCTGATTCAGCAAATACCGTACACATAGAACTAATGGTTGTAGAGCTCCCAAGCTTAGAAAGCTCGCTAAGCTTGTTTATGCTTAGCCCTAAGGTTCCTGCCATAAGCTCTAAAAATCTGCCTGTTCCAGCGGCACATTTGTCGTTCATAGTGAAATCGGTTACGTTTCCGTTTCGAAGGGTAATAATTTTTGTATCTTGCCCGCCTATGTCTATAACAGTGCAATCTTCGTTAAAAAGATAATGTGCTCCTTTTCCATGACAGGTTATTTCAGTAATAGTTTTTTTTGCATAGGGTACAGAAACTCTTCCATAGCCAGTCGCAACTATACTGCTTTTTTCAAAATATCCTGCTTCCATAAGCCTCTGTTTTATGCTTTCTGCAGTTTCAACACTGCTCCACCCAGTAGGCTGCGTAAAACAGCTAAGAAGCTTGTCATCCTCAAATACAGCTGTCTTTGAAGCAGTTGAACCAATGTCAATTCCTATGTAAAACATACCATCACCCCACATTGTTAAATTATATTCAATGACATGTAAAAAATCTAATTGAAAAAATAAATGAATCACTATGCAAGTATTGGTAAATCAAATAACTTCATATAAAATAAAGGCTATGAACAAATTAGAAAATCTAATTCATTCATAGCCAAGTGTTTTAAAGCATTGTGAAGCTATGCTCGTTTTTTAAATATAAATGTCCCTGAAACTAAAATTACGGTTCCTAAAAGCATTAGCGAAGCAAAATCTACCGGTGAGCCCGTTTGAGGTATAGTGCCTGAACTTGGTGAATCTGTATCTGTTTGCCCTCCACCATTGTCGCTGCCGTTATCATTATTTCCTGGGTTATCTGGATTTTGATTATCTCCAGAACCGTTGTCTCCGCCATTTCCATTATCGCCGCCATTATTTCCACCGTTGTTATCACTGCCATTATCGCCGCCATTGTTTTCTTCCAGAGCTGAGCTTAAAAGCATTCCTGTGGAGTTTTTAGGCGCTTCCATATTTAATAGCTTAGACATAGTTACAGCAAAGTCTATATTGTACATTCTATCTTCATAGGAATAGCCTTTTTTAATTCCTTTTCCCCACATTAGCGAGAATATATGCTGTGCCTTTTCATCCAAGGAATCATGCTGTCCTCTTGCTGCATACAGCTTAGGATCTCCTGTTTTGAAGCTATAGGGAGCCTTTGGAGAGATAATCAAATCAGCAAAGCCATCCATTACCCCTCTTTGCTTCATTTCATCAACCTTCATTATTCTTCCTACATAAACCTTGTCTTTAACTGCATTAATTATTTTTTCTATATCCTGCTCAGTAAAGGTCTTTGTAAAGGAAAGCTGAGCCTGAAGCCCTACATCTACTATTACTACGTCAGTATCTGACTTTGGACTCTGTCCTCCAAATAAAACTTCGCTCTTATAGCCTAGCTTTTCAATGGTGCTTGTTAAGTCAGGAAGCTTTGAATAGCCATAGTCGTCTGCTTCAGCACCCTGCTGCCCAAATGGGGCCATGCCGTGGTCTGTGGTTAATACAAAGCTCATGTTGTCATATATTCCTCTTTCCTTGCAGGCTTCTATGAATTCTCCAAGCTTTTGGTCCATAAGGTTTAATCTTTTTACTACATTCTGCATTCTTTCTGCTTCTGTTAAGGCAACTGGTGAATCATAAGCGCTCTTTTCGTTATGTCCTACTCCATCTAAATCATCCATATATAAAGCTAAAAATTTTGGTATGTCATCTAGTTCAACTTTTCCTATATCTTCACCAACAGGTTCGCCTTTTATAAGCTTTATCGCTCCATCAAATCTTACTGCATAATCGCTTGGGTCTGGAAGTTGAATGTAGGGCCTATTTGCATCTCCAATTACCGTACCCCTATCTTGAAGTGCAAACTGATGCACTGAGGCTGGCTTAAGTCCTTGTCTTAATGCAGCTTCTGCAATTGTTTCAGCATTATTTTCTCTTGAGAATTGAACAACTACATTGTTTTTCTTATCAAAATATCTATAACCGTTGCCTGTTCCGCCGGAATAGGTACCTGATACTATAGCTGCCTGCATTGCGTTTGTTATTGAAGGAATGCCTGTATATGCATTTTTAAAATAGGTTCCTTCCTTTATAAGGCTATCTATTATTGGGGTTTTGCCAAGCTTGCTGGCCTCTTCATAGTAATAATGTGCAAAGCCGTCCCAGTTAATATAAACCACATAATTTTCATCTGGTGCTATATAGTTTACCTTTATGCTTTTTGAAGCTATAACGCCCTTGTAGTCAGCTTCAACTGTTATAGTATTTACACCCTTTGAAAGCTTCAATTCCTTTGAAAACTTATTACTAATAAGCTCTGTTGAAGCTCCATTAACTTTAATACTGCAGTCCTTATCTACTGTTCCTTCTATTTTTACTGCAGCTTCCTTAACTATTTGCTTGTTCTTTAAATTTGTTATGTCTATTTTTACTGGGGTATAATAATTAACCTTCATATTAGCTTCCTTTATAGTTGAGCCTAAAGCTGCCTTTATAGAAATATTATTTTCTCCCTCTGCTAGTTCAAGCTCTGCACTTAATTTTCCCTGACTGTCAACGGTTACATTTTTTCCATTTACGGTAACAGCTGACTCTGGACACACTACTGCTTCAAGGTTTAATAAGGAATTAGAAACTATAGCTCCATCTTCTATAGAAGTTATCCTTGGAGAATAAGGCTTTAAGATTCTCTTTGTTATTACGTTTCCAACCCCATTAAGCTCTGCCTCAAGCTTTATTATATTTTCTCCATCACTAAGCTGCACATTCTTACTGAAGCTTCCTGAAGATACTGGTACTTGCTCTTCGTTGATTTTTGCTATAAAGCTATTATCTTTAACCTGAGTTGTTCCTATAACCTTTACTGCATTATCTTCAGTAACAAGTGAATCCTTTAAAGCCTCAGTGTTTCCTTCAATAACAACACTGTCTATAAGATTTATAAATTTTATAGCTTCTTCTTTATAGGTTAAATTTCCTGCTTCATCAACTACTTTAACCTTTAAGATGCAATCTTTGCCTATAGTTATTGGACCAGTATAGTTCACATAACCTTCACCTAAATCGTACTGCACTGTAAAATTTTTATTGTCCGAAGCGTTTATTGTAGCCTTAACCTGCTTAAGATAATTGCCTTCACTATCCTTTTCTCCCTCTAGAGTTAGGCTTAAGGTTGGCTTTACAAAGTCAAACATGCTCCATAGCTTTCCTTCATTATTTGCTGGAGGATTAATGCCAAGTATATTGGATACATTTGTTGCTATGTCAACCAGGTTTGCTTTTTCAGGCTTAAAATTTCTAATTACCCCGTTTCCTGATACAACGCAAAATTGATTCAAGTCATCAAGATTGTCAGTTCTGAATGATTCTGCTCCAGACTGAGAAAAAGTGTAGTTGTCTATTGGATTTAATAAATAATCTGCAAAAGCCTCTGGTGCTGACACTTCCTGAGGAGTTATTACACTTTTTATAAGCTTGCCAGCATCACTGCTGCTGTCTTTGATATAAGCAAGCACTTTGTCCTTATCTTCTTGAGTTGCATTTTTAGTAAAGGTAAGCTGAGCATACTTCATAATATAATGCTTTATAATTGTAGCTTTAGTATCTACAGCTGGATTAGCACTAATAAATTGAGTTTTCACCCCTGTTGCATTTGTTATGCTGCTTGCCATGGTTTCTACTGATATTTTGCTTTTAGTAATGTACATAGAAGACAGTGAGTTTAACATTATTACAGTTTTATCAAATACGCCCTTTGCTTTTAAGGCATCAGTTACTTGTTTAAGCTTTAAGTCCATAGCTTCAAGCTTAGCTATAACGCTTGAGTCAACTAGTTCTGGATTTGAGGCTCCACCACCCCAGTAAAGCATCTTTATATCATTTGAGTAAGCCATTATATACTCTGGTAGGTTCTCAGAGTTTATTGCTGCAACAATATCATCTGCAGTTTTATCAAAAGCTACAAGATTATCTCCAAGGGCATACTTAATATATTTATGATTCTCGTCAGCTGCAAAAACTCCTCTACCCTCAAGTGTTTTTCCTGCAACATTCATGCCTAGCGCTAAGGTTTTAATACTTGGATTTTGCCTGTTTATAGCTTCAAAAATAGTTTCTGCATTAAAATCATAAACATTTGCTTTATATGTGGAGGTGTCCTTATCCAAATATCTGTAAAGAAAATTGTTTGTTCCAGGATAGGCTCCTGTAACTGCTGCTGCCTGAGCACCGCCATAGGAAGGTATTGTAGTTTTAAGATTTTCAAGCTTTGTACCGTTTTGAATCAAAGCCTCTAAATTAGGCGCCTTAAGTCCTTTTTCTTTCAAGGAATTATAATACTCTGCTGATAAACCATCCCAAATTATATTCAGTACATAGTTTTTTTGTCCTTGCTCTGCCTTAACCTTTTCCTTTACATACCCAATGGGCAGTGCAGTAAACACCATAAGCAGTGTTAGAATAATGCTTAAACACTTTTTATTTTTCATAATTAACCCCTTTTCTTTTCCCCAATTATTTTTATTTTGTTTGCAAAAAAGGTGAAGCAAATATATGTCCCGTAATACCTAAGCTGGAATATATCTCTTCACCTTTGTTTTTGCTGTAACATTAATCGTCTATCTGTTGCGCTAGTTAAATCTCTAATCACCACGAGAATGTATAAATTGTGCTCCATGAGCTGCTCGCTTCACATGAAGTTCTAAGGCTCGGACAGCCATAAAACCAAGTGTTTTCCACTGGGCAACTAAAGAGCGCTCATTCCCACTCGCAAGTTGCCCGTTAAAAGCCATTTAGGCTTTTAACCTCCTCTTCAAACAAACGAACAACACTAAGGTTTTATGCCTGCCCTTCACCAAGAACTTCTAGTTGTTTGCTCAATGCTCATTTCACACATTTTATACCTTCTCGCTTGGTTAGATTTTAACTAGCATAACAGTTTAGTTTGAGCTTACCATATGAGTGGCGCTGGATTTATAGGCTGATAGTGCTATTTCCATAGCACGTTTGCCGTCTATGCCGCTTGCATAGTGGCTGTCTTTAAGGTCTTCTCCTTTTTTAGCTGCTTCTATAACTTTTATAAATTCTTTTATTAAGCCCTCATCTCCGCCATCAGCCCACATTTCATCATCTATGGAATTGTTTTTAACAGAGTATACTCTTTCAGTTTGTCTAAAGGCTTCAACTTCAAGAACTCCTTTTGTACCCACAATTTCCATATAAACCTCAGGCCATATAGGATAGTTTTTATGATGTCCCCAGCTGCAGTCTATAGTTCCGAATACACCGTTTTCAAATTCTACATTTACTATTCCGCAGTCATCAATACCTTTGTTGTGAATAAGTTCTCCTGACTCAGCATAAACTGATTTGCACTTGCTGCCTGTGAACCAATTCATTAGGTCTGCCACATGAACTGTATGATCCATAACAGCTCCTCCTCCTGCCAAATCCTTATCTAGGAACCAGCCTGAAGGAATTTTGCCATGGTTTATTCCTGTTATGCACAGTATTTCACCTATTTCTCCTCTATCAACTGCTTGCTTTGCTTCTATAACAGCTTGATTAAATCTCATTGGAAAAGCTGTAAGAAGCTTAACATTGTTTTCCTTTGCTGCATTAATCATTGCTTCAGCATCTTCATAGTTTGTTGCAAAAGGTTTTTCAACAATAATATGCTTTTTTGCTTTTGCAGCAGCAACCACAGTTTCTGCATGAAGCTTGTTGCAGGTACAAACTATTACTCCATCTATGTCGGTGTTTAGAAGCTCCTTATAGTCCTTATAATAGATTGTATTAAAGGCTTCAGCCATTTTTGTTCCTCTTTCAAGGTCGCTGTCTGCTATGCCTGCCAGCTCTACCTCAGGAATATTCTTTAATGCATTTGTATAGCTTACTGCATGCATATGTTCAAAGCTAATAACTCCGATTTTTATCTTATCCATTACTTATCCCCTCCTAAGGTCACTGGTGCTGCATTTTTTGATGCCTCAATTGCTGCTAGGCTTATCTTAAGTGCATTTACCGCTTCTTCACCTGTTACAAGAGGCTCTCTGTTTTCTATTATAGAACTGATAAATTCTTGTATTTCCATGGTATAAGGTTCCTGAGAGCTTGAAAGAGGGCTGTCTAAGGCTACTTTAATTCCAGTACCATTTGGAATATGCTTAACTATAGGTGAGCTTTTTCTGCTGTCAAGCTCTAGCTGACCTTCTGTACCAATAAGCTCAAGAGTTGTTCCAAAGGTTGCTCCGTCTGGATATGCCCAGCTGCCTTCTACGTGAGCTATTGCACCGTTTTTTAGCCTTAAAGTCACAAGACAGTGCTCTTTTTTCTCTACCTTTCCATTAAAGCTTCTAGCATATACCCTTTCCACTTCTCCAAAATTGTAGCTTATCCAGTCAAAGTCATGTATGATAAGGTCTAAAAGAGGACCTCCGCTTAGGTCATAATTAGAGTACCAGTTATTCCAGTTCCAAGATGGAAATGCTCCTGTTCTAGTTGCCCTTATAAGCTTTACGTCACCTATTCTTCCGCTTTTAACTACCTCTGCTGCATGCTTATAGGCTGGGAAAAATCTTACTACGTGGCCTACAGAAAACTTAACCCCTCTATCTGACGCAGCCTTTACCATAGCTTCTGCATCTTCAACCTTTAGAGCTATAGGCTTTTCGCAAAATACATGCTTTCCCATTTCTATTGCTTTTAGCGCAAATTCCTTATGAAGGTAAGTTGGAAGGCATATATCTACTACATCTATTTCTTCGCTTCTCATCATTTCCTCAAAGTCTTTATAATAGTTGGCATTGTGCTGGGAGGCTATAGCTGTTCCTTTTTCTTCTCTCAAATCGCAAACAGCTACAAGCTTAGCTCCTTCTATGCTTTTATAGCCGTTTCCATGTACACCTCCCATTACACCTGCACCTAACAAAGCTACCTTTAACATCTTCTGTCTCCTTTCAATCAAGCTTTATATATTTTTTACAAACTGCTGGTTTTCAGCGTTAAATTTTCTTAGCATTTTTTCTGCCCAGGCTATATTTCCTACCTTGGAAAGACCATGAGCATCACTACCAAAACTAAGTTTTATATCTTCTTTTATAAGCTTTTCTATTACCCACTCTCTTGGAGTGCTTGTTGCACAATGAAGTTCATAGGCCTTCTTTGATTTTTTCAAAGCTTTTGTTAATTCATCTATATATTTTTCATCAAAATATTTGTTTGCTATCTTTAAGGCTAGTGCTATTCTGCCTTCAAAGTCAGTTGTGTTTGGCACTAAAAGTTCTCTATAGGGCAGATAAGCCTCAGCATGTCCCAGTATATCTCCTCCAGCTGCTGCCATGTTCAATACCTTTTCCTTATAGCTCTCCCAATAGCAGTCGTCGAAATAATTTCCCGGGATTAGTTCCTTGTGGTACTCAACGTAATGTGGGCTTGTTATAATAAGCTCACAGCTTTCTATAACCTTATCGCTTAACCTTAAGTTTCCTTTGTAATCAGTACAGGTTTCAAGTCCGCATAAAACTCTTTGCCCAACTTCTTCTGCATAGGTTTTTATTTGCTTAAAAAACTTTAAAAGCTCTTCTTCCTTCAAGCAGTTAACCCTTGGGTTAGGGTCATAAGGATCAAAGTGATCCGTTATAGCAATACAGTCTAGTCCAAGTTCTTTGGCTCTGTCTATAACCTGTTTATAGGTTGGCTCTCCATCTGAAAAAGTAGTATGCATATGATAATCTATTTTAAGCATGCAATCCTCCTATTCTTTTACACCTGATAAAGATATTCCGGTAACAAAATATTTTTGGAAAGCTATATATACTGCAAGTACAGGAATTATTGCCAAACAAGCTGCAGCCATTTTTAAATTATAAGCATCGTAGTACTGGCTTGAGAATTTGGCAACAGCCAGAGGCAGGGTTCTTATCTTATCGCTGCCTACTATTAAAAGAGGCCATTGGAACGCATTCCAGCTTCCAATAAACTTGTTTATAGTTATAACAGCTATTACCGGTTTTACTAAAGGAAGCACTAGCTTTCTAAAGATTTTAAATTCACCAGCTCCATCAATTCTTGCAGCTTCAATAAGAGCTGTAGGAATTGTTTCCATGAAGTTTTTAGCCAGGAATATGGCAAAAGCATCTGCAAGACCTGGAATTATAAGTCCTGCATAGGTATTTACCAGGTTTGCCTTATAAGCCATTATATAAAGTGGAATTATGGTAGCTACCCAAGGTACCATAGTTGTAGATAGAATCACCATAAACAACACTTTTTTACCTTTGAAATTGTATTTTGCAAAGCCATAGCCCGCCATAGTAACTATAAAAATATTAAAAATAACCTGTACTACCGTTACAAAAATACTGTTGAAATAATACAGCCCAAAGTTGCCTTTCTTGAAAAGCTCAATATAGTTATCCAAAATAAACTTCTTAGGAAATATTTTAGGCGGCAGCAAGTAAAATTCATCTATAGTTTTAAAGGAAGAAAAAATCATCCATATAAAGGGTACTGCTACTAAAAGAGCTCCTATACAAAGCATTAGCAAAAGAATAATTTTATTTGATATTTTTCTTTTCACCTTTGTCCCCCCTATTCCACATCTACTTTCATAACCCTATACTGAATTAAGGTTATGATAAGGATTACTACAAAAAGCACGAAGGACATTGCGCTTGCATAACCCATCTCTGAGCTTGAAAAGCCTTTTTCGTAAATATAATTTACAACTGTATTTGTGCTCTTTAAAGGTCCCTTTAACATAAAGGTTTCCTGGAATATCATAAATACCCCAATAACATTTGTTATTAAAAGGTATATGTTAGCTGGTCTAAGTAATGGGAAGGTTATAAATCTAAATTTTTGCCATGCATTTGCTCCATCTATGGAAGCTGCCTCTTTAAGCTCGTCCGGCACATCCTGAAGTCCTGCAAGATATATAAGCATGGCGGCACCAAAGCCCTTCCATACCTTAAATATAATTACCGACATAACTGAGGTTTTAGCATCAGTTACCCAGCCTATTCCTGGGATGCCGATTAGTTGTAGTATGCTATTAAAAAGTCCAAAGCTTGGTTGGTAAAACCAATCAAATAGTATCGCTGCTGCAATAGTTGAAGTTATTACAGGAGAGTAAAATATTACTCTGAATACTGTCATCCCTTTTATTTTGCTGTTTAAAAGCAGAGCTGATAAAAGTCCAAAAAACATAACTAGTGGAACATATATAAAAAATTTACCCATTGTAATTAGAGAAGTGAAAAATTCTTTATCCTCTAACAGGTTTTTGTAGTTTTCAAGGCCTATAAAATGCATTTTAGGGGTTAGCGCTGACCAATCTGTAAAGCTTATAGGCAGAGCCATAATTGCTGGTACTAAGGTAACTATGCAGATGTATATAACTGCTGGTGCTATAAAGATATAGGGAGCTATTTTAGTTGGGTTTAATTTTCTTTTTGCTGACTTAGGTTTTTGAGGCACCATATTTACTGCACTTAGCTTAGCTTTCATATATTCACTTCCTTTCTAAAGAAGGATGGAGAATACGGATTTTCTCCCTTCCCCATCCTGTTGTAAGTCAAAGTTTATTTCAAGTCTTTTGCTATTTCCTTATTTAAGTCGTCCTGCATTTGCTTTAGAGTTTCCTTAAGAGGTGCATCTGTTAATATAAGCTTTTCAAAGGCAGTTGACCAAATAGTATTAAGTGAACCTGACTGCAGGTAGCCTACTGCAGAATCATTTAATGAGGATATAAGAAGTTTTATGTTTGGATCTGCTGTAAGTTCAGCATCATTTAATAATGCCTTTCTTCCTGGAAGCTCACCAGTTTCTTTTGTCCATTTCTTTTGAACCTCTGCGCTGGTTAAGTATTCTATCCACTTTGTTGCAGCCTTTGAGTCTGCTTTCTTAGACATACTGTATGCCCAAGAAGTAACAATTGTAGTGTTCTTGCCAGCCTTAGCAGGTATTAAGCCTATGCCTAGCTTTACATTAGGTGCTGTTTTCTTTAAGTTTCCTAGCATAGCTGGGTGTCCAAGCATCATAGAAACCTTTCCTTGTCTGAAGCCTTCCCAGTTCTTTAGGAATTTTGTATCATAAACCTTGTCAACCTTATAGGCATCAACCATAAATTTAATTGCTTCTACTGATTTTTCGTCATCAGCAAAAACATATTTTCCATTGCTGTCAACAAGCTTTCCGCCATTTTGAACCATTAAAGCCTGAACCTCTGGATTATAGCCTTTTTCTCCCCAGCCTGACTGAGTCATTTTTCCGCCTTCAGACTTTGTAAGCTTCTTTGCCCACTCTCTCATTTCATCCCAAGTTTTTGGTCCTTTTTCAGCATCAAGACCTGCAGCTGAAACAAGATCCTTATTCCAATATAAAACTATTGTTTGAATATCTGTTGGAAGACCGTAGTATTTTCCGTCTACTGTAAGACCATCTACTGCTGCTGATATGAAGTCGTTCTTTACATTGTTTGTAGGCAATACACTTTCATCAAGAGGCTTAATTGAACCTACCTTAGCAAGTCTGCTTATAAAGCCTGATTGTACTTGGAATACATCCGGTGCAGCATCAGTTGCTAGAGAGGATATAAGCTTTGTAAAGTAATCTGCCTCTGGAATGAATTCCAGCTTAACTTCTATGTTCTTATTTTTTTCCATAAAATCTTTAGCAAGATTTTGCATCATGGTATCTCTTGCCTGGCTGCTGTGCTGCCAATAAGTTAGTGTTACTTTTTTGTCCTCGCCTGGCTTAGCATTAGCTGGTTCCTCAGGCTTATTTGCTTTACAGCCCATAAGCATTGTTCCTACCAGTAATGAAGAAAGGATTAAACTAAGTACCTTTTTACTTTTCATACATTTCCCCCCACTTTTTCTTATCTATAAATTTTTATATTAAAGCCGTTGGCTTAAATATCATTTTTTCAAACACTTCGTTAGCAAGTCCTAGAAGCGATGATTTGTAGCCTAGCTTTGAAAATTCAACCTTAACCTTACTGTTATAAGGTCTTAATGCTCTTCTTGCCGTTGAATCCTTAACTAGGTCAAGTATATCCCAGCTGCAGCCTGTTAAAGGCCCTCCAACTATTACAAGCTCCGGGTTAAATAAATTTATTACATTTGCACAAGCTACCCCAATTAATTCCGCCTGCTCCTTTAAAACCATTAAAGCAGCTGGATCCTCTTGATTGGAATAGTTAACAATATCTTTAAATTTTAAAGAGCTTATATTTTGCATTTCAGTTTGCATGCCGCCTTCAATTAGTTCATTTAGTCTCTTCAAAACTGGCAGCTCAGAAATTACAGTTCCAAGGCAGCCCCTATTTCCACATCTGCATAGAGCACCATTTATGTCTACAACAATATGTCCAAGCTCCATTCCACCATAGGGCAGTCTAAATAGCTTCTGTGAATTTACATAAGCCATACCAACTCCATTTTCTACTAATATATAAGCAAAGTCTTTATAGCCTTCACCTATTCCAAAGTGCTGCTCCCCTAAGGCTAAAGCATCTGCATCCTTAAAAATAATGGCATCTGTCCCTAATAAATTCTTTATTGTCTCTGATATATTGAAGTTTTTTAGATGAAGACTTGCTGAGTATAGGATTATCCCATTTTCATAATCTATAACTCCTGGGGTACTCACCCCTACTCCAACTATTTTTTCCACATACTCTGGATATTTGTCTTTAATTGTACTTATTATTTCCTGTAAAACCCTTTCAGCTGCTGCTTCACTGTCAATTTTTCCTATGCATTCTTTTATGCACACAATGCTGCAGGATAGGTCTACCAAAGCATAAGTTGCTCCATTAGTAGTTAGCCTTATTGCAAGGGCATAAGCTGCCTGAGGATTTAACCCCATCATAACAGGTCTTCTTCCTCCATTTGATTCTCCAACTCTTAACTCAGTTACAAGCTTTTTGGTTATAAGCTCTGAGGTTATTGCAGACACTGTTGTTGGACTTAATTTTGTTTGTTCAGCTAAGTCAATTCTTGAAATTTCCTTGTTTTTTCTTATGAGCTCTAGAATAACGCTTCTGTTTACTAGCTTTAAAGTTTCTTGATCTGCTTTTTTCATACAACCACACTTTCTTTTATCACTGGAAAAAGTAACTTCACTTAAGTATGCTCTTTAGTATCTTTCCCCTACTGTTTGCTGGCAGCGGAAGGCTTAAAGCTGTACATATAGTAGGAATAAAATCAATATTATTAACCTTTTCCATGCATTTATAATTTTGTTTAAAATAATTTCCTTTTAACACCCCAAAGATATGTTGTGCCTTCTCGTTTAAGCTGTCATGAGCACCGCCTAGTAGAAAGCTGTTTTTTTCGCCTAAATGAAAATGATAAGGCGGCTTAGGTGAAACCAATATATCTGCAAAGAATTCAGCAGTTCCTCTTTCAGATAAATCATATTTAGTAAGTACGGTTTCCACATATTCTTCCTGCTGCAAAGCTTTTTTGATTTCTTCTAATTTGTTTTTACAGCTATCTTTAAAATACAGTTGAAGCTGTACACCAGCAGATACCGCTATAACCTCATTCTCTTCAAGTTCTCCTTGCTGTCCTTCCTTATCAAGTGCCTTTACACTTGCATAACTAAGAGCCTTAAGTGCTTGTGATAATGCATCAAAACAGCTCTTTCCCTTGTATGGAACCATTCCATGATCTGTTGTTAGGAGTATTGTTGTTTTGTCATATATATTTAGGGCTTTTAGCTTATCAATTAACTCTCCAAGCATTTTATCCATTTGAAGCAACCTGTTTACTACATTCCTTACTCTTCCCTTTTCTGTAAAAGCCCTAAGCTTTCCTCTCTTATAAAGCTGATTATGACCAATTGAATCTAAGTCATCAACATATAAAAATATAACCCTTGGAAGCTCTTCATAAGAAAAGGCTTTATCCTTAGAAATTATTTCTTTTCCCTCAAGCAGCTTAAAAAGCTCCTTGAATCTATTTTTATAATCTCCTCCCGGCTGTATATATAGTCTATTTTTTTCATCCCACTGAGCACCTTTTTCAAGAAGAGCAAACTGCTGCACTGATACAAAGGGTATATTTTCCCTATACAATACCTGCCCTATGGTTTCAGCAGAATTTTTTCTTCGGCATAAAATAAGCTTTTTCTCTTCCTTGGAGTAATATTTGTATACGTTTTCTGTATGCTCAGAATAAGAGCCGCTCACTATTGCCGACTGCATGGGATAAGTTATAGAAGGTATTCCCGTATATAGCTTTTCAAAAAAGACACCTTCTTTTATTAAGCTGTTTAGGTTTGTTGTGCCTTTATAAGTATCCGAGTTAGCTATATCATAATAATACCTGCCGAAGCCATCCCAATTAATGTAAATAAGGTATTCGTCATTTTTCATATAAATTCACCACTTTTTAAACCCACTGGATTAAGTTTTCAAAAATAAAAACCTTTTTGGTTATATTTATTTTTATTCTAGCGATTTGTTAAATATGATAAATACTTGTAAATCTATTTCCTATGTTTAGTATAACAACTTGTCCTATTGCAGTCAATAATAAATTCAGAAAATTTTAAAATGTAAAGGACAACAATTTTAAAAAGGACTGTCTCAAAATTTAGTTTAGCATAAAATTACCGCTGAAATATATTTTGACGCAGCCCCTTCAGCATTTAATTTATATTTCTAAGCTTAATAATCTACAGCCGCTGAGCCCTGAAGCATTGGCTTTAAGTTAGCCAGCACATGCTCAACATGGAAAGGATGTACTTGATAGGCATCCATTTCTTCCTTGCTGTCAAACCTTGTGATTAAGGCTACATCATAGGATCTTTGTGTATGTAAAAGGTCCACTCCAACCTCAAGATATTTTAATTGAGGTATTTGTCCTTCCATAGCTAGAAGTATATTTTTTGCTTTCTCAGCATTTTCTTGCGTAGGGTCTGCTAGTTTAAAGAATACTATGTGTGTAAACATTTTCTTACCTCCTTGCTTTCGTATGCTTACATTTTATCAGAATAGTTTATAGAATTCTAGAAAATTATGCTATAATAATACTCGTGTTCAAATTCTTTAATTTCAGAAATGGGGTGTTGATTTGACTTCTAAAAAATATTTTGAAATGTTCTATTCTTTCTTTAAAATTGGTGCCTTTACTATAGGTGGTGGATATGCCATGATACCGCTTATTGAAAAGGAAGTTGTAGATAAAAAGCAATGGGTTAGCCGTGAGGATTTTTTAGACATGCTTGCTTTAGCTCAGTCTGCGCCTGGGCCTATCGCTATTAATACTGCTGTGTTTGTTGGTTATAAGATGGCTGGAATTCCTGGAATGATTTTTACCGTACTAGGCTCTGTACTGCCTTCCTTTTTAATTATCTTAATTGTTGCAGCTTTTTTTGCTGGAATTAAAGATAATCAAGGGGTTGAAAGAGCTTTTAAAGGAATACGACCTGCAGTTGTTGCACTTATAGCTGCTCCAGTTATAAGACTTGGGCAATCCGCTAAGATTAATAGAAAGACTATAATAATCCCTATTGCAGCTGCAGCTCTTGTAGCTTTTTTAAAGATTACTGCTGTGTACATAATCCTTGCTGCTGCAGTGTTAGGAATACTTTATGGAAAGCTTCAAGAAAAGCAAAAGGAGGGAAAATAAATGGTACTTTTAGATATTTTTATTACCTTCTTTAAAATAGGCTTGTTCAGTTTTGGCGGCGGCTATGCAATGCTTCCTCTAATACAGCAGGAGGTTACCATAGCACATGCTTGGATAACAACTACTGAATTTATAGATATTGTTGCAATATCTCAGATTACACCGGGACCAATTGCTATAAACTCAGCCACCTACATAGGCTTTAAAGTAGCAGGCATAATTGGTTCTACCGTTGCAACTCTTGGTGTAATTATGCCTTCTGTTATTATAATGATTATTATCTCCAGATTCTTCATCAAATTTAAAAACAACAAATACGTTGAATATGCCTTTCTAGGCTTAAGACCAACTACAGTCGGTCTAGTAGCAGCTGCTGCAATACTTGTAGCCTACGGTTCCTTTATAGACTACAAAAGCATCATAATATTTGCACTAGCCTTCTTCGCCTCCTACAAATACAAAATTGACCCAATCCTTTTAACTATCCTCTCAGGAATTGCAGGTTACATACTTTACTAGGAGTAACTTGTTGTACTAGTTACTTCTATAATCTCCGCGAGAAGGTATAAAAAATGCTGTATGAGCTGTTCGCTTCACATGAAGTTCTAAGGCTCAGAGTAGACATAAACCAAGTGTTTTCGTAAAACTTGCTTCGCTTCAAACAAACGAACAACACTAAGATTTATGCCTACTCCTTCGCCAAGAACTTCTAGTTGTTTGCTCAATGCTCATTTCGCATATTTTATACCTTCTCGCTGGGTTAGGCTTTAACTAGCACAGCAGGTTAAGTAGCAAAAATATATCCAATGCTATCCTTCATCAACCCAAGTTGCAAAAACTGCAATTGGGTGTAGCTGCTGAAGTTAGCTAAAATATATAAGATTTGTGAAATGAGCATTGAGCGAGTACTAGAAGCTCTTAGCGAAGAAATCGGCATAAAACCTTAGTGTTGTTCGTTTGTCTGAGGTACGAGGTTAAAAGCCTAAATGGCTTTTAACGGGCAACTTAGCCAATGGCAATTGGCGCTCTTAAGTTGCCCCGTGATCACGAAAACACTTGGTTTTATGCCGATTTCAAGCTTAGAGCTTCTTTTGCAGCGAACCGCTCATAGAATATACTTTATATATCATCGCGTAATTCTCAACTACACCCAAAGCTGCCGCTTTATTTTTTCATAACCTTTGCCGACATTAAAGCTTTTGCTATGAGTTCACCTTTATTGTCTGTCATGCTTACTTCTATTTTGCAAAAATTTCGTCCCATATCTATTACTTCAGTAATAATCTCAATATGGCTATCCACCTGTACAGGCCTCATAAAGTAGGTAGATATGCTGTCTACAGTTATATTTATATTGTTTCTCTGTCTTAGGGTCATAATCCCCATAGTTGATAAAAGCATATTTAATGCACTCCAGGACGCTGTTCCAATCGGGTCAAGCATTTCAGGAATTATTTTACCTGAAAAATGCATTCCTTCTCCTCTTTCATCAAACTCAAAATTTTTCAGCAACAAGTCTTCTATGGTCTCTCCAACTTGAGGCTGTCTTGATATATATTGAAGCGCTTTTATTACATCATGTCTGCTCACAACTCCAATAAGCTTCCTTCCATCTACAACAGGACAAAGCTCAATGCCTTCCCAACCCATTATATGTGCTGTATAAGCAGCTGTGGTTTTTGGAGTTACAGTTATAATGTTTTTAGTCATATAGCTGCTTATGAAATCATCATCATCTATATCATTAATAGGCATGTCCTTTAAGGTTATAATTCCTACTACCCTCATTTCCTTATCAACAACAGGGTATCTTTCATGCTTTGTTTCAGCCACCAGACCCTTCCAATGTGCAATCCTGTCACTATCTGAAAGGTACACAGGTTCTGTTATCATAATATCTTCAACTAAGATTATATCCTTCTTAATAAGATTTTCTGACATAGCCTTGTTTATCATTGTTGCAGTAGTAAAGGTATCATAGGTCGTAGATATTATAGGCAAGCCTTTTTCATTTGCAAGCTTCTTAATTTCTTCACTGGTGCCAAAGCCCCCTGTTATAAGCACAGCACAATCATTCATTAGCGCCAGCCTATGTACCTCTTCTCTGTTTCCTGCTATAAGCAGACAATTAGGACTTAAATATTTTGGTATCATATCCAAGGTCATAGCACCTATAATGAACTTATTTAATGATTTATGAACTCCATCTCTTCCACCAACTAAAGTACCATCTACTATATTTACAACTTCACCATAGGTAAGAGCTTCTATGCTCTTTTTTTCTACCTTTTCTACTCTAACGGTTCCAACTCTAGGTATAGTAGTAACTATGCCCATAGTATCACAATCTTTGATGGCTCTGTAGGCAGTACCATCGCTAACCCCCAAATCATTAGCAATACTTCTAACAGAAATCTTTGCACCGACCTCTAGTGAAAGTATATGCTTAATGATATCCTCGTGCTTTGACATATGCTATAGCCCCTCTTTCCTTAGCTCATCAGCTATCTTTTCAATTCGCCTTAGTCTGTGGTTAACTCCAGACTTTCCAACAGGAGGACTTAGTAAATCTCCAAGCTCCTTTAAAGATTCATCTGGATACATAAGCCTGAGCTCTGCAATTTCTCTCAAGTTTTTAGGAAGCCTCTGAAGGCCTATCTCATTTTGTATAAGTTTTATGCTTTCAACCTGTCTTATTGCAGCATTGACAGTCTTGCTTAAGTTTGCAGTTTCACAGTTTACAAGTCTGTTTACATTATTCCTCATCTCTTTCATTATTCTAACGTTCTCAAGCTCTAAGAGTGAGGAGTGAGCACCTATTATATTCAAAAGATCTACAATCTGCTCGCCTTCTTTTATATAAACAATATAGCTTCCTTTTCTTTGTATTACCTTTGAAGAAATGCTGTAGCTGTTTATAATCTTGCTTAGCTGCTCAGCATATTCCTCGTGATGAGTTACAAACTCAAGATGATAGGTTTTTTCCGGGTTGCTTATGCTGCCGCCTCCAAGAAAAGAACCTCTTATATAAGCCTTTTTGCATTCATCATTTTTTAGAAGCTCCATAGGAATTCCATAATCCAAGGATATAATTCCCTCACTGCTGCTTAGAACTCCCATTTCCTTCAAAAGACTTCTAACTCCCATATCCTCAGATATAACAACCATGTATATATTATTCTTTTTAAAGGAGTTGCCCTTTTTTACAAGAAGCTTTGTATGGATATTAAAATATTGCTTTAAAAGCTTGAACATCCTTCTTGCTATAGATGGATTTTCAGTTGTAACTCTAAAGCTAAGCTGCTTGTTTCCACCTAAGGATAAGGTTCCACTGACCTTCATAACCGCAGCTAATTCTGACTTTGCTTCCTCTCTTGTGAGCTCTCCTATTCTGCAAACCTCACCTTTTACCTTTGCTGAAAATGACATAATCTTATTTTCCTCTGCTTTCCTTCAGTCTTTCAGATAAATAGAAGTATTCTATAATCTTCTTTCTATCAAATAGGAGCTTCTTATCCATAATGGTCTCAATAAGTATTGCTGCAAGCTTTTCAGGATCATGCCTTACAAGACCATTTTTAGTGCTGACAAAATCTCCCTCTATAATCTTTACATTCATAGCTTCAACTTCTTTTTCATCAATAGTAACCAGCTTTGAATGTTCCTCTAAATACCGTTCTTCAAGCTGCTTGCTTATTCTTCCTACATTAACTACTACATAATCTATTATTTCAGCACCACCGTGCTTAATTATCGCCTTTATATGATCTTCAACTCCAAAGTCATCTGTTTCACCAGGTTGTGTCATTACATTAGCTACATATATTTTTACTGCTTTAGTTTTTTGGACTGCCTTAGCTATATCTTCAACTAAAAGATTAGGTATTACACTGGTATAAAGGCTTCCTGGTCCAAGTATTATGGCATCTGCTTCTTTTATAGCCTGCACAGCTTCACGTAGTGGTCTGGCATTGCCAGGTTCAAGAAAAACTCTATCTATAGGGCTCTTATTTTCATATACACTATCAGGAATTTTCGATTCCCCTTCAACAATAACACCATTCTTAAGCTTTGCTTTTAAAATTACATTGTCTAAGGTAACAGGCAGAACCTTTCCTGTTACAGCAAGTACTGAACTCATCTTTTGCACTGCTTCTTCAAAGTTACTTGATATTCCATCCATTGCGGCTAAAAAAAGATTTCCAAAGCTTTGATTTTCAAGCCTTCCACTTTTAAACCTGTATTGCAGCAGCTGTTCCATTAAAGGCTCTGTATCTGCAAGTGCAAGTATGCAGTTTCTTATATCTCCAGGAGGAAGAATTCCAAGATCCTGTCTTAAGTCCCCAGAACCCCCTCCATCATCAGCAACAGTAACAACAGCTGTTATATTTGAGGTATAGTGCTTTAAACCTCTAAGCATGGTGGAAAGTCCTGTTCCACCTCCGATAACAACTATTTTAGGTCCCTTTACTAAAAGCCTTTTTTCGTATATTAGGTTTTCAAGCTTTCTAGAGTCTAGAGATACATTTATATAACCCTTGTTTATAAGAAATATAAAGGAACGCATTCCTTGATTCACAGCAAGATAAAGCACAAAAGTGCCTGCTGCTATTAAGAATACATAAAAGGATATATAGTATATGCTGTACAACTTATGCTGAACCCACTCCACAAGTCCAAAGGCTATCATTAGAACACCTAAGGCGCCAAGCAAAATCCACCTCTTTACCCTAATGCCTGGCTTTAGCCAATCCATTGACTTCATAGCTTAACCCCACCCTTATTTATATCTTCATGGATATCTCTATGGTCTATATTAACCTTATAGCCGCAATTTTGAAGTCTTTGATAGGTTTCATTTGCTATAGACACAGAGCGATGTCTTCCACCTGTACAGCCAATTGATATTATAAGCTGTCTCTTGCCTTCTTTTAGATAATGAGGAAATAAAAAGGTAACCATATCTAAAAGCTTATCTGTAAAAATATTAGTCTCCTCAAAGCTGAATACATAATCCTTTACAGGCTTATCATTTCCTGAAAAAGGCTTAAGCTCTGGAATATAAAAAGGGTTTGGTAAAAATCTTACGTCAAATACCAAATCTGAGTCTACAGGGATTCCATATTTAAAGCCAAAGGAAAGCACTGTTACCATAAGCTCATTTTCAATTTGTCCTTCCTCTGAATAAATTGCTGTAAGCTTATCCCTAAGCTCTCTCGTTGAAAGCTTTGTTGTATCTATAATATTGTTAGCCCTGTCCTTAACTTCCTTAAGTCTGTTTCTTTCCATAGTTATTCCATTTAATATTCTTCCATCTGGAGCTAATGGATGTTTTCTTCTGGACTCCTTAAATCTCTTTATAAGAGTTTCATCGTTGGCATCAAGGAATAGTATTTCATACTTAAAGCCTTGATCATTAAAATATTTTAAACTCTCAAACAAATCGTCGAAGAATTTTCCACCTCGAATATCTATAACTAAAGCAATCTTATCTATTTTACCATCTGTTTGTGAACATGCATCTGCAAACTTTGGAATTAAAGTTGCAGGCAGATTATCTACACAAAAGTATCCCAAATCCTCTAGGCAGCGTATTGCCTGACTTTTTCCCGCACCTGATAAACCGGTTATTATAACAAATCTCATATAAATCCTCCTTCGAAAAAAGCGAAAAATCACTAGTACAACCCTTACAGCCTGTTTTTTAAATATCACCTAATAGTAGTACAGTTCTATTCTTATATTATAACACAAATTTTATTTATTCTTAATTATATACTATATCTGTATTATTTTATACCGTGTTAATTCATAATCTATTATTTATATAATACAAAAGTTCTAAAATACTAACAATGTCCCAAAAATCCTTAAAAACTGGATATTTTGTGACATTGCTAGTATAAGAACTTTATTGCATTATATAGATATCATAGAGAAAAGCTATAATTTGGTGCAGAAAATGAAAATTTTTCAAAAATAAAGCGTGATTATACACCACGCTTTAATGATTATTTTTAGTTTGCTACCTCAAGAGCCTGCTCATTTAGTATTTCTGTCAAAGCTTTGATTAATGCCTTGTTTTGCTCTTCAGTTCCAATGGTGATTCTCATCCAACCTGGCATTCCCAGCAGGTATCCTGGTCTTATAATAATCCCTCTTTTTAAGAGTTCATTGAATACTAACTTATCATCTAATTTTGAAGCTGCCATGATAAAATTAGCATTTGTTTCAATATAATCTAGGCCAAGTCTTTTAAACTCAATATACAATTTTTCTTTTTCCTGCCTGTTAGTTTCGTATACAAGCTGTAGGTATTCATTATCCTTTAATGCTGCAACAGCAGCCTTTTGTGCAAAGAGATTTACGTCGAAGGGGCCTATGACGGTGTTAAGATAATTTGTGAATTCTTCATTTGCTATTCCGTAGCCGCATCTTAAGCTTGCTAGGCCATAAGCCTTTGAGAAGGTTCGAAGGATTATAAGATTTGGATATTTGTCTAAAAGTGAAATTGAATCTGGATATTGATCATCAGTTACGTATTCGATATAAGCTTCATCCATTATAAAGATAACGTTTTCAGGAATCCTGCTTATTATGCGCTCCAAATCCTCTTTTCTAAATATTGTGCCTGTAGGATTATTTGGATTGCAAAACCATATTATTTTTGTCTTAGCAGTTATGCTGTCTACCATTTTATCTACGTCCAGACCGTGATTTTTCATTGGTACAAAAACTGATTTTCCCCCCATTAGTTTTGTACCAGCATCATAGCGGGAAAAAGTTACCTCTGCCATAATGCTTTCATCCCCTGGACTAATAAAAGTGCTGCAGATTGCTCTGATTAAGAGGTCTGAGCCTGTACCGCAAAATACTTGACTTGATTTTACTGCCAGTTTTTTTGCTATTGTTTCTTTAAGTTCATAATTTGATGCATCAGGGTACAAGCATGCTTCTTCAATAGCTTCTTTTAAAGCTTGCTTTACCTTTGGAGAACAACCCAATGGGTTTTCATTGGATGCCAGCTTTATAACCTCTGTAAGGCCTAGTTCTCTTTTGACCTCGCTAATAGGCTTGCCAGCAACATACCTCTCCAATCCCAAGACCTCTTCCCTGATACAATACCCCATAAAAATTCCCCCATTCATAAAATATAATGAACAATTGACAATTGAGAATTGAGAATAATAGTTGAAAATCCCCTGAGGGATTTTCTGCATTTATTGCCAATTGTTAATTGTCAATTGTTAATTGACTTAGTCTTCCCCAATGATTCTAACCTCAGTATCAAGGTCAATATTATATCTCTCTTTTATGGTATGTTGTACGTGAGCTATTAAATTTAATATATCTGACGCTGTAGCATTGTCCTTATTTATTATAAAGCCTCCATGCTTTTCAGAAACCTGAGCTCCTCCTAAACTGAAGCCCTTTAACGCACTTTCTTCTATAAGTTTGCCTGTAAAATATCCTTCAGGTCTTTTAAAGGTGCTGCCTGCTGATGGATACTCAAGAGGCTGTTTATCTTCTCTTTTTTTAGTTAAATCATCTATTCTTTGTTTTATTTTCTCATATTCACCATAAACTAGCTTAAAAGTTGTTTCCAGCACTGTGTATTCATACTTTTGAATTGCGCTCATTCTGTAACCGAGCTCCAACTCCTCTTTATTTAAAGTTAATAAATTTCCACTTTTATCAACAACCAATGAGCTTTCAATAACTTGGCTTATTTCTCCGTTATAAGCACCTGCATTCATGGTTACTGCACCACCTACGGTTCCTGGTATTCCACAGGCAAATTCAAAACCTGTAAGCTTGTTCTCAAGTGCTGCATCAGACACCTTGCACAAATCAGCACCGCACTGAACTACTATTTTTTCGCCTTCTACTGTTATATTATCAAGCTTAGTAAGCTTAACTACTATTCCCCTAAGCCCGCCATCTCTAACTAATAAATTTGAACCCTTGCCCACTATGTAATATGGTATATTGTTCTCATTACACAGCTTTATAACACTTACTACCTGATTATAATTTTGAGGAGTGACCAAAACATCTGCTGGTCCGCCTACCTTGAAGGAAGTATGATTTTTCATTGGCTCATCTATTGCTATATTGTTTATATCTAAAATATTATAAAGCTTAGTGCTGAATTCTTTGTATTGATTCATCGTACATCTCCTTGAAATTATTAAAAATACACATTTTAAGTATAATGGATAATATATACTTTAATCAAGCTGTAAGTCCTCTAATTTTCCCTTATTTTTCAAATACCTGAGAATTTTACCGCTTTTCGTGTTCATTATTAGCTCCTCTGGCATTTCCACTTCCATAAGCAGCTTATGCGCATGTTCGAATTTTCCAATCTGGAAACAGCTGTGTGCATCGCTTCCTATGGTTATGCTAACACCATATTCTCTGCAGAGTCTTGCTACCTTTTTACAGGTTTCAAGACTTCCTGCTCTTGAGCCACTCTCAGGAAGAGAACTGTTGTTTATTTCAATTAACACCTTGTATTCTTTAGCAGCTTTAACTACTTCTTCTTCATATATAGGAAAAGCTGGATTTCCACAGTGACCAATTATGTCCACATAAGGATTTTTCATAGCAGCTATCAATGCATTGGTGTTCTTCTCTCTGCTTCCAGGCTCAATGCATACATCATGTAAACTAGCTATTATTATATCCATTTTTTTCTGAAGTCTATCAGGAATATCCAAATTTCCATTAAAATCTATTATATTAGCTTCACAGCCCTTAAGTAAAGTTACTCCGTAAATTTGCCTCGGAAGTACTTTTAGGTTTGAAAAGTAAAATATATGAGGCCCTCCAGGCATCTTAGGGCCGTGGTCTGTAGCTGCAAGTACCTCTATTCCATTATCTGAAGCGTACTTTATATTTTCCAGCAGAGTGTTATACGCGTGACCACTGGCAACAGTATGGGTATGAGTATCAATCACGTAATTCATGATGTCCCTTCTTTCGTTTTCTCATAAAAATAAAAATTTAATTGTTTTCTTTAGCTTTGCTAAAATAATCTACTATACACTGAGCTGCCTTTTTATCTATTGACTCGGTCTCAATAAGCTCCTCAAAAGAAGCATTTTTGATTTTTTCGATACTTCCAAACTTTTGGAGCAAAGCTTTTCTTCTTCTCTCGCCAACATTTGGTATATCCTCCAGCACAGAGTGAAGCACTCTTTTGTCTCTTAAGCTTCTGTGGTAGGTTATTGCAAATCTATGAACTTCATCTTGAACTCTTGTAATAAGGTGCATAGCATTTGAGCTTGAGCGCATAAACACCTCATTATTATTATATATTAAACCTCTAGTATTGTGCTTGTCATCTTTAACCATACCGCAAACCGGTATATCTATGTTAAGACTTTGCAGCACCTCTAGAGCTATATTTACTTGACCTTTTCCACCATCCATCATAATTAAATCAGGAAATACGCAAAACTTTCCTGCGCTAAGCTCTAAGTTTCTTTCCTTAATTTTTTCAAGCTCCTCGAGTCCATGCTTAAAGCGCCTTGTTAGTATTTCTCTCATGCTGTCATAGTCGTTAGCGCCTATTACGGATTTTATCTTAAAGCGTCTGTAATCGCTGTTTTTAGCCTTGCCGCCTTCAAATACAATCATGCTTCCTACAGAGTCTACACCTTGAATATTTGAAATATCATAGGCTTCAATTCTAGTTGGAAGCTCCTCAAGCTCCAGTATTTCAGCAAGCTCCTTAAGAGCTGTTCTGTGGATTTCCTTATCCTGCTTAAGCTTGGTTTTAAACTGCTCCATAGTAAGCTTTGCATTTTTTGTTACCATTTCTAAAAGGTCTTTTTTATCGCCTCTTTGAGGAACCTTAATCCAAACCTTAGACTCTCTTCTCATAGTTAACCACTGCTCTAAAAGCTCAGAATCTTCAGCTTCAGGAACATAAATATTTTTAGGTATAAAGGCTGTTCCACTATAAAATTCTTTAATAAAGTCAGAAACTATTTCTCCCTTTTCGGTTCCTGCAGTGCTTTCAAGCATATAATGCTCTCTTCCAACTACTTTTCCATCTCTCAGGAAAAATACCATAGCACAAGTATCCATCTCGTCACTATATATGCTTATGAAATCCTCATCCTCGAAATTACCTATTATTATCTTTTGCTTCTCTACAATCTTTTCAACAGCTGTAATCTTATCTCTAAAGGCTGCTGCCTTTTCAAATTCAAGATTAATCGCTGCTTCTTCCATCTGCTGTCTTAAATCCTTTACTATATTCTTATCTTTACCCGATAATAAGTCTATAATATTTTGAACTGTCTTTCCATAGTTTTCTTTAGTATCCATAGCAGCACAAGGAGCACTGCAGAGCCCTATATGATAGTTAAGGCACGGTCTTGACTTAACTTCTCCTTCTTTTATGGACATCTTGCAGGTTCTTAGAGGAAATACTTTTTTAATCAAATCCAAGGTTTCATATACAGCACCGTAATCTGTATAGGGTCCAAAATATTTTGCTCCGTCCTTAGCATGTATTCTAGTCATGAACACTCTAGGGAAATCCTCATTAGTTGTTACCTTTATAAATGGATAGTGCTTATCATCCTTAAGCAATATGTTGTAACGAGGTCTGTATTTTTTAATAAGGTTGCACTCAAGTATAAGCGCTTCCATTTCCGAATCCGTAACTATATATTCAAACTCAGCTATGTTTTTAACCATAGCCTTAACCTTCTCAGAATGATTTTTAGAACTCTGGAAGTATTGTCTTACTCTATTTTTTAAAACCTTAGCTTTGCCAACATATATAACCTCGCCAAGGGAGTTCTTCATAAGATAAACTCCAGGCTTATCAGGCAAAATCTTAAGCTGATATTCAAAATCAAACATAGGTTTCCCTCCTGTATATCTCCGCAGCACATAATAATGTTAGAGCAGGCTGTAGGATAAAGACCTTAGGGCTTTGTGTGGAATATAATATTTGACTTGGTGATTCCTTTGCGTATGTTCTAAGGCTTGCGCTGCTTAAAAGCTAAGAGCCTCTAGGAATTCGCATAAACTATTTTTGCTTAAAAAGCTTTAAGTTCATAAACAACTTTAGTAACCTTAAGATGCTTTTGGTGAGCTCAGAAGAGAGACTCTAAGCTTTTAAGCAGCACTTCGCCAAGAACATGGGCAAAGCCCTCAATCAAGTTCAAATATTATTTTCCACACCTGCCCTGGTTCTTTATCCCCAGCCTATGTAGCTTTTGACTGTGCTTTAACTCTTTTAAACCGGTAGGTTTATAAATAATGCTACACTAAATATTTTCCATATATGTTAAACATAAAGCTGATGAATTATTGCGTTAGCAAGTTCTATTGTAATATATCTGCTTAGGGTCTATCTAGATATCTTCTTATCAAGATATCGCGATATCATGAAATCACGATAAGAAGATATCTTGATATATTCTTATATTCTTACGATTTTGCATAGTTTTATTTACAAACCTATTGGTTTAAAGATTATAAACGTAACAAAACTGCATAGGCTTGCTTTAAAGCTCGCAGGGAGGTATGGAAAATTAAATATGGACTTGATTGAGAGCTTTGCCCATGTTCTTGGTAAAGTGAAGTCATAAGACTTAGAGCTTCTCTTCTGAGCTAACCAAAAGTTTTTATGCTCACCGCATTTTGTATGGTGATATTTATTCTTTGCGTAACTGAAGTTAAAGCGAATTCTTAGAAGCTCTTAGTCTTGTGGCTTCACGAACCTTAGAACATACGCAAAGCAATCACTAAGTACATATTTAATTTTCCATACAGAGCCCTGCGGGCTTTAAAGCATAGCCTGCATATATTTTTATGAATTTGCCTAGCCTGTGCTAACGTTATTACATAATCAATGGTATTTTATATACAACATAAGCAAGACCAATTGCTACTAGTAGAAATTCTACAAAGTTTCCAAGCTTGCTGCCTACTCTATAGGTGATGGGCAGCTTTACCTTCTTATTCCTAAAGGGATAAAAAAGTGGTACTCCCCTGTTTGTTAGCATATCACATAACAGATGAGTTCCATAGCCTAAAATAAAATGTGTTGTTATAGTATTTAAATTATACTTGCTGCCTATATACCCAGCAATAAAGCTGAAGGTTATAAGTCCAAGCAAACTATGTGTCAGACCTTCTCTATGGGATGAGAATCCAACTGCAATAAGCGCTGCGCCTAAAGCCTTGTAGGCAGGCTGATTTGTATACAAATAATCAAAATATAAAACTATTATACCACTACATAAATATAATGTAACTTTTGCAGCCTTATTTTTGAAAGGCAATATATACCTGTTGATTATACTTTTCGGGTGATCTATATCAGGCAGAAGAGATGCTAACAGCACCACTCCTAAACCAAAATAACTAAAGCCACCGGGAAGCCTGTCGCTAAGAGCTACATAAGTAGCCAAGCCTATCCCTGCATGAGTTTTTCCATTCATATTTTCTCCTATTATATTTTAACGATTAATTTTTCATATTTAAGAGGGTGGCTTTAAAAATATGCATTGTTATAAAATAGTGTTGATTTATAGAGGGTAAGTTTCATCTAGGAAGCAGTTCGCTGCAATAAGAAAGTCTAAGCTTTCCTTTGTTTTGAAGTCCTAACCCCTCTAAACTCGTTTCACTTCGAACAGTAGAGGGGTCTTAACGGACTTCAAAAGCCGGAAAGCTAAGGCTTTCTAAATTTCGCTCAATAACTTCTACGATAAAACTTACCCTCTATATCAACACTATTTTATAACATTTACAAATAAAAAAGCCAAGTATCGTCAAATTCCTACAAATACTCGGCTTTATTATATCATAGAACACACGTTCACTCTACGCGAACACTACTTTTTTATTGCTGTTTTCATTACTTGGCCCGCAATTTTAGCTGCTGCCTTTCCTCCAACTCCGCCTTCCTCTACAATTACTGCTACAGCTATCTGAGGATTGTCGTAAGGAGCAAAGCCTATGAACCAAGCATGAGGGTTTTTGCTTTCAACATGGTCTGCGGTTCCGGTTTTTCCTGCTGCAGTTATTCCTGAAACTTCTGCTGCGCCTCCGGTTCCATTAGTTACTACAGCTCTCATTAAATCCTGCATTATTTTTGCATTATCCTTTGAAATAAACTCTCCATTTTTTTCAGGCTGTATAGTTTTAATTGCTTTTCCCTTGCTGTCCATTACCTGCTGAACAAGATAAGGCTTCATCATTACACCATTATTTGCAACAGTTGCAGCTACCAAAGCCATTTCCATAGGTGTTGCCAAAACCTCTGCCTGCCCTATGGCGCTTTGAGCTATATTGCCTTTTTCATAGTTTTTATAGGTTGGAAATTTGCTGTTTTCTATAGTTATACCATCGGTAGGAGTATTCTTATTAAAGAAAAATTTCTCTGCTGTGGCTCTAAGCTTATCATTTCCAAGCTCTAGTCCAAGGTTTCCAAAGAAAACATTGCTGGAATGATAAAAAGCTTCCTTAAAATCAATGTTTCCAAGCACTTCTCCATTGTAATTGCTTAAGGATTCCTTTTGGTTAAATACAAGCTTTCCTTTATCCTCAAACTTTCTTGTGGTTATTCCCTTAATATTTTCAAGAGCACTTATTGCTGTAACTGCTTTGAAGGTTGAGCCAGGCGGATATAAACCTCCAGTAGCTCTATTTATTAATGGATGATTTGCCTTGTCATTTTGAAGGTTATCCCAAATTTCATTTAAGTTATTAGGATCGTAGGAAGGCTTAGACACCATTGCTAAAACTTCTCCTGTTTTAGGATTCAAAGCAACTACTGCTCCTCTATTATTTCCAAGCATATCATAGGCAGTCTTTTGAACATTTATATCCAATGTAGTTTTTAAATTATGTCCAATTTTTTCTTCCTCTTTGCCTTTATTTTTTATAAGCTGAACTAAATTTACACTTTCAGCTCCCATAAGCTCTGTATCATATTTTCTTTCCAAGCCTGTTAAACCGTATTTTATATCTACATACCCAAGAGCGTGAGCAAAAACTTCTCCAGCAGTATAGGTTCTTTTTTGAGTTTCTGTATTTACTCTCTCGCTCTTTGTTAAAGCAGTCATATTTCTATCGTAAATGGTACCTCTAAGCACTTCATTTCTAATTGCCCAAAGCCTTCTATTATATGGACTTTTGGCAACCTCTTCAGACTTGTAGAACTCAAAATAGGTTATATAGGAAATAATGGCTATGAAGCATAGCAGAAATACGAAAAATACTTTTTTTATGTTAGATGATATATCATTTTGCATTAAATCACTCTCCTTCAGATATCTTTTGCACCAAGCCAAGGGCGCAGAAGGTAAACAGCATGGAGGTTCCACCATAGCTTACTAGAGGCAGGGTTATTCCTGTTAGAGGTATTAAATTTATAACTCCTCCAAGTATAACCATGGCTTGCGAGGCTATTATTGCGCTGTAGCCCACCGCAATAAGTCTTGAAAAGTTATTTTCAACGTAAACCGCTGCTCTCATACTTCTATAAAATAAAAGGAAGTATATAATTATTAATCCTAAGCCTGTTACAAGCCCAAGCTCCTCGCAGATTACTGTAAAGATAAAGTCTGATTCTCTTACTGGTATATATTGAGGATATCCAAAACCAAAGCCTTTTCCAAAAAGTCCGCCCCAAGCTATAGCAATTAGGGATTGAACTATTTGAAGACCTTGTTCATTAGCATAAGGCCATGGATCCTTCCAAATCATAACCCTAGTTCTTACATGACCGAAAAGCTTGTAGCTTATTAACCCTCCAAGTATAAACAACGCTAAACAAGCTACAACATATTTAGCCTTTGAGGTTGCAATATAAAGCATAGTTACAGACAATGCAAATATTATTAGAGCAGTTCCAAGGTCCCTTTGAAGCATCATGAAGCCTAGACATACCATAACAACAGCTGCTGGTTCTATCAAACTTTTAAAGTCCTTGTAGTCCTTTAAAACAGAAGCTAGGTAAGCAACCAAAAAAAGCTTTCCAAATTCCGTTGGCTGAAAACTAAAGCCTCCAATTATAATCCAGTTCTTAGCGCCACCTCTAACAGTTCCAAAAACCAAGGCCATTGACATAAGCGCCAAGGTCATTCCCAAGTATATATACCTGTATTTTTGAAACCTTTTTAAATCCGGAAGCAGAACAACAATAACTATGTAGCCTGCAACACCTAGTGCAAACCACATAACCTGTTTTATTGCCAAGTCAGTCCTTATTCTGTAAAGCGTCGATATGCCAATAACAGATAAAATACTTGCAAATATAAAAATATATTTATCTCCATCAGGATAAAATTTTCTTATTATAAAGTGTGAATATGCAATTAAAACAATTATTATTACTGAAATAACTATCGCGCCCTTATCAAAAGGCGGCTTTATAAGTGCCAGATTAACAAAACATATCAGGCACAAGAAATAAGTAAATCTTAAAAGCTTCTTCTCGTCTCTTATACTGTCCACTATATCACCTATCCTATAACTTTAAATACAGCACTTCCAACTTCAATTTCGTCTCCAACTTTTAATATAACTCTTTCTTCAAGTCTTTGTTCATTAACCTTTGTTCCGTTTGTACTTCCTAAATCCTCAAGCATGTAGTCAGTGTTTCTTAGGAAGATTCTTACATGGTTTCCTGAAACAAATTGGTCTTCAAGCACAAGATTATTAGTATTCTTTCTTCCTATGGTTAATTCTCCATGTATAGGCACAATAGAGCCTTCTTTTAGATTTGGATTTTGCCCTGCTTCTATAACCTCAAGGCCAAAAGCTTTCTTTTTTGCAGGTTTCTTTTTCTCTCCGCCTTTTATGTCCTTGTACATTATTCTCAGCGCTAAAAATATAATTATGTAGACAACCGCCATTATTGCAAATCTTAAAACTGTGGACAATCTACTAAAGTCCAATTAAAACACCCCTTTGAAATCAATAAATAAGGTAAGATTATCGTAATCATTATACTCTAATCTTACCTTATTTATTATAACATTCTTTTTAAATATTGTCCTGTATAGGATTTTTCTACAGCAGCTATTTCCTCTGGGGTTCCTGAAGCTAGTATAGTACCGCCCTTTTCCCCGCCTTCAGGACCTAAATCTATAATATGGTCAGCACACTTTATAACATCAAGATTATGCTCGATAACTACTACAGTGTTGCCGCCATCGGTAAGTCTTTGAATTATCTTTATAAGCCTGCTTACGTCATCTATATGAAGTCCTGTAGTTGGCTCATCAAGGATATATAAAGTCTTTCCTGTACCCCTTTTTGAAAGCTCGTAGGCTAACTTAATTCTTTGAGCCTCTCCTCCTGAAAGCTGAGTAGAAGGCTGGCCAAGTTTTACATAGCTAAGCCCAACATCCATTAAGGTTTGAAGCTTATTTTTTAATCTTGGCAGATTTTCAAAGAAGTGCAGTGCTTCTTCTACTGTCATATTAAGAATCTCATCTATATTTTTGCCTTTGTACTTAACCTCAAGAGTTTCTCTGTTGTATCTCTTACCCTTGCAAACCTCGCAAGGTACATAAACATCAGATAAAAACTGCATTTCAATTTTTATAATTCCATCACCGCTGCAGGCCTCACAGCGTCCACCCTTAACATTAAAGCTGAATCTTCCAGGCTTGTAGCCTCTCATTCTAGATTCGGAAGTAGTTGAAAATACTTCTCTTATAAGGTCAAACAAACCTGTATAGGTTGCTGGATTTGAACGTGGTGTTCTTCCTATTGGACTTTGGTCAATATCAATTATCTTGTCTATATTTTCTACTCCTAAAATATCCTTGTGCTTTCCAGGCATATCTTTAGAGTTGTTTAATTTTTTATTTAAGCCCTTATAAAGTATTTCATTTACAAGAGTACTCTTACCTGAGCCTGAAACTCCTGTTACAGCTGTAAATACTCCAAGCGGGAATTTAACATTAACATTCTTAAGGTTATTTTCCTTAGCACCGGAAACGGTTATCCAGTTTCCATTTGACTTTCTTCTTTCCTCTGGAACTTCTATAGTCTTCTTACCGCTTAAATATTGTCCTGTAATTGAGTTTTCGCAGTTTGCAATTTCTTCAAGAGTTCCAACTGCAACTACTTCACCGCCATGTTCTCCTGCACCTGGTCCAATATCTACAATGCAGTCAGCTGCTTTCATAGTATCTTCATCGTGCTCGACTACTACAAGAGTATTTCCTAAGTCTCTTAAATGCTTCAAGGTAGCAATAAGCTTGTCGTTATCCCTTTGGTGAAGTCCTATACTTGGCTCGTCAAGTATGTATAAAACTCCTACAAGACTTGAACCTATTTGTGTAGCAAGCCTTATTCTCTGTGCTTCTCCACCAGATAAAGTACCTGCATTTCTCCAAAGGTTTAAATAGTCAAGCCCTACATCTACTAAGAATCTAAGTCTGCTTTTTATTTCCTTTAGTATTTGATTACTTATCATTGTGTCTTTTTCTGAAAGCACTAAGCTGTCAAGAAAGTCCAATTCGTCCTGTATAGATAAAAGACAAAGCTCATATATATTTTTATTTCCTACAGTTACAGCAAGAGTCTCCGGCTTAAGTCTTGCTCCCTTACACTTAGGACATGCTGCATCGCTCATGTAGTTTTCTATTTCAGCTTTTATATAATCTGAATTGCTTTCAAAATATCTTCTCTTTAAGCTATTTATTACACCTTCAAAAGCGTGATTAAACTCACCTACACCTGATTCTCTTTCATATCTTACCTTAATTTTTTTACCATTTAAGCCGTATAAAAGTATATCAACTATATCTCTAGGCAAATCTTGAATTGGTGTATCTAGGCTAAAATCATATTCCTTTGCAAGAGCTTTTAGTACGCTGTAGGTCCAGGAATCATCCTTGCCGCTTGTGCCGCTCCAAGGCAGTATAGCACCTTCTGCTATGCTCTTAGCTTTATCAGGAATTACTAAATCCTCATCTATCTCCATTAGGGTACCAAGACCATCGCAGGCATCGCACTTTCCAAAAGGAGAGTTAAAGGAGAACATTCTTGGCGCAAGCTCTTCTATGCTTATGCCACATTCAGCACAGGCAAATTTCTCGCTGAAAAGTATATCCTCTCCGCCCATTACATTTACTATAACTAAGCCTTCTGCCTGACCAAGTGCAGTTTCAAGAGAATCAGCAAGTCTGCTTCTTATATCCTCTTTAACAACAAGTCTGTCAACTACAGCCTCTATATTGTGCTTCTTAGTCTTTTCCAGCTTTACTTCATCTTCTGTAAGCTCAACAATTTCTCCATCTATTCTCGCTCTTACAAAGCCATTCTTTTTTATATTTTCAAGAACCTTTGCATGCTCTCCCTTTTTGCCTCTTATAACAGGTGCAAGAATTTGAAGCTTTGTTCTTTCAGGCATTTCCATAATCTTGTCAACCATTTGGTCTATAGTCTGCTGCTTTATTTCTTTTCCGCACTTAGGGCAGTGAGGAATACCAATTCTAGCATACAGCAGTCTTAAATAATCATATATTTCAGTAACAGTTCCAACAGTTGAACGTGGATTTCTGCTTGTAGTTTTTTGATCTATAGAAATAGCAGGGGATAATCCTTCTATATATTCCACATCTGGCTTGTTCATTTGACCTAGGAATTGCCTTGCATAGGCAGAAAGAGATTCTACATATCTTCTCTGGCCCTCTGCATAAAGTGTATCAAAGGCTAGTGAAGATTTTCCTGAACCTGACAAGCCTGTAAAAACTACAAACTTGTCACGGGGAATTTCCAAAGTTACATTCTTAAGGTTATGAACTTTTGCACCTTTTATAATAATCTTATCTTTCATCGTTTCTCCTTCCGTTAAGCAAACTATTTTTTAGTCTTTTGTTTTTTTAATTTAAATATCATATCTCTAAGCTGTGCAGCTCTTTCAAACTGAAGATCCTTAGAGGCTTGAGACATTTCCTGCTCGTACTTTTCAATAAGCTTTTCTATGTTTTCATTATTAGCCTGTATTGCTTCTTCTAAACTATTGTACTCAGCACCTTCTTCAGCCACCTTGGTTATCTCGATAATCTCTCTGATATCCTTCATAACTGTGGTTGGAACAATGCCATGCTTTTCGTTATATTCCATCTGAAGTTTTCTTCTTCTGTTGGTTTCTCCAATAGCTTTTTCCATAGACTTAGTTATATTGTCAGCATACATTATAACCTTGCTTTCAGAGTTTCTAGCTGCTCTACCTATGGTCTGAATCAAGGAGGTTTCTGATCTTAAAAATCCTTCCTTGTCAGCATCTAAGATAGCAACTAAAGCAACCTCAGGTATATCCAAGCCCTCTCTTAAAAGGTTAATTCCAACAAGAACGTCAAAATCACCTTTTCTAAGGTCTCTTATTATCTTCATTCTTTCCAAAGTATCTATATCAGAGTGCAGATAAGTTGTTTTTATCCCCATCTCTTTAAAATATTTTGTTAAATCCTCAGCCATTTTCTTAGTCAAGGTTGTAACCAATATTCTAAAGCCCTTGGCTGTAGTTTCTTTTATCTGTCCATATAAATCATCAATCTGTCCTTTTACAGGTTTTATAACAATTTCAGGATCAAGAAGTCCTGTAGGTCTTATAATTTGTTCTGCTACATTTGTAGCATGCTCAAACTCATAAGCTGCCGGAGTGGCAGAAACATAGACTACCTGCTTCACCTTATTCTCAAACTCAGGGAACTTAAGAGGTCTGTTGTCGTATGCGCTTGGCAGTCTAAAGCCATAGTTTACAAGAGTGTCTTTTCTTGAGCGGTCGCCTGCATACATAGCTCTAACCTGAGGAAGAGTAACATGGCTTTCATCTATAAAAAGTAAAAAGTCCTCTGGAAAATAATCTATCAAGGTTTGCGGAGGTGTTCCAGCAGCTCTTCCATCAAGTATTCTTGAATAGTTTTCTATACCGCTGCAATAACCAACCTCTCTTATCATCTCTATGTCAAAATTAGTTCTCTGCTTTAACCTTTGAGCCTCTAAAAGCTTATCCTGTGCTGTCAATTCTCTAAGTCTCTCTTCAAGCTCTGCTTCAATCTGCTTTATTGCTACCTCTAATTTTTCATAGGAAGTAGCAAAGTGAGAAGCTGGGAATATTGATATATGCTTCCTCTCCCCTAGAATTTCACCGGTTAAAACATCAAACTCTCTTATTCTGTCTATTTCATCTCCAAAAAATTCAACTCTAATAGCCTTGTTAGTAGAACCTGCAGGGAAAATATCTAAAACATCCCCTCTAACTCTAAAGGTACCTCTAACAAAGTTAATTTCATTTCTTTCGTATTGAATTTCTATAAGCTTTCTTATAACCTCATCCCTATCCTTTTCCATACCTTGTCTTAAGGATATGATAAGATTTCTATATTCTTCTGGATTACCCAAACCGTATATGCAGGATACAGAAGCAACTATTATAACGTCTCTTCTTTCAAAAAGTGCTGCTGTAGCTGAGTGTCTAAGCTTATCTATCTCATCGTTTATAGATGCGTCCTTTTCTATAAAGGTATCTGTCTGTGGAACATAAGCTTCCGGCTGGTAGTAATCGTAGTAGGAAACAAAGTATTCTACGCAGCTGTCGGGGAAAAAATCTCTAAACTCTGAGCAAAGCTGTGCTGCAAGAGTTTTATTATGTGCCAAAACTAAGGTAGGCTTCTGAGTTCTCTCTATTATGTTCGCCATAGTAAAGGTCTTTCCAGACCCTGTTACCCCTAAAAGTATCTGACCTTTTTCTCCCCTGTTTATTCCTTCAACCAAACTGTCAATAGCTTGGGGCTGATCGCCAGTAGGCTTAAACTTCGAATTTATTTTAAATTCACCCATTATTTTATCATCTCCAATATGAACATTTGTTCGATAATTATTATTTTATACTTACTAGTAATGACTGTCAATAATTTTACTATAATAAAATTTTTAATTCTACAGTGGATTTGTGGGAAGAAAAAATAAGGTCTGTCTCAAAATAAAGTTTATGCTAAAATCACCGCTCAAATATATAAAATATGGTTTCTAAGCAGACCGCTGTGCAAGAAGGTCTAAGCTCAGAAAAGCCATAAACTAAGTGTTTTCGTAAAACTTGCTTCGCTTCAAACAAACGAACAACACTAAAGTTTGTGGCTTTTCCTTCGCTAAGATCTTCTAGGCTTCGCTAAATGCTTAAGAAACCATATTTTATATATTTACGCTGCTTTTATCATATATTTTGAGACAGTCCATATTTTCATATAGTATATTCAACTTCTGCTAACATCCGCTTCTATGCTAACCCTTGTTTTGAAACAGATCCTTAATTCTCTTTATCATCATCGTCTTTCATTTTATTGAAGATTTCTCTAAATCTATTTTCATCATACTTAACAACCATTTCGTCTCCTGGTACATTCCTAGGTACAAAGACTATGCCAAGCCTTTTGTCTCCGCTTAGCTTGCTGTAGCTTACCTCTTGGAATTTATCAATACCACGCCTAAGCTTAAAGCTTATATAATTAAGCCCTTCCTTAGCGGCTGTTAAAATGTCTTGTTCAGTTCCTATTTTTCTGCTATTAACCTCTACCAGCAAGTCTCCACTTTGTATTCCCATTTCAAAAGCAGGCGAATCTGGCGCTACCTCTAGAACCATAATGCCTTCCTCACCGCTTACGTATTTAGGCTTGCCGTTAACCTCCATATACCTTTGCACATTAAGCATAAGCTCATGAGCTAGTGGAGCAAAAACTACTACGAACAGCTGATATAAATACCCCAGACGTGCAAGCTGTGCGGCTGAAAATAATGCTACTGCATAGATAATCAATCCAATTCCTGAAGACAAAGCCTTCTGATTTTTATTTCTTGTAAAAGTTACTGTGCTGTAGCCAATTACTCCATAATAAGCAAACAATGAAACTGCCGCATCCTTAGCCATTCGAGTTAGAGGCGAGTTTTTTAAAATTGGCCACCAATCAGGAGTCGCAATATTATGAGTAAGCCCAGTGTCGGTAGCATTACCTATTATAAAAAATAGTGCCACCGGCAGCACCCAATTTCTCCTCAGTGCAAAACCACCTATTATTTTATCGTCCCTATTGGTAAATACAGGTATAGCTCCTCTTTTTCCGTCTATGATAACCAGTATTCCCTCAATGAGGTGAAGTACTGCAACTACTACCATAAGACCGCCGATGTCTATCCTAAGAACATTCACATCAGCCAAGTTTAAGGTTGTTCCAAACACATTCAGCTTAACTCCAGCATATACCTTGGATATAAGCTCTAGAAACAAGCTTATGAATCCAAGTACTGCCCCTGAGTATGCAAAACAAATAAATTTAGGTTTCCAAAACATAAAGAAAATTGAAATTAAAAATATAAGATAAATAGCTGAATTTTCATCAAAGGCTACTCCTAAAAAAGATATAATAATGCTTGCTAAAACTCCTGCAAAGATGCCTATGACAACCTGTGATATGGTAAGCTCAAAGGCAGAATTAAGGCTATCTCCTATTATCATCTTCTGCATCACTGTTGTTTTTTTATTCTGCCTGTAAAGTATAAAGGCAAGAATTATAAGCACCAGCGCCATATCAAAGTTTGTCAGAGTATAGGCAATAGCTCTTAAAGTGCTAAGTAAAATACCCATGTAAATAAGTTCTCCTCTATAAAAATTATTTAACTTTATCCTTCATTATCTCCAAAGCTTTGTTAAATTGCGGATCTACAGTTCTATTATAAGGCTGCTTCAATAATGCTTCTGGATAATCAACCTCAACATCAGGCTTTATTCCTGTCTTATGAATATTTTCGCCATTTGGAGTATAGTATCTTGATATTGTAACCTTGAGAGCAGTATTATCACCTGTATCTACCAAAGTTTGAACAACACCCTTTCCAAAGGTCTTTTCGCCAACTAAGGTTCCTATTTTGTAATCTCTAACTACTCCTGATACTATCTCGGAGGCACTTGCGGTCAAACCGTCAGTTAAAACAACCAGAGGCATTCCTATAGCTATTCCACCCTTGGAATTATATCTATTTTCCTTCTTGTACTTGTCTATAGTTGAAACTATAACCTTGTCCTTTGGAACAAAGTTTGATATTACATCTACGCAAGTAGTCAATAATCCACCTGGATTTTGTCTTAAATCAAGAATCAGACCTTTTGCTCCCTTGCCTTGAAGCTCCTTAAGCTTTTTAGTGAAGTTTTTGCCAGTGTTTTCATCAAACATTTCGAGCTTTATATAGCCTATTTTTCCTCCTGGCAGCATTTCTCCGCTTACTGTTTCAAGAGCTATTTTAGCTCGTTTAATGCTATATGTATGAGTTTCCTTTTCTCCTCTTAATACAGTTATAGCTACCTCTGTACCTTCTTTTCCCTTCATCATGGCTACAGCCTTTTCATACTCTTTGCCTGATACGTCTGTTCCATTAACTTTTTCAATTATATCTCCTGCCATTACTCCTGCTTTTCTCGCTGGAGATCCTTCGAAGGTCTTAAGAACCATAATCTTTTCATCCTTAACCTCTATTTGAATTCCAACTCCAGAATAAGCTCCCTCTGTTTGAGCATTAAAGGCTTCAAATTCCTTTTGATTCATAAAGGTAGTATATGGATCATTCAAAGCTGAAGTCATGCCTTTTATAGCACCTTCAACAAGAGCATCCTCATCTATTTGGCCGTCATACAATTTATCTATTAGGCTTCTTACCTCAAACATCTTTTGAAATTTTGATAATTCTGCTGATGACTGAGTTCCTACTGTTTTACCATTGGGAAGCACGAAGGAAATCCTTTTTGCTCCATAATATGTTAAAACATTAGTAGCCAGCACAACTGCTACTGTAACCCCTATCCATCTCTTTTTACTTGTCATTATAAACCCTCCTGTATTCCTTCTAAGTCCATAAAGGTTATTAACCTTTATGCCTCCTGCAATTCTTTTAAGTCCATGAAGGTTATCAACCTTCATGCCTCCTGCAATTCTTTTAAGTCCATAAAGATTATCAATCTTTATGCCTCCTGCAATCAATCCTACTATGTAAATTAGTCTTATCTATATATTTATATAAATACTAAATAATTATAACACTAATTAAAATAAAAAAACAAAAATTTTCTAGCCGCTTAAAAACAGAAAACTCTAGGCCCTTTAAAGCCTAGAGTTTTTTATCTTACATAGTATGGTGCCGGATTAGTTGTTTCACCGTTTTCTTTTCTAATTTCAAAATGCAGATGTGGTCCGCTTGACAAGCCTGTATTTCCTGAATAGGAAATAAGCTGTCCACCTTTAACCTTCTGACCAACTCTTCCTACTAAAGAAGAATTGTGAGCATACACGCTTGTTATGCTTCCATGATCAACCATAATAACATTACCATAGCCGCTCATCCAGCCTGCATAAATAACTTCTCCATCAGTTAAAGAATAAATCGGAGTGCCCGTCCAAACACCAAGATCCATTCCTGCATGAAATCTTTTTGTTCCAAGTACAGGGTGAACTCTCCAACCATAAGGTGAAGTTACATAGGTTGGCTTACCTGTTACGCAATAGAGCTTTCCAAGCGGTGAATCAGGTGAAGTTACAACAGTGTTTGAGCTGCCCCCATTTTGGCCTTGCTGCTGCTTTTTCTCTTCCTCTGCTTTTTTCTTTTCTTCCTCTTTTTTCTTCTTAATCTGTTTAACCATTGTAGCAATAGCAGCAGATTGATCTTCTTCTTCTTTTATTGCTTTTTCATAAGCAACCTTGTCCTTTTCAAGATCAGCCATCAAGCTCTTCTTTTCCTCAGAAACACCTTGAAGCTCTTTTAATTTACCATCTGCCTGCTGCTTAAGTGCAGTGGTTTCTTTTTTCTTCTTGTCTATATCGCTCTTTTGAAGCTCCAAGCTTTTCTTATTGTTTTCAATGCTTTCCATAAGCTTTTTATCATATTCCATTATCTTTCCCAAAGAGTCAACTCGAGATACGAAATCCGAAAAGCTTTTGGAGTTTAAAATCAAATCTAGATAGCCTTGATTTCCATTTATATATATAGCCCGTACTCTTTTTTTGAACATCTCATCCTGTTCCTTAAGGTTTGCCTCATTTTGGGCAATTTTCTTTTCAAGGTCCTTCGTTTGAAAGTTCAAATCAGATATTTTACCGTTTAATTCAGTCAAAGTGCTGGAGGAACTTTTCATTTTTTCCTCCAAATCATTTATACTCTTTTCAACGGATTTTTTTTCTTTGTTAATATCGGCAAGTTCTTCTTTTTTGTCATCTATAGAATTCTGTATATTGTTTAGCTGTTTCTGAGCGTCAGTAAGTTCATCTGCTTTAACAGTGTAAACTCCTGCGGCACTCAAAGTTAATGCTAAAACAATACTTATACCCTTTTTCATTTGAATCCCCCTCAAAAAGCAAGGCTAAACTGCCAAGAACTTTCTTATAGCCATAATACTTCCAAGCACTCCTATAGCAATTCCACCTAATAAGAATTGTCCTATTATAGTGCTTATAACATAGCTTGGATTTACCAGATTAATCATAAAAATCTGCACACTCATTTTTTCAAATACAAACTTATATCCAAAATAAAGCAATAAATCAGCTACAATAGCACCAAAGATACCTATAAAAGCTCCTTCAAGAACAAAAGGCCATCTTATAAACCAATCTGTAGCTCCTATATACTTCATTATTCCTATTTCTCTTCTTCTTGCATATACAGTAAGCTTTATAGTATTGCCTATAAGGAACAGTGAAACTCCAATCAATACTACGAAAATAACAATCCCTACCCACTTAACTACATTTGTTATAGCAATAATCTTATCTACAAATTCTCTTGCATCTTTTATTGCGTATATACCAGGCTTGCCCTTTACGTTTTGAACCACGTTGGTTACCATTTCCGGTTTCTCAACCCTCACAATATAGGAAGTTGGCATGGTATCCTTATCTAATCCATCAAGAAGTGATACATAATCTTCTCCAAACCATTCCTTCATATTGTTTAAAGCAGCTTCCTTGGTTTCAAGCTCTACATCAACAACACCTGCAGTATCTTTTATAGCCTTCTCCAAATCCTTCTGCTCATTAGTTTTTATATCGTCGTTTAAAATAACTTTTACTTCAACCTTTGATTCAACATCTTTCATAACTTGCTGAACATTTAAGACTGTCAGCATAAATAAGCCTAATACAAAAAGTGTTGCTGCCACAGTAGCTACTGAGGCGATACTAAAAGTTCTGTTTCTTCTTAAACTCTTAGCTGCATCACCTATAAAATGCTTGAAGGTATTAATCTTCATATCCGTACAGCCCCCTTTGTTCGTCTCTTGCTATTATTCCTTTTTCAACAGCTATAACTCTTTTTTTCATGACATCAACTATATCCTTAGCATGTGTAGCCATAACTATAGTTGTTCCAGCACGGTTTATGTCATTTAGAATTTCCATAATATCCATTGCTGTATCTGGATCCAGGTTACCAGTAGGCTCGTCCGCAATCAGAATAGATGGATTGTTAACTATAGCCCTTGCAAGAGCAACTCTCTGCTGCTCTCCTCCTGAAAGCTCATGAGGAAATGACTTGTACTTCTTTGAAAGTCCAACCAAGGACAGCATCATTGATACTCTTTTTCTTATATCTTTTAGAGGCGCTTCAACTACTCTCATAGCAAAAGCAACATTTTCGTATACATTAAGAGTTGGTATAAGCCTAAAGTCCTGAAACACAACCCCAACTTTTCTTCTATAGAAAGGTACTTGTTTTCTTTTTAATTTTGTAATATCTAAATCATCGTTTATTACTATACTTCCGTTAGTCGGCTCCACTTCTTTAAGGAGCATCTTAATAAATGTTGACTTTCCAGCTCCACTAGGACCTACTAAAAACACAAATTCTCCTCTTTCAATCCTAATATTAACGTCTTTAAGTGCAGTCACATTATTGTCGTAAACCTTACTTACATTTTTAAACTCAATCATTGCTGCAACTCCTTATTCTCCTAATTTTTTACACAAAAATGCACAAACATATTTTTATTATAACATACACCTGCAATAATTAACAATTCACAATGACTAATTAACAATTATTTCATTGAATTTTGGAAAATTATTTTAATATAAAAAGTTGATTTTATATTATGGTTTGTTATATAGAGTAACAGCAGGTTTCAGCTTTATTCAAGTTATTTTAAATCAATTTATATTTCATTCATCATAAAACTAATCATCTTAGTAATATATAAATTGGAATTTATAACGGTTTTTGAGCAAGATATAATACAATAGTATCGTTAATAACCATTTTATTGCCAGCATCTATAATAGCCTTTCTTACTCCCGTGTAGAATTTAGACTTATAAGGCTCTTCTAAAGTTATATGCTCACAATGTGTACTAATATATGAAATATATTCATCTGCACTAAGTGTTCTTACCTTTTTCCAGTCTTGATATTTGTAATTAACAAAGCCATAATTCACAACATTATCATATTTCATTTTACAATTATATCTCTGCTTAACACAAAAGTGTTCTTTATATATCTCGTCTATTCTGTTGTACAGTTCTTCATTTGCACTTTTCTCATCTGAACGTGTCATGAACATTGCAAGAATGCCACCAGGTTTTAGTATATTGTAGGCTTTTGAAAATGCTATTTTTTCAGGTATCCATTGAATTGTAGCTGCTGAATATATTAAATCAAATTTTCGATTTCCAAAATCATATGTTTCAAAGTCAGCATTTACAATATCAAAATTTCTATAAGTTCCATATTTGTTTTTCATATATTCTGTGAAATTCTCCCCAAGTTCAATCGCCTTATAGTTACAGCCAGTTTTTAAAATAGGCTCTGTTGCTTGTCCTGTCCCTGGACCAATTTCAAGTACATCTTTGCTTGAATTCAAGTCAGATACAGTAATAATTTCTGTAAAGAGTTCATCACAATATCGTGGTCTATATTTATCAAATGTTTCTGGTATTTGGTCAAATGTCTTTCTAAAATCCATTATTTAAGCCTCCTTCTAAATTACTATTTATATCTATGATGCTTCTACAATACTCAATTCAATTTCTCGTCCTTCCTTATACCATACTCTGATTGAAGTACACTTTCCATAAACTTCTTAATTTCCTTACCGCTACTTAAAATCACTACTTTGTTAGTATATTGAATAAGTCTAGCTTCTAAATCATCTTTTCCAGTCTCATAATTATTTAAAGCCTTAAACATAAACTTAAGCATATGTATACTAGGTGTATATATACATTCTTCCATTCCAAATTTTTGCTTAAAGAATCTAGTCATAACTCGCATCCTTCTGACAAAGATGCTAGGTTTAAGATGTATAATCATACCAGCCGCTTCCATACCTTCAGAAAACATCTTTCTACCAGCATCTTCAATTATCCAATGGGGTTTCATTATTGTGCTTTTGAACAATCGATTGATTTCCTCATCAGCTCTCCTAATACTTCCCCACTCTTTATTAGTCTTATCTTTTATATGTACGATACCGTCAAGATGTGTACATTTAATTCCTAATTTATTTGATAATTCTTTTGCTAAAGTTGTCTTACCACTTGCAACAGAACCAACAATATAAATTCTCATATAAATCACCTTTCACTAATCAAATTGGAATTTGTTAAGAAACACCTTTCTTATAATTTATCTTTTTCAAAACTTGTGTTTTACCAAAAGAAGAATATAACTTTCTTGTTTTTTCCTCCCATGCAGATATTGAAAATTCTTTCACACCTTTGCTTATTCCTCTTGTAATACATTCAGAAATTACTATTTTGGCAAATCCTCTATTTTCATATTCCTTTTTTGTTGCAACAACCTCTACTTCCATAAACTGATTATTTTTATCTAAGAGACCCATACAGGTTGAAACTGGTTCACCATTTTCATTCAATAACAACACACAAAGTTCGGGAGTTATTATAGGGTTTTTCCTTCCATATTTGAAGGCTTTGTCAAGTGTTTCATCATAAATACCATCAGGATTAAATGCATAGAATCTTAAAAGTTCTGCCTTATCTTCATCTAAATACTCTTCTTGAGATGTTAAAACGAACTCATTTGGTATTGCTATATCTGGTATAACAATATCATCTAAATTGTAAGTACATGTGACATCAGCATCACCAGAATAAATGAAACCATTTCTTTGAAGAATGTCTTTCTGACACTCATCATTCACAGGGAGGGTTATAACATAGGATTTATTAAAATTTCCTCCTTCTAACAAAAAATCAGTCATTGACTGTAATAGTTCTTCCTCTTTCTTAGAAAGAATGTAATACCTTTCTCCAAAATTTTCAGTTATAATTATCCCACATAATTCATTAGAATCATCAAAAAATAACTCTGATTGTTTTTCAAATAGTGACTCAATTTGACTTTCCTTACTCCATCTGCCATATTTCCATCCAAACAATCTACCTAATGACCAATCACACAAATGTAAACTATTTAAGTACGAAACCAATAAGCACATTTTATTAAAGTCATCAGATTTTTCTATATACGTTCTATGATAATACATCTCTACCTCACCTCTGTAAATTCCTATTTATCAGGTATTAGACAAGCAATATAAGCCTACATAGCTAATCTCATTATACATCAACTGTAGAATTTTCCACATAATTACTTTAGAAATATTCATTAACTGCAATAATCACTATCAAAATTAAAAACCCCATGGATAACCATGGAGTCTTTACTCAAGAATTAAGTTCCTTCATGTATTTTACTATCAGCTCATCCAAGCACTCGCTAATAAATAATCTGTCTGGATTGGATTTGCCTTCATCAATAGTACAGCATACCTCGTTTAGGGTTTCTCTTAATTCATCTATTTGATTCTTAATTCTCAAAAGCCTTAAATTCTTATTTTCAATGCTGATTTTCTCTTCTATATTAATAGGCTGCTGAATATTTCCTTCACTGGCTACAGTTTTGTTTCTGCCTAAAAACTTAGCTTCATATAAGTTATCATCAACCTTTGATAATAGCTCAGAAACTTTCATATCATGATCATGTGTACAATACACCCCAAAACTTGAAGTAATATTAATACTAAAGCCTTTAAATTGAAAAGGAGTGTTTTCTACATTTGTTCTGATTTCTTCCGCTATATCATAAGCATCTTTTAAACTTGCGCCATTTAATACAATTAGAAATTCCTCTCCCCCAAATCTTGATGCCCAATATTTATCGTTCCTTATTGAGTTCAATATTAGATCTGAAAATTCCTCAAGTATTCTATCACCGGCTAAGTGACCATACTTGTCATTAACATTCTTAAAAAAATCAATATCTGCCATTATAATTGATAATGGAGAGCTGTTTAATTTGCTATAATTCATATCGATTGGCAGTCTTTCATTTATATATCTTCTATTATACAAACCAGTAAGCTCATCTCTAACCGCTCTTTCATTTACAGAACTAATCAACTCCTCTATAATCTCGCAATCTTTTTCAAATATATTATTCACCTTACTGTTTTTAGTAATATCTTTTAATATCTCTACAATATAAGTATTTCCTTCGATTTCTACAGATGTCGCTATGACCATCATAACCTTTTCATTACTATGCTCAATTTTTACAAAAGTATCTTGCTCAGATAATGCTCTCATAGAAACACAGTTCTCGCAAGCATTGCTCTTGTTCCACATACAGTAACAAGTGTAATTTACAGCCTGAACTTCATTTTCAGTAATTATGTATGATGTTTTATTTATAGGGTCCATAATTCTAATAACATCATAAAAATTTTTGAATATTGATAGTCTTTTCTTTATCTCGTATCCTAAGTTCATGTGTTGTCCACCTCCATCACTTTCAACTTCTGTACAAATTAGCCAATAGCCACACGCATCATAAATAAAGCATCATTAAACCATTGTGTGCAATTTTAAACCTTTAAACTTGCATTTTTTCTATTATTATTTATGTTTTAGTTTTACCTCTATCTGGTACGTGTATTGTACTGATTATATCATCAGTTATGGCAGGTTCACAATATTATTGATGTGAAATATTACGACATGCAATTGTCTATTGTTTGATTTTTTTGTTTATTTTCCTGTTGGAAATTTTTTTCAATTAAAAACCTAGAAAAATTTCTTTATAAACAAAATGTTCTACTTGGCTTACTCCTTCAGCAATATATTTTTTTGCTTCAACTGGATATAACTCTATAGTTTCAATATCCTTACTCATTATTCATTCTCCTGTTTCTGTACACTGCAGAAGCATATTTATGCTTTGCCATATTTTACTTTAATGTTTCCCTTTCAGTGAGCTTCTTTCCTGTTATGTAAATAAGGGTCGTCAATTGCAACGACCCAATAAAACTTAATCTCCAATAGGATCTTCAATTAGTGTTGTAAAGATAAATTCATGCACATGCCCATCATCTAAAGTGGTTCTTCCACAAACATAGTGTACATGTCTACCATTACCTACAGGTATAGCCGGGCCTGTTGTAGCTCCAACTTCATGGTGGTGGTTTTCATAAAAATCTGAGTTTCCTAAAAGTCGGTGAACATGGCTATCACCTCTTGGTATTGCTTGGCTTGTAACTCCAGCGAAACGGTGGTTGTGTGGGTCTTCCCTTTCTTCGGCAATTCTCGTACTTCCTAGATATTCGTGTACGTGAGACTGGCACTTCCTAGGCTTTTCACAGCTGCAATAGGAATTATGATAATTATATTGATTAGGTGATGCTTGTGAATACATAGAAAATCCTCCTTTTTATTTGCGAGATGGACAAGTCTTCTTATCCTGCTACACAATATGAAGAAACTTCTTGAGGGTTACTATGTAAGTAAAGCTTTAGAAAATATTCTATATTTCTATTTCAAATAATCAATTACTGATTTGTTAGTAGGCTGTAGGAACGGTTAATTATCACTTGTGGGTGTAGTAGTCAACATATTTTATCTTTGGTGATGGGCCCTCTTCATAATTTTTGAAGAAAGGAATCCTGTGTATCTCATACCCAAGCAATCTTCTCTCTGGATTTCTCTCCGCTTTATGCCACCTAATCACTTGATAGCCTATACCATAATAAAATGCGGTTCCACCATCTTTTATAGCAGGTATAGCCCTAACCGCAAAGATGGGATTTTGTGATGACGAAACCCTCTCGGAATCAACTGAATATGTTATAAAATGTAAAACTATTAAAATAAGCAAAGTCAATAATATCTTGGTTTTAGTTTTTTTCTTCATAATTGTCCCCTATAAAACTATCTAACAAATAATATTTTACAAGTACTTACTATAATTATATCTTAAAATATGCATAGTTCCAATATTTTCAAGAGCATACTTCCTGAGTTATAACTCTAAGAGGAAATAGGAAATAGGGACAGTTAACAATTATCAGTACTTTTAAAGCACCAGGGGAGGGAGGGTGAGGGAGGAGGGAGGGACGGTTAACAATTACTAGTATTTTAAAAATGCCAGTTGTTGTTAACAGTCCCCTATTATTGCTATTACTATTCACTATTGAACAAAATTTAGAGTTTCTTATTGAAGCGAACGGCTTCCTAGATGAAACTTATCCTCTACAAATCAACACTATTTTAAAACAGAGCTATAATAAAAAAGCAGCTGCAATATATAAAATATGCTTTATGAACCTTTAGCGAGGCCTAGAGGTTCTTAGCGAAAGAAAAGCCACAAACCTTAGTGTTGTTCGTTTGTTTGAGGAACGAGGTTAAAAGCCTAAATGGCTTTTAACGGGCAACTTGCGAGTGGGAACGAGTACTCTTTAGTTACCCCGTGGAAAACACTTGGCTTGTGGCTTTTCTAAGCTTAGAACTTCTTGCACAGCGATCGGTTCAGCAAGCATATTTTGTATATTGCAGCGGTAATTTTATTAGAGCTTTATTTACTCATCCGCCAGTATATCCTTAAAGCCTTCTCCCAGCACCTCGTGGGATTCACTTACGGTTATAAAGGCTCTGCTGTCTACTTCCTTTATAAATTTTTTAAGCTTTATAAACTGCTTTCTCTGAAGCACTGTATATAATATGTCCGTTTTCTTTGAACTGAAGCCGCCTGTACCATGAAGAATGGTGCAGCCTCTATCAAGCTCTTCTATTATGTATTTGCTTATTTCATTAATCTTAGAGCTAATAACCATAATTTCCTTAGAAGTATTTATACCTTCAATAATATTATCTATAACAAAACCGTTTATTATTACGCAAAGCAGCGCATACATTGCTACATCCGCTCCAAAGGTAACTGCTGCAAACAGCGTTACTATAAAATCCACTGACAGCAAAGCCTTACCAATATCTAAATGAAAAAACTTATTTAATATTTTTGCTAATATATCGGTACCGCCGGTTGAAGCATTTTGGTTAAACACCATAGCCATGCCCATTCCCCCAAGCAGGGTTCCGAAAATTGAGGCAAGCAATAAATCTTTCGTAAGAACATAACTAGATACATTAAATTTATCCATTATCCATATGGTTCCCGATAAACCTAAGCTGGCATATATGCTTTTTCCGCCAAATTTATTTCCTATAACTATGAAAGCAACAATAAATAGTATCACGTTCATTATAAGCATTAAAGCACCAACCTCAAGAACAGGAAAGACACTGTTTATGATAATTGCAATTCCTGATACTCCTCCAGCGGCTATCTTGTTTGGCACGAGAAAAAGCTGCAGCGAAAGCGCTACAAGTATAAAGCCAATAGTAATAAGTATGTATTCTCTAAACCTTTTCATAAATAATTATCCTTTCTACTCTATGCAATAGGTCTTACAAAGTAATCTATAGTGTATGCAAAAGCAGCTACAAATACTGAAATCATAAAAATAACATGAGATAAGTTTAATCTATGAAAATATGTACGCCAAACCTTTTCGTAATCAAGAGGTCTCATTAAATCTCTCTTTATAAAGGAAATACCAGCAATACCTAGCCCAAGAGCTGAGACGAGTTCAGTTACTCTACAACCCCAAAGCAGAACTTCATTTAAATTAAAGCCATGAGAAATCAACCCTATTATAATGCCTAAAGCAAAAGGAGCTGCGAAAAAATACAGCGATAATTTTAGACAGTATAACACGTCTTCAAGTATGTTTTTCATTAGAATTCCCCCTTGTATTCCTTTTTTGCACGCAGGAATTATTAATTCCCACGCCCCTTAATAGCACATAAAAACTGTTAAGCTTTATGCTTTATTCTTTAGTAAACTAATAATTAATTATATATAATGCAAAAGTTCTAATACATTAATGGCGTCCCAAAAACCCTTAAAGATTGGGTATTTTGTGACAGCATCAATGTAAGAACTTTATTGCATTATATATAATAAAGGGGACTATAAAAGCCCCCTATTGCAACCCAACACTTATAGAAAGTGCTTCATCAACCTTCTTCATGTCACTATCGGTCATATGACCTATTTTTTCCTTTAGTCTTCTTTTATCTAGAGTTCTAATCTGTTCCAGCAAAACTACTGAATCCTTGTTCAATCCATATTCCTCTGAGGAGATTTCCACGTGTGTTGGAAGTTTTGCCTTATTTATCTGTGAAGTAATTGCAGCGACAATTACTGTAGGACTGTATTTGTTACCTACATCATTTTGTATTATGATGACTGGTCTTATTCCGCCTTGTTCAGAGCCTACTACTGGGCTCAAATCAGCATAGAATATATCTCCTCTTTTCACTACTGTTGTCATTAGGAAAATCACTCTCCGCAAGCTTCGCTTCATACTTTTTTAACTCATCTACATCATTTGCAAAGCCCATTTCTGCAATTTCTAGATTAAGCTGAGCCATCTCCATATATCCCTTTCGCATCTGGTCAATAAGTTTGAGTCTCTTTTTCTCCTCAATATATAGTATTATAGCCTCTCGAATAAATTCACTTCTTTTTTTAGAATCTTCTTCAAGAGCCTGATTAAATTCATTATTTAATGTTTCAGTGAGGTTAACTACAAGTTTTTTCGATCCTGCCATGGGAAATAAACGCCTCCTAATGCCTTGTGTACTAAGTACTCATCCGCATGTATTATAAAAAGCTTTTATCTACACCCATAAGGGCGCAAATTATGTATGTTAATTATAATTCAAAATACGTAAATATGTCAAAGTAAGATTTTGTATTTTTATCTTTTGCGGCATACTTAATTATCAACTTATTAAACGTAGTTTCTTATTTTTACAACCTTCCCGCCCTTTATATAAACCCTAGGAACTCTCTTGCTTATCATGCAGGTAACTTCATAGTTTATGGTTCCTAAAAGCTCGGCTATATGGTCTGCTGTAAATTTTAAATCTCCCTGTTCACCCATCAGAATAACCTCATCGCCAACCTTGACATCCTTAATATCCGTCACATCTACCATGCATTGATCCATGCAAATCCTTCCAATAACAGGGACAAAGTTTCCATTAATTATAACCTTAGCCTTGTTAAATAATAATCTAGTATAACCATCTGCATAACCTACAGGCAAGGTAGCTATAACACTTTCCCTAGATGTCTTAAATTTCCTTCCATAGCTTATATATTCCCCAGCAGGAAGGTCTTTTATGTGGACTATGTTTGTTTTTAATGACATTACTGGCTTTAAATCAATTTTTTGTTTTTGCACTTCTTGAGAAGGATAATAACCATATAATATAATACCTGGTCTTACAGCCTCAAAATGGGATTGAGGCATGTCTATTATTGCCGCACTGTTTGCTATATGTCTAAGGTTAATCTTAACACCTTTTTCAGCTAATTTATTATAAAAATCCTTGTATCTTTCAAGCTGCATATTAGTATAAGCCTTATCTTCTTCATCAGCTGAAGAAAAGTGAGAATATAAGCCTTCAATGATTATATTTGGCAACTTGCTTATATTATATACCTGTTCTATGCTTTCCTCGTTTGGAATAAAGCCTATTCTGCCCATGCCTGTATCAAGGGCAATGTGTATCTTTGCTATCTTATTTTTCTTTTTTGCAAGCTGTGATATTTCCTTTGCTAAATCGTAAGTATAAACTGTCTGCTCTATATCATACCTAATCAGCATATCTATAAGACTTGGCGGTGTAAAGCCTAAAACCATAATCGGCTCCTCGATTCCACCTCGTCTAAGCTCTACAGCTTCGTTTAAAACTGCTACTGCAATTCTTGTAGCACCGTTTTCCAGTAAAGTTGGTGCAATATCCAGCGCTCCATGACCATAGCCATCAGCCTTTATCACTGCAATTATATCCTTGCTTACTGCATTTTTTCTTATTTCCCTCATATTATGAGCCAGTCTGTCTAAATCAACCTCTGCCCATACAGGTCTTAAGTGTCTAAACAAAATTACACCCTTCCTCTCTAGTACGTCTATTACTGCTAAGCTTATTCTACCTTAAATAATTCAGTCTTAAGTTCTGGGTTTGCTTGAAAATTTTTATAAGTTATCTTTATTCTTTCATTTTCTTTTTCATCATATACAATTACCCATTCAGGCAAGCGAGTTTTAACCTCTACATACATAACAGCCTTAGCTGTATCTTTGTTTCCGCCTGGTATCAATAATTCTATCAGCTGATACTTTTTTCCTTCAACATCTTTAAAATCAATTTTTATCTCTTCGTTAGTATATAAAAGATTTATGTACTCATTTATAAAGGTTATTTTATAGCCGCTGTTAAACTCCTTGTCCAAAGTATATTTAAAGTTATTTTTGACATCTTGTACATATATTTTATCTGGCTTATGAATGAAAATTCTATCTTGTCCAAGTTCTAAGCGATAGCCTTGTTGTTTATTATAAAACTGCTTTCCTTCTTGGTTTATAGTCTGCTTGTCATTTTTTGTTTCCATAACAAAATCGGTGCTGTAACTGTCCAATTCCTTTAAGAAATATAAAATATCGTTAGGATCTCTTTGTCCACTTTTACAGCTTGAAAGCAAAGCAGCCATTCCAATAAATACAGCAAATAGTATTAATAATTTTCTACTCATTCCATCCTCCAAAAATATCGAGTTTCTCTATTAATACTATTCACTTTTTTTCCTATATATTCTTGATTATTTTACTGCTGCAGTTCTTTAATCACATAAGGTATATTTTCAATTACGTGTTCTGCATTAACACAAAACATCTTCTCAGAAAGCTTATCTCCAGCATAGCCATGAACATAGGCTGCAAGATAGGCTGCTTCCAATGGATTATAGCCTTGACCAATAAAGGAACCTATTATTCCAGTTAAACAATCTCCCATGCCGCCAGAAGCCATGGAACTGTTTCCTGTTGGATTTATCATTGTAATAGTTCCATCAGTTATCACTGTGTTGTAGCCTTTAAGCAAAACAACAACTCCATACTCTTTAGCAAACTGCTGGGAAACCTCAATTCTGTTTTGCTTAATATAATCAATGGATAAGCCAGTTATCCTTGACATCTCGCCTAAGTGGGGTGTTAAAACCACCTTGTTTTCTCTGTTTTTTATAAGCTCAAGATTATCCTTTAAAACATTTATGCCATCTGCATCAATCACTACAGGACATGAGGAATTTTTAAGAGCATATCTAACACCCTCAAGGGTTTCTTCATTGTTTCCCATTCCTGGCCCAATTGCAATAGCGCTGCATTTTTCAACAGCTTCTTTCAATCTGTTTCTTTCCTTAAAGGTTATAGTCATTGCTTCAACTAATTTAGCGCTTAATACAGGCTGAATATCTTCGCTGCAGCATAAAGTAACAAGCCCTGCACCGCTTCTTACGGCAGATTCTGCACATATATAAGCCGCACCGGTAAAGCCCTTTGAACCTGCAGCAATCAAAACTCTTCCGTAGTCGCCCTTATGAGCATACTTATCCCTAACCTGAAGCTTTTCTTTTACCATTTGTCTATCTACTATAAATTCATTCTCATGAAACTTATCTACAACCCACTGCGGAACACCAATGGCTTCAACAATTACCTCACCTGTATATTTATCGCTGCCATAGCTTAAAAAGCCCTTTTTATAAAGCTGAAAGGTGACAGTTTTATTTGCCTTAATGGAATTACCCATAATTTTTCCCGTATCGCTGTTAAAGCCTGAAGGCACATCTACCGATAGGATATAGCTGCTGTTTTCATTTATCACAGAAATAACCATATCATATATTCCGTCAACATTTTTGCTTAGTCCTGTTCCAAACAAAGCATCTATTGTTACTTCACATCTTGCAGCGGCATCTCTAAGCTCATTTACATCCTCAACATTATTTATTTTTGTAATATTTACACCCATATTTAAAAGTATATTATAGTTGGTTAAGCAGTCCTCACTCATGCCTTCCTTTGTGCCAATTAAAAAAACTTCTACCTTTTTTTCTAATACTACTAGATGTCTTGCAATTGCAAAGCCATCTCCTCCGTTATTGCCCTTTCCACAAACTACAGCAAAGCAGTTAATATTTTTCAAATCAAGATTACCAACAACCTTAAGAGCTGCATTCTCCATCAAAACAATACCTGGCAGCTTTAAATCTCCTATGCAGTAATTATCTATTTCCTTCATTACCATTCCTGTTGCCAGCTTCATAATTTTTTTCCTCATCTCCAACGCTTTCTAAAACAGCATAGGCAATTGCACTATCCTGTCCATGTGAAATGCTTATATGTATTTTGTAATTACCATTTTTTTGCGCTAAAAGCTTAGCCTTTCCTTTTAGTACAACAATAGGTTTTCCAAGTGCTGTTCTATCTATTACTATATCTTTAAAACTAAAGCCTCTAATTCCAGTACCAAGAGCTTTTGACACAGCCTCCTTTGCTGCAAATCTTCCAGCAACATACTCCGGCCTCATTCCCCTGCTCCTTAAATACTCAATTTCTTCTTTATCAAAAAGCTTATCTATAAAGTTTTCGTTTCTCTCTATAGCTTCTACTATTCTTCTAATCTCAACAATATCTACTCCAACCCCGATAATCATTTATCTCCCCCCTTTAAGTGTAGCGCACAGTAAAAATGCCTCAGGCTGCGGGATAAAGAACTTAGTGCCTTATCCCCAGCCTATGCCGCTTCTAGCTGCACATAAAATATTTTAACCGATTGGCTTGTAAATAAAACCATATAAAAATTTATCATGAAATCAAGATATCTTCTTTTCGTGATATCGCGATATCTTGATAAGAAGATATCTAGTTAGTCCTAGTAGTCAAACTTGCTAATGCAATGATTTTTAGGCTGTATATTTAGAAATACAGCTTCCGTTTTTATTGCGACTCGTACTTATATTTTATCATAGTTTTAGGTTTTATTTTAGGGACGGTTAACATTTACTATCCTTATTTGCCCTAATTTTTTTCTTTTAGGTTTAAATAATTTTAGGGACGGTTAACATTTTATAGCTTTATTTAACTTAGCTTAAGTGTTGCTATTCTTGGCAAAAACACCCCAAATACTACTGTAAGATAAAAAGCTTATCTCAGGTAATTAAAATTTCCAGAGATAAGCCCTTAAGCTGCCTTATTCAAAAATACTTTTAAGCCCTATAGATAAATCTTCAAAGATACTTGATTTAACAATATCCTTTTCAAAATATATTTTAGGCTCTCCATACACTCCGTTTTCTAAATTAAATATTTGGACCGTCCTATTTTTGGGGCTTACGATCCAATATTCCTCTACTCCAAATTTCATATACAGATTTAACTTCTTAACATAATCATCAGATGCGTTTGAAGGTGAAACCACCTCCACAATAAGACTTGGTACTCCTTTAAACTGATTTTCATTGATTAGATTGTGTTCACATATTATACTTATATCTGGCTGCACTCTCTTTATCTCTTCAGTCCCATCTTGAAGAATTATATCAAAAGGAGCTATAAACGGCTTGCAACTTTTGCCTAAGAAGAAGCTTCTAAATTCACTTGCAATATTTAACACTATGCTTTGATGCTGAGCCGTAGGCGTAGCTTGCATAATTATTTCACCATCAATAAATTCTGCTCGATCTATATCTTTAGTAATTTCTAAAAATTCATCATAAGTATATCTTTTTCTTTGTGGCAACATTATGAAATTACCCCTTTCACATTGCAACTTATTGCAATTATTGTATCATAAACTTGTTATTTACTAAAGATTTATTCCTATTCTTTTGTATTATTAAGTCAATATCCTTTTTAGGTTTATATTCTTGCCATAATTCTTGAACTACGATAAAAAGTATCATACCTATACCCTCTATATCTGTAAGGGTTCTTATATCCTACACTTGATGTATTATTGGTTATATCAGTACCACTACCATCTTTAATGCTGATTAACTTACCCCAAGAGTCATAGGTATAAGAAGCACCTGTAGCTCCATTCTTATTGAATAAACCTATTATATCTCCTTGAGCATTTCTTATATAGTAATATTCTACACCATTTAAATTCATAGAAACAAGGTTGTCCGAACTGTCATAAGTATAATATACATTTAAAAAACTAAATAATGCTGAAGCTGATGCTGTTATTATAGAAATTCCTTCGATGCTCTGTCTGTTAGGATACTAGCCAACATATCTATGATTAAAGCATTAGACCAACAAATAAATAATCTTCAAAAGGAATACGAGCTACGCTCTCCTAAAATACACAGTCCAATGTACTTAAATAATCAAGAACGTAAAGCATTTTAAGTTACACTAAAGCAAGTACCATATTTGTCTATTATTCATATTTAGCAATAGTTTTTTGTCATGCTCTTTTATAAGAATATAATTTGTAATATTGTTATTTAAAAAAGCATTGACTACTTCTAGCTGGTCCTATACATCTTTTTATTTATTCAATGCCTAAATAGTTATCTGTAATCTTGTAGATGAATTATTAGTTCCTCATTATTATGAGTTTATTCTGACCTGCAGCAACTTTAAACGAAAATAAAGCCCATTATCATCTCTAATCTTTTAAGAAAATTAGAAATAATAACGGGCTTTTCATAGTAACTTTAATAACTTTGCTAGAGTTTATTTCTCATGAAGAGTTTTTTCTAATCATATATATAGTAGGATTATGCGTTAGAATTTTGATACTGCTAAGTATATAGTTTCACTATTATAGAAGTTTTTTTCCACCGTACCGTTGTTATATTTAAAATCCCAGCTATACGTACTCGGATTAATTTGACCAAGATATCTGGAAGGGGCTTGTCCTGGTTTATCACACCAACCAGCGTCGCTACATTGCATTACGACATGATAATCCCAATGTTTTGTATTTTCCCCTGTTCTAATAGCTATTCTATATTCGTTACTATATATTACATCAGCTTGATTTATTATCCTTGCACTTCTCCCCGCTGACTGCATATCATACATAATATAGTTAGCAATAGTTTTAACTGGTAAACCGGAAGAAAATTTATAACCTTTAACCTCACCAGGGTTTAGTGCAAAACCAAAATTTCCAGCATAACCATAACAATTAACATCTGTTCTATTATTTGCAGTATAAGCCCATGCAATACCAACATTAATTCCACCACCGCCATTACCAGGATCTGTTGCATAAGGTGTTATAAAAGCGGGTGTTATTGATGAATTATTAACTCTAATCGCTTCAATCTTTTTTAAAGCAATTTCACTTTCTAAAGAATTATCCCTATAGATATAATTTGTTTGTTTTTCTATCTGGCTAATATGTACTAGTTTACCCGTACTATCTTTTACAAACTCTTGATATTTACTTGCTGCAGATACCTTAGTTATATCTCCTGAAATAATAATAACTGTAGCCAACAAAACATATGTCACTATTTTTTTAAATCTTTTCATAAATTAATCCCCCATCATATTTTATTTGAATTTAAAATTTATACAAATTTGTCTCCTTTCTTATATTTTATACAATCTTATTTTATCATACAAATAATTCCATGCAAATATATGTATTATATTCATTTATATTCCTATAAACTTAGTAACCACTTATCTCTAGTTCAAGTCTGTATGAAGTAATATACATAGCCGCTCAAAAATTATCAATAACTAATTAATTATAATCTTCTTAGTTACGATACAATGCACTCTTATATATTACTGGCGTATACTCATATAAGCAGTTACTAATTCGTGTTCTAAACGGTCTTAATACATATCATTGAAAGACTTTTAATTATTTGAATTAGTTATAATGAGATAATATTACTTTGCAAAATATAGGTATGCTACTTTATATTATATAGTAATATGTAATATAATATAAATGTGCATAATAAAATTAAAGGAGTTTTAAAGTGGAATTCGATAAAGAAGTTCTAAAAGGGTATATTGACTCAATTGTCTTATCAACATTGTATTACGAAGATATGTACGGATATTTGATTATGAAAAAAATAAAAGAAAAATCAAATGCAGAATTTGAGATTAAAGAAGCAACACTTTATGTTTCATTAAAAAGGTTGGAAAAGAAAGGGTTTCTTAAAGGGTATTGGAGCGATAATCAGGGAACAAACGGAGGGAGAAGAAGATATTACTCCATTACCGATGATGGAAAGGAAAGCTTAATGAAAAATTCTTTAGAGTGGGGTTCTCTAAAAAAAATTTTGGATAATTTTATGGGGGGAAGGCAATATGAAGAGGATTGATGACTATATTAACAAAATCTACAAGAACTTTGATCTGGAAAACGAAGAAATAATAATTATGAAAGAAGAAACTAAGAATCATTTATATGATGAAGTAGAAGATTTAAAGAAACAAGGATTAACAGAGGAACAAAGCATTGATAGAGCAATGTCAAATTTCGGAAACGAAAAGTCTGTTAAAAATGAATTGAAATCTATACTTAAAAGGCAAGAAAAACTTATAAAGCTGCTTATAAAATTTGCTACATTTGTATTTATTGTTGCCAGCATATTTAAGTCAGCTGCCGTAGTCAATAGCTTTATAAACAGATATGATAAGAGTACTTCAATATATATGATTGATAGTATAGAAAGAAAAATAAAAAATATGATATCCATTGATGAAAATACTCAGAATGAAATCACTCAATTGGTTGATGAATTTAATAAGCATAATAATAATGGATTGTATTATATTCAAATAACTAAAGGACTTCAAGGATCATATATACATTATAAGTATAATAAACCTGAAACAGAAAACCTTTTAATTAGGCATTATGACGGAAAAAATAATTGGAATTTTATATATAAAATAAGTGAAGCTCAAGCTGCTTATGATTATAATAAAGAAAAAGAGGCTTCAGAAAATATGGTTAATTTGATAATAAATAAGTTAGGTCAAAGCTCAAATTACTTATTTGCAATTTCGACAATTCTTCTATGTGTTTACTTTATTAGCAAGGCTTATCTAAAAAACACACAATATTAATACGTCTTTTGAAACCTTGCTCTACCAAACTTACAAACATATATAGGCATGCTATCTGCGATTCTGAAATAATCATAATGATATCCAAAACGTTCTGTGAGTTTATGTCTTATTAGTTCTATAGTCCTATACAATGCCCTGCGGGTTCTGATTAATACTTCTTATTATTTTGCGCAGCTTTTGCAATATCTTAAACTTCATAGGTATCTATTATTCTATATAAACCTATTTCGCCAAGAGTTGTATATGTTGAGTTACTTAAAAATTTATCATGAAATCAAGATATCTTCTTTTCGTGATATCGCGATATCTTGATAAGAAGATATCTAGTTGGCATTATTATTTGCAAACCTAACGGCGGCTGGGGATAAAGAACTAGTGCGGTGTGGAAAATAATATTTGAAGAATAAAAAAAAGAGGAATCCGATTCCTCTTTTAGTAAGCTGATATTTCTTTTAAAGCTTCATCAAAGTCTACTATGTATTCATCTATATAATCACCTAAAACATCTACAAGATGAACAGGAGATACGCAGTGATCATATAAAAGCTTTAGGAGGCTGTGAACCTTGTGTCTGTGTGGGCTTATGCTTTTCACGCTGTCACGCTCTATGTTAATTATCGAATTATTTAATATATCTTGTCTTTCTATCTCAATGCCATAGGACTGAACTTCCATAGCATCTGAACCTAAATCTAAAGAAACCTTATCTTTGGTTAGTCTGTAAAAATAGTTTTTTCTCATGTCTTCACAAATTTCGTTTCTTACCATGCTTTCTACTATCATCATATAACTCTGTCTATAGCTCGCCAACTTGTCCACAAAGTTAACAATTGTTGTTAACAGTTGTGGATAATTTTTTAACTATCTTAAAAATAGCGCTACAGAACAGTTCTTCACCCCCTGAGATTTTCTTTATCACAATATTAACATTATGCACATGAGAATATTGTCGTATGGTAGATGTGCTTTATATTTTTTTATCTCAATATTATGACAAAGATTCCACTATGCTGTCAGCTATTCTACTAGATGTTATTATTTTTTGCTTTAAAGTTGGCATAAAGCTTATAATTGTGTCGAAAATATAGCAAAAATGACTATATTTTCTTTTTGAAAACAGCTTCATTTACTGCCTGCAGCACTAAATTTTCTCTAATTCCTATGTATCTACAAATATCTTCTATAATTAATACACAGGCAATAACAGCTCCGATATCGTCTTCCTCATAATTTGTCAACAGGTAGTCTCTCTTATAATTATCCACAATATCCTTTTTGCATCTTATTTCGCTGTAGATAGTGTCTATAGTATGATATAAAATTGAATAAGACACTGTTATAAAATCTTTTTGTGACTTTTCACTGCCATTTATAACATCTCTAATTATTTTATTCAGGGAAGCGTTCTTATAGTACTGTTCTATAGTTACATTGTAGTTGTTCCCTATATATCGACCTATTATATTGGCGTCAATTAGAGCAATTTCACCATCTGTGTTAAATAAAATGCTGAATTCTATATCATCATTTTTCTCTTGTTTTATCTCTTCTATCATCTTTTTTGTTCTATAGTTAAAGCTTGAAGTAAACTTTGAATCCATAACAAAATACTCCAGCTCTCTGGCTGCTGCAATAGAAACAAAGTCTGCAAATCTTCTATATATTTTTCTCATATATTCCTTGCTTCTCATAATGATCCTCCTGTATTCCTCACAAGTACGCAACAATTATAAATTGTTATGCTCCTCTCGTATAGACACTGTTTATGGTTAGCAAATGGCTTTGTTTTTATGCAAAAAAATAAGAGCCAATGGCTCCCATAGGTTTTAATTATTGGCTAAGTTTAATAACTCTGTTGAATTCACGCAGGTTATTTGTTCTCTAGGAAAGCGTTCGCTGCACATATAAGACTAAGACTTCTTTTATATAACTCTGCTAAAATTTTTAAACTCGCTTCGCTCAAACAGTAAAAATTTTTTAACGCAGAATTACATAAAAGCAGTCAAGTCTTATTGATGTTCGCTCAATGTTTTCTACGAGACCAAATAACCTGCTTACTTCAACAGAGTTATTAAACATAGCCTAATTATCAATAATTTAACCTGTTGTGATAGTTGAAACCTAACCTAGCGAGAAGGTATAAAATATGTGAAATGAGCATTGAGCAAATAACTAGAAGTTCTTGGCAAAGGAGTCGGCATAAAACCTTAGTGTTGTTCGTTTGTTTGAAGAAGGAGGTTAAAAGCCTAAATGGCTTTTAACGGGCAACTTGCGAGTGGGAACGAGCGCTCTTTAGTTGCCCAGTGGAAAACACTTGGTTTTATGCCGACTCCGAGCCTTAGAACTTCATGTGAAGCGAGCTGCTCATAATGCATATTTTATACCTTCTCGCGGTGATTAGAGACGCAACTAGGACAACATGCTAAATTAATGTTTAAATTCTATAATCTACAGCTGTTTTTTTAATTTATCAAAGCTTTCCTTGATATCCTTAAGTTCTGATTCTGATACCTCATGAGTTGAAAACTTAGCCTCGTTGTATATGTCTGTCATAAGATTTAATCCATTTGTATTTTCAACATAGGCTTTAGTTATATTCTCAAGCTGTTTAGCTGTCATAGGTCTTTTAAAAATACCTTTTTCAAAGGTCTTTTCTTCAAATTTTTTATATACATTTAGTATTTGCTCTCTTATTGTGCCTGGCTTTATAAGGTTTTTGATAAACCTAGTAATAGCGCTTCGTCTACTGCTTTTTTCCCTTTTTATCTTTTCTCTTTTCTCTTCAAGAGCTGTCTCCTTGTTGCCATATAGGCTTACGAACTTTGAAATAATTACAAACAAAGCTATTAAAACTACTATTATTACCACAATTCTAGCAACATTATAAAGCCACATCTGGGCTGTTGAATCCTCCCAAGCCACTTCAAAGGCTACGTCACCTTTTTTTCTTGCTTGCATGTTCAACATATCTGATATATTTGAATCTCCCATGGTTTTTAGAAGACGAGCTTTAAGCTTAGCTATGCCATATAGTAAAGGCTTTGCCAGAATCAAACCAATAAGATCTATTAAGGCAGTAGCAGCTGCTCCTATAATAGACATTATATATTTAATAACTATAAGCAGCTTTTCAAATACTATGTCTATAGAAAGCGCCAGTATAGCCACCGAAATAAACACATTAAAGGTAAAGCTTCTTGGATTTCTAACCTTATAGTAATAGCTCCTTGCTTCTCTCATAACCACAACATTTGATATCAAATACATGATGTAAAATTTTAAAATGCTTTTGCTTAAAGCTATATCAACTAAGGGAAGTAAGGCTCCCATAAACAAAATCAAAATAAGGGTATTTTTTGCTCTAGCCTTATAGGCATCATAATTTACATCCTCATTCTCCATTTTATTAGTTACATATAGTATAAAAACAATAAATACACTATTTAAAATGAAATGCATTCCCCTGCTGATTGTAAAGGTAAGTGCAATTCCAGCTAAGGCTGGCAGGGCCTTTAGCCAAGCTTTATCCTCATACCTGTTCATTATCAATTGAAGCAAAAATGCAGCTGCCAAGGAAACAAAATATAGCCTGTAATCCAGCTTGTTAGCTAAAAAGATGCTGCTTATTATTCCCCAAATTATGAAGAAAAACATATTTATACTTATTGTATAAAAGGTTTTAATTTGTCTGTACCAGCTCACCTTACACAACCTCCTTATAAACTGCTTTTTCAATGCCGTCAATATGAGGTAAATCACTCTTAGAGGATACGTCTAAAAGCTTTATTAAAAAGCCCATTTTTCTCAGCTTTGAAAGCAGTGCTGCAGCCTCTGAACCTAAATAGGAGGTTACTACTAAGTAAGTACGGTTTCTTGTAAAATACTTAGCCTCCTGCTTTAAAAACTCACTAAAGCTCAGCCTTGGAGTATAGTCTATTCTTGCACAAAGCTCTAGAATAGCCTTTAAAGAGTTTAGTGCAGGTCTTACATTGTTGCTGAAGGAATCTCCATAATAAGTTAATTGTGAATTTGTAACCATACCAGTAGGTATGCCTTCCTTTATAGCTTGTCTAGCTACGGAGGCACCCACACTGATTCCTCTTTCAATATCCTTTGGTATTATGCTTTGCCAATAAAGCTCCCCGCATTGAACGTCCACAATTATAACAAGCTCCATTTCCGAGGTATAATCATAGTCCTTTACCATAAGCTTATTCATCTTCAAGCTTGACTTCCAGTGAATGTCCTTCATTCTATCCTCAATGCTATATTCTCTTATCCCCTTGATATACAAAGGGTCTTTGTATATCCATCTCTTGATTATGCTATCTCCATACAAGCTTGTTGTAGCAAACTGAATATTTTTTAAATCAACAAGCTTTGGATAGACTAAGAGCTCAAGATAATCATAAATTTGAGTATCATTTGAAAAGAAGCCAAAGATATCTCCTATTGATACTTCAATTTCCTTCAGCAAATAAGTGCCCCGCTTGTGTGCTTTATATGAGTAGCTTCGTTTTATTCTCTCAAACCACTTTATGTTGTATCTGGTAATATGATAGTTAAACTCTGTATACTTATTAAAGCTTTCATCAAGACTAAACTCAATGTTTCCAGGTGTTTTTTCCTTAAGCAGCAGAAAGGATATAGGCAGCCACTTGTTGTTTTCTATATTTATTGTTATTTTAAATTCTTCGCCTTCGTTAACCGCCAACCTGTCACTCTCTCTGAATATAGTAAGCTTGTCAAAGCCCTTTCTTCTCGTGTATTCAGCTAAAGCAAGCAGAACTATAAGCATTGTAATAAATGCAAAATAACCTAACATTGAAACCTCCATTCTATATGCCCTATGCTTTAAAACAAAGCTTTTAAGGTCTTACTATATCTCTTCCAGAGGTGAATTAACAGTATTTAGTATATCAGCTACAATATCCTCAGGCTTATCCATAAGTCCGCTTACATCATTTCTTAAAATAAGTCTGTGGCTTAAAATTGGAACAGCCATCTCCTTTATGTCCTCAGGTATTACATAATCTCTACCCCGTACAGCTGCCAAAGCCTGACTTCCCTTCATAAGATTTAATGAAGCTCTTGGACTACAGCCAAGCTCAATATTTTTATGCTTTCTCGTAGCACTTACAAGCTCTAGTATATAATTCTTGATTTCATTGCTCACGTGAATTTTTGTGAAGTTGTTTTGAACATATTCTATTTCTTCCATAGTTACTGCAGCCTGAAGCTCCTCTAGTGGATCCTTTTCCATATATCTATCTAGAATATCCTTTTCCTCAGAAAATTCAGGATATCCCATGCTAATTCTCATGAAAAATCTATCAAGCTGTGCTTCTGGCAGTGGAAAGGTTCCAAACTGCTCTACTGGGTTTTGAGTGGCGATAACAAAGAAAGGCTTATTTAATTTAATAGTTTCACCCTCTACAGTTATTTGTCTCTCCTCCATACACTCTAAAAGTGCTGACTGAGTTCTTGGAGTAGCTCTATTTATTTCATCAGCCAATACAATTTGGCTTAATAAAGGTCCTTTTCTAAATTCAAATTCACCATTTTTTTGATTATAAAAATATATTCCTGTTAAATCTGAAGGCAGGAGGTCTGGAGTAAACTGTATTCTCTTAAAACTGCAGTTCATTGATTTGGAAAGAGCTTTTGCAAGCTTTGTTTTGCCAAGCCCAGGCACGTCCTCTAAAAGCACATGACCTGAACATATAAAAGAAACTACTATCTTTTCTACTTTATCTTTTTTTCCTACTATTACTTTGCCTATATTATCTACAATTTTATCTCTAAACTGTTGAAATTTAATAATCTCCACTTACATCAACCTTTCTTTGATTTAGTAATTAAATTATATCACTATTAAAAATATTTGTATTCTTTATTTTTCTATTAACCTTTTTAAAATTATGTGATATACTAGTAGCAAGATTATATGCACACGTTAGCACAACTGTAAAATCGCCATTTCTTGTTACTTTTATAGAGGTTAAAATCCTATTGGATTTTAATAAGCAGTTTGCAATTAGTGCAGGCCTGCTTAAGCTCTCCGGTAACTTGATTGAAAGGAGAACTCAATGAACGAAATCAAGGCTTGTCTATTTGACTTAGACGGCGTTATAGTAGATACTGCTAAATATCACTATTTAGCATGGAAGAGACTTGCTAATGAACTTGGCTTTGAATTTACTGAAGAAGATAATGAAAGGCTAAAGGGAGTAAGCAGAATGAAATCTTTAGAAATACTCCTAGAGCTTGGCGAAATTTCTGCTGATGATTCAGCAATGGAAGCCTATGCTGCAAAGAAAAATGCTTGGTATGTAGAGTATATCTCAAAAATGGATTCCTCTGAAATACTTCCAGGTGTTTTAGATTTTCTTAGGGAGCTTAAGGATAATGGCATAAAAATTTCTCTTGGCTCTGTAAGTAAAAACGCTATGACTATCCTTAATAATGTAGGAATTGTTGAGTATTTTGACGCTGTTATAGATGGAACAAAAATAACTCATGCAAAACCAAATCCTGAAGTTTTCCTTAAAGGTGCTGAGGAGTTAGGTGTAGACCCAAAAGAATGTGTTGTATTTGAGGACGCACAGGCAGGTATTGAAGCTGCAATAAATGCAGGAATGTACAGCGTTGGAATTGGTTCCGCTGACATCCTTCAAAAAGCTAATACTGTAATTCCTGGCTTTGAAGGAATGACCTTAGATAAGCTTAAACTTTAGGTTAGCTGCGCTTGCTAACCTTTAATTTTAAATTATTAGGCAAACGCTTGCATAATAATTTTCCGTATAATCTATTTGACTAATATATAATGCAAAAGTTCTAATACATTAATGGTGTCCCAAAAACCCTTGAAGATTGGGTATTTTGTGACAGCATTAATATAAGAACTTTATTGCATTATATATAATATAGAAGATAAAAGTAAGTTAATTTTCTAGAAAAGGAGATATATCTATGAAGCAATGTTTTAAAATTGATGAATGGCTGGTAATAGAGGAAGGTTTTAATCCAAATGAAAATAGAGTAGCTGAAAGCATCTGCAGCCTTGGAAACGGACATATGGGTCAAAGAGCTAATTTTGAAGAAACCTACAGTGGTGATTCTCTTCAAGGAAGCTACCTGGCTGGTGTTTATTATCCAGACAAGACCAGAGTTGGCTGGTGGAAAAACGGCTATCCAGAGTACTTTGCAAAAGTTTTAAATTCAACTAACTGGATAGGAATAAATATAGAGATAAATGGTGAAACCTTAGACTTAGCTAAGGCTGAAGTTAAGGATTTTAAAAGAATACTTAATATGAAGGAAGCATATTTAGAGCGTTCCTTCACTGCAGTACTAGCTAATGGAAATGAAGTTAAAGTAAATGCAAAGAGGTTTTTAAGCTCAGTTTACAAAGAAGTTGGAGCAATAAAATATTCTATCACCCCTGTTAATTTCAGCGGTGAACTTAAAATCACCCCTTACTTAGATGGAGACATAATGAATGAAGACTCCAATTACGACGAAAAATTCTGGGATGAGGTTAAGATTAGTGCTTCTAAAGATATATCTTCTCTAGTTATGAAAACTAAGAAGCTTGATTTCCACATTTGCTCTGCCATGAAATTTAATATTGTTAATAATGGAGCTGGTATTTCAGCTGAAATAGAAACTAATGTGAAAGAAAAATATGTTTCAAATATTGTAACAGTTAATGCTGCTCAAGGCGAAGAAATAGTTATTTACAAGTATGCTGCAAATGTAACCTCCAGAGACTATGAAAAGGAAGAATTAGAGCAAAAAGCTGTAGAAATTTTAAGCAAGGCCTATGAAACTGGCTTTGACAAGCTGTTTGAAGCTCATAAAAAAGCTTGGGAGGTTAAATGGAAGGAAAGCGACATTGTTATTGAAGGTGACGCTGAAGCTCAGCAAGGTATAAGATTTAATATATTCCAGTTAAATCAAACCTATACTGGAGAAGATGAAAGACTAAATATTGGTCCAAAGGGCTTCACCGGTGAAAAATACGGCGGAAGCACCTACTGGGATACAGAAGCTTATTGTATTCCCTTCTACCTTTCAACCTCTGAGGAAAAGGTAGCAAGAAACCTTTTAGTATATAGATATAAGCAGCTTGAAAAAGCTAAAGAAAACGCAAGAAAGCTTGGCTTTAAAAAAGGTGCACTATATCCAATGGTTACAATGAACGGTGAGGAATGCCATAATGAGTGGGAAATCACCTTTGAAGAAATACACAGAAATGGTGCCATAGCTTATGCAATCTACAACTATGTAAACTACACTGGCGATAAAGCTTATCTAGGTCAATATGGCTTTGAGGTGCTTGCAGAAATTTCTCGTTTCTGGGAGGAAAGAGTTCATTTTGCACCTAGAAAAGGCAAATATGTAATGCATGGTGTTACTGGTCCTAATGAATACGAAAATAATGTAAATAATAACTGGTATACCAACAGAATGGCAGCTTGGACATTAGAATACACTTTAGAGGTTATAGACTATCTAAAGGCTAATGAACCAGAAAGCTATAAGAAATTAGAAGCTAAGCTACAAATTAACGCTGAAGAAACAGCTAAGTGGAGAGATATAGTAGATAACATGTTCTATCCTGTTGATGAAGAGCTTGGAATCTTCCTGCAGCAGGAAGGCTATATGGATAAGGAGCAGATACTTGTAAGCGAATTAGCTCCAGCAGATAGACCTTTAAATCAAAAATGGTCTTGGGACAGAATTCTTCGTTCCTGCTTCATAAAGCAAGCTGATGTACTTCAAGGCTTATACTTCCTGGAAGATAAATTTGATGAAGCTACAATAAGAAGAAATTTCAACTTCTATGAGCCTAGAACAGTACATGAATCCTCCCTATCTCCTTGTGTTCACGCAATACTTGCATCAAAGCTTGGAATGCAGGATAAGGCCTACGAAATGTATTTAAGAACCTCAAGACTGGACCTAGATAACTACAACAACGACACCGAGGATGGCTGTCATACAACAAGCATGGCTGGAACTTGGATGTCTGTAGTTCAAGGCTTTGGTGGCATGAGAGTTAGAGATGGAAAACTTCACTTTAACCCATTTATTCCAGGTCACTGGACTTCCTTCTCCTTTAAGGTTATGTTTAGGGACGCACTTTTAAAGGTTACTGCAGCTAAGGAAAGCATAGTAATCAGCAATGAGTCCTATAAAGATCTAACTTTAGTAGTTAATGGCAAGGAGTATACAGCTAAGGCTAATAGCCAATTAACAATTAATAATTAGCACTCATAATAAAGAAGCTGTCGCAAAATACGTTAGTATAAAAGCAGCTTAAATATAAAAAACCTATGCTTTAAAAATTATTTTAGCATAGGTTTTTTATATTTATTTATTTGTTGGACGATATAAGAAAATTGTTCATTATATTAATCATTATTAGTTTTATTCTTATCATTATTTATAATTTTTTTATGATTGATATAAGCATTGATAAACATTAAAATGCTTGCAATCATACTTAAAACAATCGAAGGTGTTGATTTCTTGTCTGATACGTTAAGCATAAAAGATATTAAGAAACAAAATCCTGAAAATAACCATAAATTACGAGATAATTTTAAATTCTTCACAAAAATCCCCCCATGTGTTTTGTTAGGCGTAGTTTTATCCTCATACTATCTAAGTTCTATAATTCTTCCATCTATACTTACAGAATTATCGTTAACCCAATTGATTGTGGGTACTTCTCCAAATCCTCCAACAAAAACCTTTCTTTTTAGTTTTAGTAACCCCATATATGATTTTTCTATATAAGCCTTTGTCCCTCCACCAGTAGCTCCGAGATCAACTGATATTACAGTAATTTTACTTTGTCCATTCGGAGAATAATAAATGTCTTCAATCTTTTCACTTGAAAAACCATCAAACAAAATATTAATACCTAGAGCAAAAATCCCTATGGCTACTATTAATGTATACATTGTCATGGTTACTAACTTTATATAACGTATTTTTATCTTCTTAAACGCTACAGTTATATACAATAGAATAAATGGGATAGCAAGAATTTCATCAATAAAAAATAAGACAAGATATACAAAAGATGCAATAACTAAAAGTAATATATCACTACCAATTGTTTCCTTAGAATAAATCCAATATATAAAAAAAGCTGAATATATAAAATATCCTAAATAGCAAAAGTACTTAAACTTGACAGACTCAAATTCTAGGCCATAAAACGATAACGCACTTACTATTACTAGTATACCAAGATAATACAAACTATTGTTTTTATGCGACAGCATTCTTAAATTCATCATAAATCATCTCTCTTTTCATAATTAATTTCACCTAACGCTTCGTACTCAAGACGCCGAGAAACTTAGAGCGACTGCACTTGGCTTCGCAGGTGTGCTTTGAAGTCTTTTCATGCAAAGCGGACTTGAGCATTTTGTTAGGCGTAGTTCTCCTAATCTAAAAATTCAAACGCACAATCTCCATATTTTACAAACCCAATATTTTCGTATGTTTTAATAGCCGCAATATTTGAGATTGATGTTGCTAATATTGGAGTTCTTCCTTCATTAATTGCTATCTCAATCATATGAAAAATTAGTTCTTTGCCAAAACCATTCCTTCGATACTTTTCATCAATATATACACTAGTAATTTCTACGTAATTAGAAGTTTTTCCTATAAATCTTGCCATTCCAATTGCATTCTTATCTAATTCAAGTATATAAACCCCTGTTTTGATCTTATCTAATATTTTTTTATTATTAGTAACCTCTGCTATATCCTCAGCTGTCTCAGCTTCAAAAAATTTCACAGTAAATTTTTTTACTGTCTCTATGTCACAGTCACTTGTAGCAGCGCGTCTAATTTCACTTCGTAACTTTATATTTATAGTTCTATATTTATCTTCCTCAAGCTTATAAAAAGTGTTTGGTGTTATAGATTTTTCTTTGTTTAATACTTTTAGCAAGCTACTTACTGCTTCTAGTTTTCCAGCTAATAAGATTTTGTTGAAATTTGAAGCTTTAATCTGGTATGCAATATTTTCTAATCCTTGTTCCGATGAGTATGAAAAGTTAGTTAAGTCTGAATTGCCATCATTCCTAATATGTAATATATCTGTTACTTTTCCGTCACCCTTATTGATATATAAACCATCGTACTTATTAGCCTTATTTTGTATTTGCTCAATTAGTATAGCGTTATAGATCTCATCAAAGTATAAGAAATCTAATATCTCTCTTCTCAGCTCCTCAGTGACATAGTTCACTTTTTCCATTTCTCCCTATACCCTCCATTAACACTTAAATAATTGCGCCTAACGTTCCTAATTTCCGACGCCGAGACACTTAGCCAGCCTTGGCTTAGTGTCGCAGGTGCGCATTGTCCATCTTTTCATGGCAATGAGAACGGAATTTTTTTGTTATACGTAGCTTTTGCCACTACACATCGAGCTAAGTTTACTTTTAAGCTTCTTAATTTTTTCTATTATAAATCACTATTAATCTAGATGGATAATGCTTTGGCTGAAAAATGAATCAATATCTTTATTGTTTCTTAAAGTAATAACTTTTTCTTCATATCTTGCTATTCGTTCTTTTAAGTTATCCTTCCCTGTATCATAATTTCTTGACCATTTGAACATACTTTTTAACATCTTATAATCCGCTTTATAAATACACTTTTCTATACCAAGACGTTGCTTTATCCAACGCTTAATTATTCTGTAAGTTCTTATTTTAGTTGGAACATCCAGTAAAACAATTATATCTGCTTCCCTTAGCCCACCTTCAAAACAAGGCCTACCTACATCTTCAATAATCCATTTTGACTGTTGTATTACTGTTCTAAATATCTTGTCCCGCTCTTTTTCTTCTCTTTTACGATTTCCCCAAGGATGTGACTTGTCCGGTATGTGTACAACTTCATCAAGTGACTTATAAGGAATATTCAACTTTTCAGAAAACTTCTTTGCAAGAGTGGATTTACCACTTGAAACTGCCCCAACAATATATATTTTCATTTTCTAAACTTCCTATCATTGATTAATATTAATCCCAATGTGTTGTTTTATCATTTTTGAGAATAATCTCTATTAACATGTGTATAATTGCTTTCTCTCTACAATTTCACCATTGTTTTTCGAAATACTCTTCTCTGGAATATAACCTCTTACAGAACTTAATGGATAAACGATACTATTTTTTCCTATTATTGTCCCTGGGTTTAAAACCGAATTAGATCCTACTTCCGATAAATCACCTACAATTGCACCAAATTTCCTTAAACCAGTTTCAATAATATCTGTACCATATTTTACTTTTACTAATGTTCCATCGGACTTCAAATTGGATGTTATTACACCTGCCCCCAAATGGGCCTTATACCCTAATATTGAATCACCGACATAATTGTAATGGGGAACCTGCGCTTTATTAAAGAGGATTGAATTTTTAATTTCAGTTGAGTTTCCAACTACAACATCATTACCAATGATAACATTGTCTCTAATGTAAGCGGAATGCCTGATTTCGCAATTGTAACCGATAATTGCTGGACCTTTTATAAGAACACTTTTTTCGATAGTAGTCCCTTTGCCAACCCACACAAATTCCTCTATTCTTTCAAAATCGCTTGGCAGATTCTTTGCGTATTCAATAATGAAATTCTTAATTTTTGTAAGAGCTTCCCAAGGATACTTATCCCCTTCAAATATGGCTTTTGTATCTAATTCTTCAATATTTAATAGTTCATTTACAGAAATTTTCATTATAATCCCCCTCTAACTTGTTTCATAATTTTTACAATTGCACCTTATGTTTATGTTAAAACTCTAAAAAATCTCTAGATGCGTAGACGTAACCTCTAATAGACCTGAAATTTCAAATAACGTTTCCAATTTCCGACACCGAGGCACTTAGCCAAGCTGGATGGAAATTTTTTGTTATAAGCAGCTTTAACCATTGCACTTTAAATTAAATCAATAAAAAATACTTTGATTACAATTATATTCAATCACTTTTTCTCTTACATTGGTTTTAAATTTAAATTGAGTCTGTCTATAATTTTTTCAAGTCTTCTCTTTTTAGCATCATCAGATTTTGCATCAAAATATAGTCCAGTATAATTTTTCCTAACAGATGGAGACATAGAATTAAAATTTCTATAAGCTGGTTCAATATCTTTTATTAATTCTGATAACATTTGCACCTGATCATCTGTTATAGGTTCAGGTTTAGGTGCATCCCACATTCCGTTTTTCTTTGCTTCTTCAACTTTAGCTCGTCCAAATTCAGTCATTATTCCTTTACATTCAAGTTCTTTTACAAGATTTTTATTTTTATCTGACCACTTGCTTCCTTTTCTTCTTGATGAAAAATATTTTAAATACTTTGTATCGTCTATACTTTGCATTTGACCATCAATCCACCCAAAACACAACGCTTCTTCCAAGGCTTCACTAGCCTTAAGAGTTTTAATACTTACATGCTTACTAAACACCAACCAGATCCCGCTACTTGTGGTACAATTTTTATTTAACCAATTTCTGAAATCCAATCTTGTTTCAAATAGCATTTGTTCCAAATTAATTCACCATCCTTTATACAATCAATCTTTACTTCGCTATTTTTTATAGTTTTAAATTAATAATTCCTAATATATAAATCTTTATATAATTACTTTCTATCAACAAAGTTACGTATAACGTTTCGAATTTCCGGCACCGAGACACTTAGCTAGACTTGGCTTAGTGTCGCAGGTGTAGCTTGGCTATCTTCTCAAGCCAAGCTGGACAGAAATTTATTGTTATATGTAGTTTTAAACACAATACTTTAAATTAAGTCTATCCAGATAACTTTAAACTTGTTACAGAATAATCTCTAACATAGTAACGAACTAAGAGAATTGTGACATTTTAAGGTGAAGTTGAAGTCTTAATTATTTTCATCTAAGTATTTTTTTGCTTCTTTTAATGCTATTAATTCTCTTTGCTTTATGTATTCTTCGTACTCATTTTCTTTTTCAAGAATTTTTATAGCCTCATCTATTAAGTACCATTCTACTTTATACCCTTGTTCCAATTCATCTGGCATAAAATTAGGTTCTTGAATCTCTCCACTTACTTTTGTAAGATAAAAATATGTAATTTGCTTCATTCTTCTTTCTTGCAAGTTTTCAACAACTATACCTAGCTCACTTATGATTTGAATATTTGCACCTGTTTCTTCTTTTAACTCTCTATATAAAGCTTCTTGTATATTTTCATTTGAATCCACCCCGCCGCCCGGTAACATATGAAAATACATATTTGTTAAATTCATTAGAATTATTTCATTTTTATCATTTAACACTATCCCTGCAGCCCTATTTCTTTCTTTAAAGCCACTATTTATTTCATCTCCCAAAGTATTTAGTTTTTTCATTTACTTCTCCCCCCACCAAGTCAAAATCTATAGATTACAAGCTTCATCCACTAATTTATATTGTTTTACATCTGCGTTTGAAAAAATCATGTGAAAATTTGCGAGTTACCATTCTGTTTATCTAAAATTACATATAAACTTAATTGATTGATTTAATTTATTAGGCAAATCTTGAGGAACTGCATGCCCTATTCCTTGATTTACTATAAATTTATATGAAAATTCACATCGTATGCTTTAATTTCACATTCCATAGCTATGAAAAATTTAGTCATAAAGCGAAGTCTCTCTTCAGCTATTTCTTTTGATTTATCTAGATGTAACTTATCTAGTATATTAAAATGTTCCCTTTTAAATTCGATATTTGGAGCAGCAAATCCATTTGTACTTCCTATTGGATTATAATATATACTATTACCATACTTGCTACTCATTACAAATAACCTAGCAACGCCTACAGCACCAATCCCATCTATTTTATCTATATCAAATGATTGTGCGAGTTCAATTGCTATTTTTTTACTCTTAATGTATGATCGTAATCATGAGCAGAACATGTAATCTACTTTGAATATAAGTAGAAATCTTTTCTTCTATTTCCTTCCTTTTGATTACATTTCCCATTTCAATTGCCTTCCTCCTATTAAATGATAATGTAAATGCATTACTTCTTGTTGTCCATGTTTACCTGTATTGGTTACAATTCTAAATCCTGAGTCATCTATATTTAACAGTTTCGAAATATGAATAAAAGCTTTATGCATTTCTGTGATGTATATATGATCATTATCAGTAATATCTAAAATATTTACTATATGCTTTTTGGGTACAACTAAAACATGGACATCTGTTGTTGGTGTTATGGTATAAAACGAAATGACATAATCGTTCTCATAAACAATTTCCGCATATTCTTCTTTGTTAATTATCCGGCAAAAAACACAGTCTCTCATAATTTATTTCTCCTTTTATTTAGTATTTCCAGTAAGCTTATGGCGCATAACATCTCGTGCTGCAGACATTCATGAACCTTAGCCCGACCGCGCTTGCTTAAGGAATGTTCCTTGGCGACTTCCTACCACTAACCTATATATAGATTATAAACCATATATTTACACACTGCTATATGTAAAAAGCCGTCCAGCCAAAGCGGACGGCAACATACTGTTATCTGATGTTTTTGGTCTTTTATTCTCTAGATACGTAAGATACCCCTCTTATATTTTTTTAAGTAGTTACAATATAAAGGAGTTTCTTATTACTTATCTACTAACAACGCTTATTTTCTCCCGTATGTAATTAGCAATCCCTGTACTTTTAAAAATGATTTTCTACTTTCAATACTTCTAAAATACTCTATTATTTTAGACTGCATATTGAAATAGGATTCAGCGGAAGCCCTGTCAATTCCTCTATTCATAAATAATTCAATCAAATTTTCCCTTTCAGATAAGTTAAGAGGCTTATCCCATCCATTGATTTCAATAAAATCTTGTACTTTTTCCTCATAATCTTGACTATCAGGGTTTACATACATTACTTTATCGTTCATACGAATATCAATATCATGCAAACCTAATTGCTGCATATAAAATGGAAGCCGCATTCCGATTGCATAGTCTCTTCCTTCGCACTCCAGTTCTTTTTTCCACACCTTATGGAAATCAAAGGCTGTGCAAAGATAATCATAGTTAATATTATCAATGTATAATCCATCATTTTCAAATTCCCTGTTAACATCCACACAGGCAACAAGACCACCTATCTTAACAGAAGCCACCATTCTTCTTAATACTTCTATAGGTCTATTCATATGCCGTAATCCGGCTTGACAGACAGCCATATCGTACATCTTATCTGTTTCGAGAGAATATATTTCTGATGTTATAAACTCTACATCAAATACAGTGTTTTTAAAATTCACTTTAGCTTTATTTGTAAAATATTCGTTATCCACCCCTGTATAAGTACTTCCCTCAGGTAAAATCTCAAGCAGCTTCATCCCTAATGAACCCTCACCACACCTGAATTCAATAACATCTATTGGCGATTCTACATGCCAAACATTTTTAACTAGAAATCTTAGATAGTCATCGTTCCAAAAGTATTTTCTATTCTTATATAGTTTATCAGTCTTACCATTAAAGCTATCACGATTATCTGAATTTCTCGGTATGTATGCCTTATGGCGTAGTGGTTTAAGACCTAATAATTCATCAACTGAAACACTAAAGTATTCAGCTATGCATGGTAGCAAAGTAATATCTGGCATAGTCGTACCTGTCTCCCATTTGCTTACTGATTGGAACGACACACCTAATACATCTGCTAAATCCTGCTGACCAATTCCCTTATCTTTTCTCAACTCTGCTATTTTAAGTTTAACCGTTGTCATTTAATAACCTCCTTGAATTTCATAACTTAATGCTACCATAGCCACTCAATCAAACCCATAACGTAATGCGTGAATTAACTCGCACATTAGTTGAAAAGATTAATCCTTAATTCGATCTATTCCATCCTCGGAGCTTATTCTATGTGTAAATAAAAATAAAGGCCACTACGTGCGTAATCATAAACTTCCACAGACCTAAAATTCTAGATAACGTCTCCCACTCACGGCGTGCCTAAACCTAGCCAGACTTGGCTTGGTGAAGGGATGTGCTTTGGCTACCTCGAAGGCTTGACCCTAACTAAGCTAAAGCGAAGTTGAATGCATTGTTATACGTAGTTTTAATTACTAAACTTTGAGCTGAATCTAATCTATATATCTTTAAATTAATTTCGTATTAAAAATATACCGAAAGACTCATTAACAGATAATATTCATTTTTTATATGTAACAATCATTTTTGGTGAAAGATATTTTCCAATTCGATAGACCAGTTTTCCAAACACTTTTTTATGTATTGGCAATGGAATTCCTGAAGCATATCTCATACCTACATACTGTTTCCAAAAAACTCCGTCTTGTGTTTCGTATTCTGTTCCGGGTGCATATTCTTCACACATGGCTTGAAATAAGTTGAAAGGAATTAAAACTCCAATTTTGGGAGAGTGGAGCTTTCTTGATTTTAAATCTATATAAAATGCCTTCGAAATTTTATAAACCTTTTTTATGTGTTTTTCCGATGGTTTATAGTCATTCCAACTTAATGCAACAATCGGCAATTGATAGCATTTATTAAATCCCCATCCTGGTAGTGTATTTGCAAGAGATTGAGTAACACTATTTGCAGAAACACCACCTGTAGTGGAAATAATTAAAGCCTTTTTATCAAAGTATCTTGGGCGATGAAGCAAAAATGCTAAATGGTCGGTAAAATTTTTGGCAATAGCGGGAATGGCACCTTGAAAACAGGAAACAGCAAAAATTACTCCATCGCATTTTCCAATCCTATCCATAATAGGCTCTACATATTGATTATGAGGACAAAAAGTATGTCCTTTCCTAAAGCACAGGCTACAACCTGTGCAGAATGGAACATTCCATTCGCTTAAATGTATCTCTTCAAATTCTACTGTATTATCAATTTCTTGTATTTGTTCTTTTACTTTCTCGGTTAACCTCCATGTATTACCTTTATGTGGACTGCCGTTAATTACCAATATTCTCATTTTGCATATCCCCCAATTATATGATTAAATAAATACTACTTACTTCGTCTTTTCCCATAATTATGTCCCAATAAAACCAAATCCAAAAACCTTTTAAGCTGTCACTCTTTTTAACTAAAATTACGTATAACATCTCGCACTCACGACGTTTGCTAGCCTAAGATAGCTCCTATCTTAGGCTGTCAAATGTGCGCAGCGAACGGGTGTATTTTGTTATGTGCAGTCACCAAACACATTCTTCACAAATGTTATAAGAGACATTAGGCACTAACTCACCTGATTTAATCATAGAAACAACCTTTTCTCTGTCTTTAAGATTTATGTTAAAGTCTCTTCCAAGAATTATATTCGTAAATGGAACAAAACAAACAATTAGTATTGTTATTATACTAATTGCAAAAGGAATAATTACTCCAAATCTTTCTTTTCGCACATTTCGTATAAAGTATACTATGCTCCAAATCACTCCTCCCAAAAACAACAAGCCAATAAACAATTCTACTAAAGGTTCTAAGAACACTGTAATAATTTCAATTAAGCGCCATCTGAAAATATTTATAAGCATCAATAAAACACTTGATACAATAGAAAAATATAATACTTTTGGAATACGCTTCTTTTCTCTACTTAGTTCCATGATTAAACCTCCTTCTCAATATGGGATTGCACATAACGTCTCCCACTCACGACGTGCCTCAGCGTTACAGAAACTTAGAAAAGCTTACATAGCTCTTATGTTAGTTTTTCTAAGTTCCGGCTCGGTTAGCTGAGACATGTGCTTTGGCTTCTTCGAAGGCTAGAATAACATGCAGCCAAAGCGAACTTGAGTGCACTGTTATCTGAAGGAACAATATAACCTTTAATGACTTTCCATAAGATTTAGATTAACAGATAGATATATTTATTAGTATTTATACACTTTGAATTATGCTCATAGTGTAACTATTCAATTATACCTTCGACCAATCCATACATTCGATAAAAGGCCAACCCATTCTTATTTTGTAACATACAAGACAGAGAGGCATATTCGTAGTCACTATTTGAGAAAATATTTTTAAAAGCATGTGTTAATAAGTATGTACCATACCCTAATCGATGAAAATCAGGTTTAACTACAAGTTTATCCACAATATTTCCGTTAAGCCAATAAAACCCTATAAGTTCGTTTCCTTTCCAAAATGATTTGAAAGAATCCGTAAAGTATTGTTTTCTACTTAAATCATGTATATATTTTATCGTATCATCCAAGTTGCTCGACGGAACTTGAAAACTAAAAGCATTATTCAGTAGCATACAATAGTCCTTTATTAAGCTTATATCAAACATATTTTCAATTAATATAAGTTCATTTATTTTTTTATCAAAATCTTTTCTATAAAGAATAAACTCTTGAGAAATCCATGGATTACCTGGGTCAAAGATATACTCTGTTGTATCCATAACTAACACCACCTTATATAAATAATCCTAACAAACTTATTTTTTACTTTTTTATAACTATTGATTTTGTAATTTAACTTATAATTTTGCTCTGAAATTATACTACTCTTTCAGATAACGTTCCCGTGTTGCCGACGTTTCTGAACCAGACCCTTAAGGAATACCCCTTGGCGTGCTTGCACCGGTAAAGAAATATACCTTGGCGACAACTTTGTACATAACCTATATATTGATTATAACCCACAATTTTACACATGCCTACATAAAAAAAGTTCACCAGCCAAGGTGAACGGCAACATTTTGTTATACGCTGCTTTAGACTCTACACTTTGAGCTGAGTCCAATCAAAAATTCAAATTTGCTTCACATAATATGAATATTGTGTAGTTAAGTATTTATAATTAACACAAAAGAAAATTTATAAACTTATCTCTAATCCGTCATAAGCGATGTGATAGCCACTTTTTGTTGCTAACTTTTCCATCACCTCATGAATATCATTACCCTCGTGTGATATATGTGTTGCATAAACTATACTGTTTTCATCAATAATCTCTTCTTCTTTCATTCTCCTAATAATATCAATAACTTGTCCTGCATCCAGATATCCACCAGCATTAAAACCTTCTCCATATGTATGATCAAGAATAACTAAAGCAAGCTTAAACTTTTTTAAAATATTCCATGCCCTATCGGATAACCTCAGCAAATCAGTTCCATACAAAATACTTCTATTATCGGAACTAATTATAAATATTAAGGAGTTCTCACTAACATCATGTAAAGATTCTATAGCTGTAATAAAATATTTACCTATCTTAATACAATCCCCATTATCGATATACTTAATATCCATACTAAGTATATCTAGCCAATTTGAATCAAACAAATCGGCATTAGATTCCTCAGTTTTGAGCCATTTATCTAAAGACTTTACGGTGTCTATAGATGCTAATAAATCAATACGTTCTATATTTTCTGTTGCATACTCTTTAAGACGTGTTATTAAGTGTCCTGCAGCAAAATGGTCAGAATGTCCATGAGTTTGTAGGATATATTTGACCTTGGTCAAATCAATATTATACATAGCAGATGAAGTTACAACATCAGGTCCTAAATCAATAAGTAAATCTTCATTTATAAGCAAGGATGCTCTTTTTCTTAAATCTTTTCCTTTCTTTATTCGAGCACTTTGACATACTCTACATTTACAAAAGACCAACGGACATGATGTTGCCGCTGAAGTACCTAAAAACATTATTCTCATTTAGTTTCACATACTTTCTATTCAAACTTTTTATATGTCATAATTTACAATTTCGCATTATAAAAAAATATGCATTAACTAAGCCACACATTATGCTCATTTGTTCATTTAGACAAATTGGAATTTGTATACTCGTAATAGACAATAAGATTCACTTTTTTGTTTTTATGTGTAATATGAGAGATAATATCAAGCATATTGCAGTTGGAGGCAAAAACAGTACGCTGTGAATTAAAACATCGAGTTCAGCCCCAGTAGAAGCATATGGGCTATACTCTTGAATATTGTAAATATAAAATATGCCTGCAAAATAGCACATTAATAGTACGATTCCTATTCCAAATAAAATTTTTACTTTAATACCTATTTTAATTTTAGACTTCATTTAGTAACCTCCTACATTAAATATATAATTCTTGATTAAAATCTCATAGACAAATTACTATTTGTTTGCAAATCATATAAATAATTTTTACTTTGCAGTTTTCTACAATTGCGTCCCTATAAAAATAAACAAAAACTTTTAAGCTACCACTCTGTTAATCTAAAATTACATCTAACGTCTCGCATTCAAGACGTTCCTGAACCTAGCCAGACCTGGCTTGGTGAAGGAATGTGCTTTGGCTCCTTCAGAGGCTTGACCCTAGTTTAGCCAAAGCGAACTTGAATGTTTTGTTAGATGTAGTTTTAGCCGCTACACTTTGAGCTGAGTCTATTCTTTTAACCTTAAATTTAATTCGCATTAAAAGAAAAGTGCGTGGTAACACAGTTTCTGATTATGCTTATTTTGTGCGGTTGTATCCCTCAATTATTAATTGAATATTTTCTGAAATTGCTTTAGTGCCATCAAGATGAAGTATTGGACAAGCTAATGTTTTTGTCCATTCATCAATAATTGAAAGATTGCGAGTTCTAACAAATTCTAAAAAACCTTGTTCTTGCTCATACATATCGCCACCTACTAAAACACGTTCTCCATATTGTTCTAATGACCTGCGTTTCACACGTTCTAAACGTATATCAATCGGGACAGATAGGAATACACCTAATTTATACATAGAACTAATTTTATCACCATAATCACCTTTTACAGATGAAAGCACAAATGAATCACATTTCTCTATATCAACAAGCATTAATTCAATCACTGTATCTTTAGAGCGTGGTTTGGAGTAAGGAATTTCTGATTCTTCAAAGTAATAGTCTTCAACATCTAAATGTTTAATTTTTAGTTTACGAGCCAATTCACATCCTAATGTAGTTTTGCCACATCCATTTGCACCAAAAATAACAATTCCATTTGGCATTCTATACACCACCTAATATAAATAATCTTCCGTTCGCACTTATTTACAAGTCCGTCCTTAAAAAACAAATAAAAAACTTTTAAACTGTCACTCTGTTTATCTAAAATTACATCTAACTTAAATATTCCTTCTGTTACTGTCTGGATATACCTAACTTTAGCAGTATTCCCGACGTTCATGTCGGGAAATATTACTATAGCTTAAGATCTCCCACCCCTCATAACTTAAAATTTCTACTAGTGCCAAGCTTGTCTAAAGGACTTTGTATATTTGAAATATTTTTCTGAGTAACATGAGTATATATTTCAGTGGTTTTAGAGCTTGAATGCCCTAGCAACTCCTGTATAAATCTCAAGTCAGTACCGCCCTCAAGAAGATGAGTTGCAAATGAATGCCTTTTATGTAGAGCTCTCCATAAAAGACATTATGTAGAGTCAAATATTATGGGGAGTACATAGTGTTTTTCATGTATTTTAAGGTGATTACACTAAAATCACTCACCATAATACTTAAAAGCTATTCTATTCGCATAAGCCATTCAACCACTTCATTAGATCTCCATCTTCCTCCCATCTTGGAATTTCATCGGGGACTAAATCAACATATGCATTTTCAATAGCCTTTCTTTTCATTTCACTGTCCGCTCTCGCGTATATCTCTGTTGTAGAGCAATCTGCATGCCCAAGAAAATCACGTATATATATGAGATTTACTCCTGATTGAAGCAAGTGCATGGCTTTTGCATGACGGAGCACGTGAGGAGTTATATGAAAATTAACTTTAAATAAAGATTTTTCCCTTGCCATCTCCACATACTTATTTAAAATATAGGAAACTCCCCATCTAGATAGCTTCTGGTTCTTTTGATTTGTGAAAAGGTAATTATCTGTCTTTGCAAGCCCAAAATGATACTTTTTTATTTTAAGGTATTTTTCAAGTAGTTCTGATGTCCCGCCCATTAAAGGAACCTGACGAATCTTATTGCCCTTACCGTGCAAGGTAATTACTGAGGGATCAGAAAGCCGTATATCTTTAATCCTAATTTCTGTGAGTTCTTGAACTCTTGCACCAGTATCGTACAAAACTGATAGAAGCACCATATCCCGAAATCCTTCGTAAGTAGATGAGTCAGGCTGCTGTAGCAGAATTCTTATTTCAGTACCCGTTAGGTACTGGACTAACCCTTTCTGACTTTTCTTGTTTGGAATAGAAAGGATTTTTTGTATTTCAAATAAGTTTTCAGGAACTTCCTTTTGTACATATTGAAAAAATGAATGTAGTACAGCTAGTCTATGGTTACGTGTTGAAATTGAACATTCTCTTTTTTCTTCAAGCCATTGAAGATATTCCACAACAAGTTCCTTTGTCAGTTGATTCATGCTTATTGTCTCAGGTCTCATCGACCTTTTTGTTGTGCAGAATACCAAGAAGAGTTTAAAAGTATCGCGATACGATGATATAGTATGTACACTCGCATTTTTCTGTCCAGGAAGGTATTTTGATAAAAAGTATGAAAGATATCTTGGAAAATCAGCATTATTCATCAAACTCACCACCTAGCGGTATAACGTAACCAAAGTCTGCTTCAACTCGATTAATGATATTAGGATACAGATCAGCAGTTAGCCTAAGATAATATTGTGTACCTCTAAAATCTGAATGCCCCATATATGCTGCAAGATATGGAAGGAGATTGGTCAATTCCTCACCTGAAAGAACCCAGCCTTTGAGGCACTTTACAGCAAAATTATGTCTCAAATCATGTACTCTAGGTCCTGCATCTGTGTGTGATATACCTGCATTCTGCAGATAGTCGCGAAAGCGACGGTACATTGTGCTCTGATCAATTCTTTTATTGTTCTTTGTAGTAAATAGATAAGCACTATCATTAGAATATCTATGGATTTTCTCCTTAAGCTCAATGATGCGTTCCGTTAGGCTGGGAGAAAGAGGGATTATACGGTCTTTATTATTTTTAGCGTGATATATAGTCAAAATACCTTCGGTAGGACTGAAATCACTTATGAGGAGGTTTAATGCTTCAGAAATTCTCATGCCAGTTCCATAAAGAAGTCGAAAGAATACAGGGTCAATAATACTCCTATTGGTATAAAATGAATCCTTCCAAGAGTCAATTGTATGGAAGATTTGTGCCATTTCTTCTTCAGTAAATATATACGGTACGTGAGTGCCTTGATTCTGTGGTGCTGACTTGATTTCAGGCACATAAACTTCATGAAATCCATTCTTCGTAAGGAACAAGGCAAAATCGTGCATGAGCCGTTCTTTCAAGTAGTAGCTAGATGGACGTTCTACAGCTGAATAAATAAATTCATTCAGCATGGGTTTTGTCAGGCGTGAGCCTGAGTAACCATTTCTGGAGTAGTATTCATCGAATCTTTTCAAATAGTGTTCCTGTTGGTTAAATCGAAATCCTGTCATTCGTTTCTCCTTAAGATAAGATATAAGCATATCGGAGATATCGCTTTGCCATTGGTATTTTTCTTTCATTACTGGAACACCTCCTCCGGATCTAAGGCACATTTTCTCAGCCCTTCAATATCTATCTTAATGTAGATACTGGTTGTGTTTATACTCTGATGGCCCAGTGTTTCTGAAATTACTGACAAAGGAGCTTTCGCTTCAAGCATATTTTTGGCTAAGGTGCTTCTTAGTGAATGCATACCACAAATGACACCAGATGGAATATTAATCCCCGCTGCCTCCATGTAGCGGCGCAGTTCTCTTTGAAAACACTCGTTTTCGCCGAAGGCATCAAAAGGAGCTCTATGTCTGACAAATATCCTGTTACTCGCTGTTCTAGGGCGGCCATTCTTAAGATAATCAATGAGCGCCCAACCTATATCATCTAGAATCGGCAACTCTATTGCTTTACAGGTTTTTTGCATTATAATACTGATTGTCTTACGACTCCAATTCAAATTGGAAAGCTGCATCCTGCGGATGTCACTAACTCTTAAACCAAGACGAACAATGAGAAGCAGTATTGCAAAGTCACGCTTACCCTTCGGGTCTCCCCTATCAATAATGGACAATAGTTTTTTTACATCTTCTGTTTTCCATGAGTAAGGAATAAAGGCATTCCGTAGGATTCTTATATGCGGTAAAGATGAGGCAATATCTATTTTTATAAATCCTGCTTCCTTCAGGAAAGATAAATAGTTACGCAACACATATACAACAGTGGCTACATACTTTGGTTTTGATTCTTCATAGTTAGCTAAAAACTTAGAAATAAGAACTGATGTGATCTTGCCTGAATTAGATATACCTTTTTCATCAAGGAAAGTGAGAAGTTTATGTATTATGTTATTGTTACATACTATAGTTGCATCTGCATAATTACGTTCTTGATATTCTTGTTGAAACTGCTTATATTCTTTCTCAAAGCCAGGTGGACAAATAAATGGTTGTATATGTGATCGAATAAAGAAGGATAGTTCGCCAGTTTCCATAAAGATTAGAAGATTTTGAACAGGTTTCATCACCCTACCTGTTTTACGGTCGGAAGACCCCCAGAATCCCTGGAGTTTAGTGCCAGTTTTACACTTAATATAATCCATTCCAACCTCTTCTGTTAATTTTGTGATGTTTTTTTCCTTCATGAACTTTAGGAGGCTGTTAAGTACACCTCGATGATTTTTGATGGTGGAAATGGCATATTCGCGTTCTGCCATTATTTTTACAACCGAGTTAATTGCATTGCTGATAGATTGTAAGTTATCCAAAATAATACTCATCCTTTCTTTTTATAGATAAGATAAGTATTGCCATATTATGGTGAGTGTTTTATGATAAAAATAAGATAAATTCAGGAAACATGTAGTTTACTCCACATAATGTGTGACTCTACATAATGCCTCTTATGTAGAGCTCTCCATAAAAGACATACATTCTGTACAAGGCTTGTGAGTAAGGGAGTACCCCTGACAACTGTAAGTAAACTTGCAGGTCATAGTAGTGTAGAAACAACAGCAAAGTTCTATATCAACAGCAGCAAAGAGGAAAAGATGAGGGCAGTAAGCCTACTATAGAGAGGAGAAAAGAAATGATAACAATATATACTTTTGATGAGATAGGAAAAATCAACACAATTTCAGAGGTATTCAAGGATGAATTGAAAAGATATTTCCAAGAGATAGCTGAAGGAATAGTAGGAAATGAATGGAGAGAATACAGCCTAGAAGAAGTCGGACCAATTCTAGTGATAGAACATAACGACAAAGTTGATATTTTGGATGAATACGGACTAATGCAGGGAAGCAAGACAATACCAATGTCTATTCCAGAGTTTGCATTGAGAACAAGAGTAGATGGAAGAGATATGCTGAAGATAATCTGGATTTGCAATGATTCCTTTGGACTATCTGTGTACTACCCGATAGGGCAATTTGGTAAGGAATTTGATGAATACATAATGGAATTTCTAATGGACTAACAAGAAAAAGAATTGGAGGAATGTAAGATGGAACTATTGATACTGATAGCAAGAATAATAGTGATGATACTGGAAGGAGCTGTGGCGAGTAAGGCTGCAAGTACTGTGGCAAAGGAAAGCGGAGTGAATTTTGAAAAGCTTTGGAATCTCATACCTGACAAATACAAGTAATCACCCATTGCACCTAGAGAAAGGAAGGATTCAGGTGATACTAATACAAGCAAATGAGTTGTTTGAAAAAAATATGTTGACTATGCAAAAAAGCAAAGAAACTATACGAAGCTATGGAAAAGACATGAAGCTTTTTCGACAGTACCTATACTCAAAATACAATGGCGAGGTGTATGTAGATGAGATAACAGTAGAAGACATAGAGGAATTTCTTCTATATGTACTGGAGGAAAGAAACTATGCCCCTGCTAGCCGAAGGAGGCTTCTAATCACTATAAAAAGCTTCCTCACATTCTGCACAAAGAAAAACTACTGCAAGAACAATGTTGCAAAGGAAGTTGCGTATGTGAAGCTGGACTATAAAGAAAGGGTAAGCCTAACAGAAGATGAAGTCAAAGCTCTATTTTCAGCAACTAAAGAACCTCTCATAAGGCTCATTTTTCAGACTCTATACTATACAGGACTGAGAGTCAGCGAATGCGTGAATCTGACTATGAACTGTATTGATTTCACAAACAATGTCATACTTGTAAAGAGTGGAAAAGGAAACAAAGACAGGAGCATACCAATGAATGCTAAGCTAAGAACACTCCTAATGGACTATGTACAGGCTTGGAGAAATGGTCAAAATACAGATAGACTATTTTGCACGAAATCAGGAGGCATTTGCCCTTCATACATCAACAGAAAGCTGAAGAACTCTGCAAGGGAGGCTGGAATAGCAAAGCATTTGACAGCCCACATCCTGAGACATTATGTAGAGTCAAATATTATGGGGAGTACATAGTGTTTTTCATGTATTTTAAGGTGATTACACTAAAATCACTCACCATAATAC